>JBIOTO010000119.1:0-67049 GCA_044865945.1 Solirubrobacterales bacterium
GCTGGCCAAGGCGCTGCGCGCCGACGTCGCCTTCGTCCCCGGCCAGGCCGCCTACATCGACGGCCGCGGCAGCCACTCGATGCGGCTCAACTTCTCCGGCGTTAACGAGGACGAGATCCGCGAGGGGGTGCGGCGGATCGGCAAGGTGATCGCCGAGCAGGTCGAGCTCTACGGGACGCTGACCGGTGAACAGCGGCTGCCCGAGCCGGAAGAGCCGTCGGCGCCGAACGTGCTGCCGTTCCGCAAAGCGGGCGAGGCAGGGTGAAGGTCGCGGTCCTCAAAGGGGGTCGCTCGTTGGAGCGCGGCGTCTCGCTGCGCTCGGGGGCGCGGGTCGAGGACGCGCTGGAGCGGCTCGGCCACGAGGTGCTGCCGATCGACGTCGGCCCCGACCTGGTCAAACGGCTGGGCGCCGAGCGGCCCGACGTCGCCTTCGTCGCGATGCACGGGGTCGGCGGCGAGGACGGCACCGTGCAGGAGCTGCTGGAGATCCTCGGCATCCCCTTCACCGGCCCCGGCGCCGCCGCCTGCGCGCGCTGCATGGACAAGGTCCAGGCCAAGGACGCGATCGAGGAAGCCGGCCTCTCCACCCCCGCGTGGTTCGCCTTCAACCAGACCGCCTTCCGCGAGTTCGGCGCCGCCGAGGCGCTCGTCCGCCTGGAGGAGACGCTGGGCTTCCCGCTCGTCGTCAAGCCCAGCAGCGGCGGCTCCTCGCTGGGGGTCAAGTTCGCCGCCTCGGCGAGCGAGGTCCCGCAGGCCCTTGTCTCCGCCTTCAGCTACGACGACCGGATCCTGCTTGAGAGCTTCGTCGACGGCCGCGAGCTGGCGGTCAGCGTGCTCGGCGACGAGCCGCTGCCGGTGGTCGAGGCGATCCTGCTGGAGGGCGACCGCTATGACTTCGAGGCCCGCTACGAGATCGGGCGCACCCGCTTCGCCTGCCCGGCGGAGCTGACCGCCGAGGAGGAGCGCGCGGTCACAGAGGCCGCGGTCGCCACCTACCGGGCGCTCGGCTGCACCGGCTTCGCCCGCGTCGACCTGATCCTCGGCGCTGACGGCCCCTGGCTGCTGGAGGCCAACGCGATTCCCGGCCTGACCGACACCAGCCTTCTCCCCCAGGCCGCCGAGGCGGCGGGTCTCCCCTTCGAGCGGCTGGTCGAGCGGATCCTCGACCTGGCCCTGAAGCCGGCTACGGCTTAGGAGTCGCCCTGGGCGAAGTCGTCCGGCGTTACCTCATCGAGGAACTCTTTGAATTTGTCGACGACCTCCTCGGTGTCCTCGACCTCGTGCTCGAACTCGATCGCCGACTCCTCGATCACCTCCTCGGCCGCGAAGATCGGCGCCGCGACGCGGACGGCGAGCGCCAGCGCGTCGGAGGGGCGCGAGTCGATCTCGACCTCGGAGCCGTTGATCGAGACCGTGATCGAGGCGTAGAAGGTGTTGTCGCGCAGCTCGGTGACGGAGACCCGCTCGCACTTCGCGTCGAGGTTGTCGAGCAGGTCGGAGAGCAGGTCGTGGGTCATCGGCCGCGGCGTCGTCGCCCCCTGCAGCTTCATCAGGATCGCCGCCGCCTCCGGGTGGCCGATCCAGATCGGCAGGAAGCGGTTCCCGTCCACGGTCTTCAGCAACACGATCGGCTGCTTGCCGACCATGTCGAAACTGACGCCGTAGATCTGCATCTGCTGCAAAAGGAGCTCCCGACCGTGGTTGAAAGCCGAAGTATAGGTCGGGCTCTTACCCGCTCCGGAGGAGATGTATGGGCGATCCTGGATTCGAACCAGGGACCTCGTCCTTATCAGAGACGCGCTCTAACCAACTGAGCTAATCGCCCGGGGACGGCGATGATAGCGACGGGACGGCGAGCGGTCAGCGGTCGCGTTTGCGGAGGCGCCGGGCGAGCGCGTGGGCCTCGCGGACGTCGTCGAAGCGGAGCTCGGCGACGATGCCGTCGCCCTTGGCGCGGGCGGTCACCTCGTAGCCGAGCGCTTCCTCCAGCGCCTCGGCGGCGACGCGGAGGGCGGCCTGCGCGTCGGGATCGACCGGGGCGCGCCTCGGCCTTGCTTTTGGCTGGCCAGCCAGCCGAACCCTCTCCTCGGTTTCGCGCACCGACCAGCCGCCGCGGGCGGCATCGCGGGCCAGCCGGCGGCGGACGTCGTTGCCGCGAGCCGCGAGCAGAGCCTTGCCGTGGCCCTCGCTGAGGTCGCCGGACTCGAGCAACCCAAGCGCCTCGTCGGGGAGCTCAAGCAACCGGATCAGGTTGGAGACGGCGGGGCGGCTGCGGCCGACGCGCCTCGCCAGCTCCTCTTTGGTCAGGCCGAGCTCCTCGACCAGCGCGGCGCAGGCCTTCGCCTCCTCGACCGGGTTGAGGTCCTCGCGGACCATGTTCTCGATCAGCGCCGCCTGCAGGCGCTCGGCTTCGGCCTGGTCGCGGATCACCGCCGGCACCTTCTCCAGCCCGGCCTGCTGGGCGGCGCGCCAGCGGCGCTCACCGGCGACCAGCTCGTAACTGCCGTCGGGGAGGGGGCGAACCAGTAGCGGCTGGACGACGCCGCTGGCCTCGATCGAGGCGGCGAGGGCGGCCAGCGCTTCGGGCTCGAAGTTGGTGCGCGGCTGCGAGGGATTCGGCTTGATCAGCTCGACCGGCAGCTCCCGCAGCTCGCCGGCCGCGGTGGCCTCGGTTTCCGGCAGGATCGCCGCCAGGCCGCGGCCGATGCCGCGACGGTTGCTAGCCACGACTCGCCAGCTCCTTGGCGAGAGCGCGGTAGGCGACGGCACCGTGGGACGAGGGCGCGTGCTCGGTCACGGGCAGACCATAACTCGGCGACTCGGCGACTCGAACGCTGCGCGGGATCACGGTCTCGAAGACCATCCCGTCGAAGTGGTCGCGCAGCTCGGCCTCGACGTCCTGGGCGAGCCGGGTGCGCTCGTCGTACATCGTGATCAGCAAACCCGAAACCTCAAGCTGAGGGTTCAGCTCACGCCTGATCAGCCCCAGCGTTTCCAGAAACTGGACCAGACCCTCGAGCGCGAGGTACTCGGCCTGCACCGGGACGATCACGCGGTCGGCGGCGACCAGGGCGTTGACGCTGACCGGTCCGAGCGCGGGCGGGCAGTCGAGCAGGGCGACGGCGAAGCGCTCGCGAACCGGCCCCAGACGCTCGCGCAGGCGCGTCTCCGAACCCTGGATCCGCGGCAGCTCGACCGCGGCGCCGGCGAGGTCGCGGCTGGCGGGCACGAGCCAGAGGTTGTCCGGGCCGGCGGGGCGGGCAGCCTCGGCGACCGAAGTATCGCCGGTGAGGCAGTCGTAGGAGGAGGGGTGCAGGTCGCGGCCGCCACCCAGCGCCACGGTAGCGTTGCACTGGGGATCGAGGTCGACAAGCAGCGTCTGGTTCCCCTCCGCCGCGGCGCAGGAAGCGAGGTTGACGGCGGTCGTCGTCTTCCCAACACCGCCCTTCTGGTTCGCCACGGCATAGACCTTGCCCATCAGGAGCCCAGCCTAGAGACTGGTCCTCCCGGTGCGTGTTGCGGCGCGTTTTCAAGCGGTCGGATAGCCTCTCGCCCGTGTCCGAGAGCTACGAATGGCCCGACGATCCCGCCGAGCGCGCCCAGGAGCTGGTCGAGGGCGTTCTCGACGAGCTCGATCTCGACGGCGAGGTCGTCATCGATGAGGACGACGAGCGGATTCTGCTGACGATCGAGGGGGAGGACGACTTCGGCCTCCTGATCGGCAAACGCGGGCAGACGATCGACGCTCTGCAGCTGCTCTGCTACCAGGCCGCCTTCCGCGGCCTGCGCGAGCGCAAGCGGGTGATCGTCGACGCCGCCGGCTACCGGGCCCGGCGCCGCGAGACCCTTGAGGGGCGCGCCGACCGCGCCGCCGAGCAGGCTCTGGCCAACAAGAGCGTGGTTGAGATGGACCCGATGAGCGCCCAGGAAAGGCGCGTGGTCCACGAACGGCTGAAAGAGCGCTCGGGCATCGAGACCTACAGCGAGGGCGACGAGCCCAATCGCTGCGTGATCGTCGCGCCGCTGCTGCCGGAGTGACCGCCGATCCGGCTTCGAGCCTGGACGGCGCCGCGCGCGCAAGGCTGGAGACGGTCCTCGCGCTTTTAGCCGAGGAGAGAGCCTCGGTCAGCTCGGTGGTCGACGAGCGCGCCTGGCAGGTCCACGTCGCCGACAGCCTCACGGGCTTGGAGATTCCCGACCTGCGAGCGGCGGGGCGGATCGCCGACGTTGGCGCCGGTGCCGGCTTCCCGGGGCTGGTCCTGGCCGTCGCTCTGCCCGGTGCTCAGGTCGACTTGGTCGAGTCGGTCGGCCGCAAGTGCGAGTTCATGCGCGGGGCGATCGCCGCGGCCCAGATCCCTAACGCCACGGTCCTCAACACCCGTTCCGAGGACCTGGCGACCAGCGAAGGTCGCGAGGCCTACGACGCCGTCACCGCCCGGGCCGTGGGGCGCCTCTCGACCCTAGCCGAGCTCGCATCCCCACTTCTGAAGCCAAATGGCGTCCTAATCGCCTGGAAGGGCAGGCGCGACGAGGACGAGGAGCGCCAGCTAGATAACGCGGCCGAATCCCTGGCCATGCGCCCCGAGCAGATCCTCGACGTAGGCAACCGAGCCGGCTCCGAGCACCGTCACCTCCACGTAATCCGCAAGAGCGGCCCAACCCCCGACAACCTCCCCCGCAACCCCGGCATAGCCAAGAAGCGCCCCAAGGGCTGAGACAGCGGGTTAGCGTCGCCGCTTCTTCTTGCGCGGCGGAGGAGGCGGTGGTTTGGACGCCTGCACCGCGGCGGCCCCCTCGGGCGTCGCCGTGACCGGCGGCGGCACGATCCGCTGGATCGCCAGCTGCTGGCCGATGGTCCAGATGTTGGTGGTGATCCAATAGAGGATCAGGCCGGCTGGGAAGCTGAGGATGAAGGGGACGAAGACGAAGGGGAGCAGCATCATCAGGTTCCGCTGGCTTTTGTCAGCGGTGATCATCATCACCATGCTGGAGACCAGCTGGGTGCCCACGTAGAGGACGAGCAGGGTGATCAATTCGCCCCCGGTCGCCTTCGCGGTGAGGTCGTTGATGAAGAAGAATTCGGCTCCGTAGGCCGCGCAATGTCCTGCCTCGGGGCACCCCATGTCCGGCGGCAGCTCGTGTTTGAGCACGAAGAAGAGGGTGATGAAGACCGGCAGCTGCGCGAGGAGAGGCAGGCAGGAAGCCAACGGGTTGACTTTGTTCTCTTTGTAGAAGCGCATCATTTCCTGCTGCAGGCGCTGTTTGTCGTTCTTGTATTTCTCCTGCAGCTCCTTCATCTGCGGCTGCAGGGCCTGCAGGGCGCGCATCCCTTTCAGCTGTTTGTAGGTGAGGGGCAGGAGGACGGCGCGGGTGCAGACCGTCAGCGCGATGATCGACATGCCCCAGCTGAGGCCGGCGCTGTCGTGGAAGAACTTCAGCACCGCGTTGGCGATGTCGATCAGCGGCTGGAGGATGTTGGCGGTGAGAAGCATCTTCAGTGGGTCTTGTGCCACTCGGCGGGGTGGACCGGGCCGGTGCGGAGCGTGAATCTATCGGGGATGGGGTCGAAGCCGCCGTGACTGAAGGGGTTGCAGCGCAGAATCCTCCAAGAGCCGAGGAGAAAACCGCGGATCACGCCGAAGCGTTCGACCGCTTCCACCGTGTAAGCGGAGCAGGTCGGCTCGTAGCGGCAGCGGCGGGGAAGGCGGGGTGAGATCCACCGCTGGTAGCCCCGGACCGGGGCCAAGAGGACGCGTTTCACGTGGAACGGCCCCCCGCCAGCGCCTCTTCCAGGTTGGCCGCCACGCCCGCCATCCCCTTCTGCTCGATCAGGTCCTTGATCTCAGCGCGGGCGACGATCACGAAGTCGTGACGGGGGGGCAGATCGTCGGCGATGCTCCAGAAGGCCTCGCGCAGGGTCCGCTTCACCCTGTTGCGCTCGACGGCGCCGCCGACCTTGCGGCTGACCGAGACGCCGAGCCGAACTTCCTCGCGCTCCTCGTCCTTGCGGGGGAACTGGTAGAGCACCAGGTACCGCGTCGCGTGTGAGGAGCCGTCGCGATACACGCGGTCGAACTCGCCGCTGCGAGAAAGGCGCCGTCGCTTGGGCGCCATCAGGTCACGGAGTGAGGCGCTTGCGGCCTTTACGGCGGCGGCGCTTGAGGATCGCGCGCCCGCCCCGGGTGCTCATCCGGGCGCGGAAACCGTGAGTCTTGGCCCGCTTCCGCTTCTTTGGCTGGTAGGTGCGCTTCATTGCCGGCGGAAGTATAGGGACGAGCCCGAAAATCTTTTCTGCGGCATTTGCGAGGCGGTCAGACGAGGTGCTCAGGCACGGCGCTATGGTCGCGCGGCCGGTGCCCGACGACTCCCCTCCACACGACCTCGACGCCCTCTGGCGGGCGACCCGCGAGCGCCTGAAGTCGTCGGTACCGGAGTCCACCTACCGGCTCTGGCTCGAGCCAATCGAAGTCGTCGGCATCGAGGACGACACCCTTTTCCTGACCGCGCCGGAGAGCGTCCGAGCCTGGAGCGAGCGGCGCTACTCCCTGCTGATCGCCGAAGCGCTGGGCGAGATCGAGGTCGGCCTGGAGCGGGTCAGCTTCTCGGAGCTGGCACCTGTCGGTGGTGGCGCCAGCGACGTCGAACTGAACCCCAGCTACACCTTCGAGCGCTTCGTGATCGGCCCCGGCAACCGGCTCGCCCACGGCGCCGCCCTGGCGGTCGCCGAGGCTCCCTCCGAGGCCTATAACCCCCTCTTCCTCCACGGACCCCCGGGCTTGGGCAAGACCCATCTGCTGGCGGCGATCGCCAACTATCTGCGCGAGAACGCTCCCGGGCTCAGCGTCCGCTACACCACCGCGGAGTCGTTCACCAACGAGTTCGTCGCCGCGCTCAAATCCTCCGGCGCCGAGGCCTTCAAGGCCCGCTACCGGGACATCGACGTCCTCCTCATCGACGATGTCCAGTTCCTCCAGGGCAAGCCGGCAACCGAGGAGGAGTTCTTCCATACCTTCAACGCGCTGCACGAGTCCGGCAGCCAGCTGGTGCTCTCAGCGGACCGCATCCCCAGCGAGCTCTCGACGCTCGCTTCGCGCCTGCGCGATCGCTTCGAGTGGGGCCTGACCGTCGCGGTCGAGCCGCCGAACCTGGCCACCCGCCTCACCGTCCTGCGCCACCTGGTCTCCGAGGCCGGGGTCGAGATCGCCGACTCGGACGCGCTCACCGAGCTCGCCAACCGGATCGACGCCAACGTGCGCCAGCTGCGCGGAGCCCTGACCCGGGTCCTCGCCCACGCCTCGCTGATGGCCAAGCCGCTCAGCTCGGAGCTGATCGCCGAAGTCGTCCCCCGGTACCGGCCCAACCAACCGACCTCGGTCGAGGAGATCCAGCAGCGGGTGGCCGAAGGCTTCGGCGTCTCCCGCGCCGAGCTCGTCGGCTCCAGTCGCGCCGCGACCCCGCTGCGAGCTCGCCAGGTGGCGATCTTCCTCACCCGCGACCTCACCGACCTCTCGCTGCCGCAGATCGGTCGCCTCTACGGCGGTCGCGACCACAGCACCGTGCTCAACTCCCTGCGGCGGGTCGAAGCCAGCCTCGACGAGGACGGCGATCTGGCCGAGAAGGTGCGGGAGTTGCGCGGAGCTATCCACAACCCTGTGGGCGAGGAGCGCTGACACCCGCCGGCGCTGTAAGAATCCCCAGCCTCCCACAGCCTTATCCACACCCCGCAAATCCCAGTGGCACGCCGAATTCCCCGCGACCAGAACTTTTTCCACAACTCCTAACTCAACTCAAGAAGGCAAGAATCCGAGGCAGACTGACTTGAAGCTCACGACCAAACGCGAAGATCTCGTCTCCAAGCTCTCGATCGTCTCCAGGGCTGTTTCCACCCGTGCCGCCACCCAGGCGCTCTCCGGCGTCCTCCTCAATGCCGAGGACGGCCGCGTCACCCTCGCCGCCACCGACCTCGACCTCGGCCTGGAGACCACCCTCGAGGCCAGTGTCGAGAGCGCCGGCTCGGTTCTCCTGCCCGGCCGGCTGTTCGCCGAGGTGGCCCGCTCCCTGCCCGACCCGAGCGTGGAGATCGAGCTGCGCGCGGCCGAGCAGGACGTCGAGATTCGCAGCGGCGGCTCCAGCTTCCACCTGCGGGTGCTGCCGGTCGAGGACTTCCCCAAACTGCCCCAGCCCGATGCCGAGCCCGGCCTGAGGATTCCGGCCGCGGCCCTGGAAGAGAGCATCGACCTCGTTGCCCGCGCCGCCTCGCGTGACGACATGCGCCCGGTGCTGACCGGCGTCTTCGTCACCGCCACCGGCCGCGAGATGACGATGGTCGCCACCGACTCCTACCGTCTGGCGGTGAAGCGCACCGAGCTGGAGGCCGAGCTCGGCGGTGAGCTGGAGGCCAACATCCCGGCCCGGGCTCTGCGGGAGCTGGCGCGCATCCTCTCCTCCGAGGGCGCGGGCGAGGCGACGATCTCGCTGCTCGCCAACCAGGCGGTTTTCGTCGCAGGGTCGATCCTCCTGTCTACGCGGCTGATCGACGGGCAGTTCCCCAACTTTCGACAGCTCCTGCCGGAGTCCTTCGAGCACGACGTGCGGCTGCCGCGATCGGACTTCCTCGACGTCACCCGCCGCGTCAGCCAACTGGCCCAGCGCAACGCGCCGCTGCGGCTCTCCTTCGAGTCCGGCGAGCTGACCGTGGCGGCGGAGACGCCCGACGTGGGAGACGCCCGCGAGACGATGCCCGCCGCCTTCGAGGGGGAGCCGTTGGAGATCGGCTTCAACCCCGAGTTCCTCAAAGAGGGAATCGAAAGCGTCGGCGGCGACGAGGTGATGCTGCGGTTGATCTCGCCCCTGCGGCCGGGGCTGCTGGAGCCGATCGAGGGCGACGACTTCCGCTACCTGGTGATGCCAATCCGCCTCAACGTGTAGCCGTGGCGGCGCCGGGCAGGTGAGGGCGCCGTGCTCGTCACTGCGATCGAGGCAAAGCCGCTGCGTAGCCTCGACCGGGTCCGGGTCGAGCTGGCGCCGGGGATCGTCAGCGTCATCGGCCCCAACGGCACCGGCAAGACGAACCTGGTCGAGGCGCTCTACTTCGCCCTCACCGGTCGCTCCTTCCGCACTTCCGACCGCCGCGACCTGATCCCCTTCGGCGGCTCGCTGGCCCGTGCCGAGGCGACTATCCGCGACGCGGACGGGATCGAACACAGGCTGCTGGCCTCGGTCAGCCGCGGCGAAGGACGCCGGCACCTGCTCGACGGCGAAGCCGCGTCCCTCGCGACGATCGCGCGCAACCGGCCGCCGGTGGCGGTCTTCTCCCCCGACCGCCTGACCCTGGTCAAGGGGCCGCCGGCCGAGCGCCGCGCTCACCTTGACGGCTTCATCGCCGCCCGCTGGCCGGCGCGGACGGAGCTGCGCAAGCGCTACGGCCAAGCGATCGCCCAGCGCAACGCGCTGCTCTCGCGGCTGAGCGCGGGGTACGGGTCGCCGGAGGACCTGCGGATCTGGGACGCCGGGCTCGCCGAGGCGGCGGCACCCCTGGTCGAAGCGCGGACCGAGGCGGTCGCCGAGCTCTCCGGCCCCTTTACCGCGACCGCGACCGAACTGGGGCTGGAGGACGGGAAGCTCGAATACGCGCCGCGGGCCGCGGGCACCGCGGAGGAGATCCGGGCCGGGCTGGAGGAGCGGCGCGATCAGGACATCCGCCTCGGCCGCAGCTCCTGGGGCCCCCACCTCGACGAGCTGAAACTGCTGACCGCGGGTCGCTCGCTGCGGCGGTTCGGGTCACAGGGACAGCAGCGCGCGTCACTGCTGGCTCTTCTCTTCGCCGAGCGCGCCGCGCTGCTCGAGGCGCGGCGGGTGACCCCGCTGCTATTGCTCGACGACGTGATGAGCGAGCTCGACCCCAGCCGGCGCGAGCGTCTGGTCGCCCGCCTCGGCGACGGCGGCCAGGTGCTGATCACCGCCGCCGACGAGGAGTCGGTTCCGGAGCCGGCCCGGCGGTCGGTCGTGCCGATGCCACCGCCGCAGACAGAAAGTGCCGCCGCGTGAGCCGCCGCCGGGCGCCCCGCCCCGCCGCCAACGCGTTCCAGGCCGCGCTGCGAAAAGCGGCCCCGCGGACGCCGCTCGCCGCGGTCCAGACGGCCTGGTCGGCGGCGGTCGGCGAGCGTCTGGCAGCGGTAGCTCAACCGTCCGCGGAGCGCGCTGGAACGCTCACCATCGAGTGCGCCGACGCGGTCTGGGCGCAGGAGCTGGACCTGATGCAGGAGTCCCTGCTCGACCGCTTGCGGGAGGAGCTGGGAGACCGGGCTCCCGAAGCTTTGCGATTCCGCGTCAACTCAGAGCGTTTCTAGTCACACTTTTTCCACGATTTGCAGGGAAAACTTCTTCTCGCGACGGCGAGTCCACGGGGCCGAACTGGTATTCTTATGGCAACTCGCATTTAGCCCCGACCAACCGTGGAGCGAGTCTCCGGGCGTCGGGGTTTTCTGTGTCTCTGTGTAAACCGGAAGGGACTCATTGCCTGACAAAAAAGCCAGCGGCGGTAGCTACGGCGCCAAGGACATCACCGTCCTCGAGGGTCTCGAAGCGGTTCGCAAACGCCCCGGCATGTACATCGGCTCGACCGGCCCGCGTGGCCTGCACCACCTGGTCTACGAGATCGTCGACAACTCCGTCGACGAGGCCCTCGCCGGTCACTGCGACAGCGTCCGCGTCGTCCTCCACCCGGACAACGCCTGCACGGTCGAAGACGACGGCCGCGGCATACCGGTCGAGACGATGGAGAAAGAGGGGAGGCCCGCCGCCGAGGTCGTGCTGACCGTTCTCCACGCCGGCGGCAAGTTCGGGGACGGCGGCGGCTACAAGGTCTCCGGCGGCCTGCACGGGGTCGGCGTCTCCGTCGTCAACGCGCTCTCCGAGCGCCTGCACCTCGAGATCAGCCGCGACGGCTACGTCTGGTCCCAGGACTATGAGCGCGGCAAGCCGCAGACCGACCTCGACAAGGGCGAGACGACCAAAAACCACGGCACCAAGATCACCTTCCTCCCCGACCTCGAGATCTTCGAGGAGATCGGGTTTGACTTCGAGACTCTCGCCGAGCGCCTGCGCGAGACCGCGTTCCTCACCCGCGGCCTGAAGATCGAACTGGTCGACGAGCGGGGCGAGACCAACAGCGTCACCTTCCAGTACGAGGGCGGGATCGAGGACTTCGTCCGCCATCTCAACGCCAACAAGGAGACGCTGAACCGCAAGCCGATCTACTTCGAGGGCAGCAAAGAGGACGGCGAAGTGGAGATCGCGATGCAGTGGAACGCCTCCTACCAGGAGTCGATCTTCAGCTTCGCCAACAACATCAACACCCACGAGGGCGGCACCCACATGTCCGGCTTCCGGGCGGCCCTGACCCGCACCCTCAACGCCTACGCGCGCAACAAAGGCCTGCTGAAAGAGAAAGACGACAACCTCGCCGGCGAGGACGTGCGCGAGGGGCTGACCGCGGTGATCTCGGTCAAGCTGCACGACCCGCAGTTCGAGGGCCAGACCAAGACCAAACTCGGCAACCCGCCGATCAAGGGCCTGGTCGAGGAGGTCGTCAACCGCAAGCTGGCCGAGTTCCTCGAGGAGAACCCGCCCGAGGCGCGCCGGATCATCAGCAAGACGATCGACGCCGCCCGCGCCCGCGCCGCCGCCCGCAAGGCACGCGACCTGACCCGCAAGTCAGCGCTGGAGAACTCGACCCTTCCGGGCAAGCTCGCCGACTGCACGGTCAAGGACCCGAGCCTGGCCGAGATCTTCGTGGTCGAGGGTGACTCCGCCGGCGGCTCGGCGAAGCAGGCCCGCGACCGCAACACCCAGGCGGTGCTGCCGCTGCGCGGGAAGATCATCAACGTCGAGAAGAGCCGGATCGACAAGGTGCTCGCCAACAACGAGATCCAGGCCCTGATCACCGCGATCGGCACCGGTGTCCACGACGAGTTCGACATCGAGGGCGCCCGCTACCACAAGATCGTGATGGCGACCGACGCCGATGTCGACGGCGCCCACATCCGCACCCTGGTCCTCACCTTCCTCTACCGCCAGATGCGGGAGCTGATCGAGGCGGGGTACGTCTACATCGCCAAACCGCCGCTCTACCGGGTCAAACAGGGCAACCAGGAGACCTACCTCGAGCGCGAGTCCGAACTCGAAGAGCTGCTGCTGCGCGACAAGATCGAGGAGTTCGAGCTGACCGACGCGAGCGGCGAGACGCGCAAGCTCACCTCCAGCCGCTGGCAGGCCTACATCCGGCGCTCGAAAGAGTACGAGGGCTGGGGTTCCTCGTTGCAGGCCGACTTCGGCCACGAAGTGGTCCGCTTCCTCGAGGAGTCCAGCCTGCTCGACGAACAGGTGACGACGGTTGCCGCCGCGCGGGATCTGCTGCAAGGCGGCGGCGATCCGCGCGAGCCGTTCGAGACCGAGGTGCTGGAGAGCAGCGACGACCTCGTCGTTGTCAAGGCGGTGGAGCGCAAGAGCGGTTTGGCCCGGACCCACCGCCTGCCGGCGTCCCTCTTCGAGCATCACGACTACCGCAAGTTCGCCGAGGTCCACGCGGCCCTGCTGAAACAGGTCGGGCGGCCGCCGTTCGAGGTCAGCCGCGGCGAGAAACGAAACGTGGCGCTCTCCTTCGAGGCCCTGCGCGGGGCCGTGCTGGAGCTGGCCCGCCAGGGCGTCCAGCTGACCCGCTTCAAGGGCCTGGGCGAGATGAACGCCAAGCAGCTGCGCGAGACGACGATGGACCCGGCCTCGCGAACCCTGGCCCGGGTCACGCTCGAAGACGCGACCGCCGCCGACACGATCTTCTCGATGCTGATGGGCGATCAGGTCGCCCCCCGCCGTGACTTCATCGAGACCCACGCGAAAGAGGTGAAGTTCCTTGACGTTTGATCGGGACCGACGCGACGAGGTCGGCAGCTGATGGCACTGGACGCCCTGACCGGGAACATCGAGGAGCGCGGCCTCGAGCAGGAGATGCGCTCGTCCTACCTCGATTACGCGATGAGCGTGATCGTCGGCCGGGCGCTGCCGGACGTCCGCGACGGCCTCAAGCCGGTCCACCGCCGGGTGCTCTACGCGATGCACGACATCGGCCTGCAGCCGACGCGCCCGTACCGCAAGTGCGCCTTCATCGTCGGCGAGGTGATGGGCAAGTACCACCCGCACGGCGATTCGGCGATCTACGACACCTTGGTGCGGATGGCGCAGGACTTCTCCCTGCGCTACCTGCTGGTCGACGGCCAGGGCAACTTCGGCTCGATCGACGACGACCCCGCCGCCGCGATGCGGTACACCGAGGCCCGCCTCGGCCGCCTGGCGACCGAGATGCTGCGGGACATCGACGCCGACACCGTCGACTTCGGCCCCAACTACGACGAATCGACGCAGGAGCCGCTGGTCCTGCCGGCGCGCTTCCCGAACCTGCTCGTCAACGGCACCTCCGGGATCGCGGTCGGGATGGCGACCAACATCCCGCCGCACAACCTGCGCGAGGTCGCCGCCGCGGTCGCCGCCTACATCGAGGATCCGGAGATCGACCTCGCCGGTCTGATGCAGCACATCAAGGGCCCCGACTTCCCCGGCGGCGGCATGATGAGCATGGAGGGAATCCGCGACGCCTACGCCTCGGGTCGCGGCAGCATCCGGGTTCGCGCCCGCGCCCATGTCGAGCCGCTGAAGGGGGGCAAGGAGGCGATCGTCGTCACCGAGCTTCCCTTCATGGTCAAGAAGGGCGGCGAAGGCGGCCTGATGACCAAGATCGCCGACCTCGCCCGCGACAAGAAACTCGAGGGGATCTCCGACCTCCGCGACGAGAGCGACGAACGCTCCGGGATGCGCCTCGTGATCGAGCTCAAACGCGGCGGCCCACCGGCCAAAGTCGTCCTCAACAACCTCTACAAAAAAACCGCGATGCAGTCGACGTTCGGGGCGAACATGGTCGCCCTGGTCGACGGCGTCCCCCGCACGCTGAGCCTGCGGGAGCTGATCGAGCACTACGTCGAACATCAACGCGAGGTCGTCACCCGCCGGACCCAGTACGAACTGCGCCGCGCGGAGGCCCGCGCCCACATCCTCGAGGGCCTGCTGGTGGCGCTCGACAACCTCGACGCGGTGATCAAACTGATCCGCGCCTCGAACGACCCCGACGCCGCCCGCGACGGGTTGATGGAGAGCTTCGAGCTCTCGCGCGAGCAGGCCCAGGCGATCCTCGACATGCGCCTGCAGCGCCTCACCGCGCTGGAGGCCGACAAGGTCCGCGCCGAGCACGCCGACCTGATGGAGCGGATCGGCGAGCTGCGGGCGATCCTCGGCGACGAAGCCAAAGTGATGGCCCTGGTCAAGGACGAGCTGGCCGAAATCGTCGAGGCCTACGGCGACGAACGGCGCACCGAACTCGTCCACTTCGAGGGCGACGTCGGGATCGAGGACATGATCGCCGACCAGCAGATGGTGATCTCGCTCACCGCCTCCGGCTACGTCAAGCGGCTGCCGCTGGCGACCTACCGCCAGCAGCACCGCGGCGGCGTCGGGGTGATGGGGATGAACCTTAAAGAGGACGACTACATCGCCCACCTCCACATCAGCTCGACCCACGACTTCCTGCTCTTCTTCACCAACCGCGGCAAGGTCTACCGGCTCAAGGTCTACGAGCTGCCGGAGGGGTCGCGGACCGCGAAAGGCAGTTCGTTGCGCAACCTGCTGCCGCTGCGCGAGGGTGAGAAGGTGATGGCGGTGATCCCGACCCGGGACTTCAAGGAGAACAAATACCTCGCCTTCGCCACCGCCAAGGGCATGATCAAGAAAACCGAGTTCCTCGCCTACAACACGCCGATCCGCGCCGACGGGATCATCGCGATCAAGGTCCGCGAGGGCGACGAGCTGGTCCAGGTGCGGCTGACCTCGGGCGAAGACGACATCCTCATGGTCTCCCACTCGGGTCACGCCAGCCGCTTCTCAGAGGAGAAAGTCCGGGACATGGGCCGCGACACCAGCGGCGTCAAAGGGATGAACGTCGCCGGCAAGGACAACCGGGTGCTGGCGATGGACGTCGCCCGCAACGACACCGAACTCTTCGTCGTCACCGAGAACGGCTACGGCAAGCGCACTCCGGTCTCCGAGTACCCGGTCAAGGGCCGCGGCACGAAAGGCGTCCTCACCGCGAAGCTGACGGAGAAGAAGGGCGGTCTCGCCGGCGCCCTGATCGTCAGCGAGCACCAGGACCTCCTCTTCATCTCCCAGAACGGCATGGTCCAGCGCACCCCCGCCAGCGGCATCTCGCAGATGGGCCGCGCCACCCAGGGCGTCAAGGTGATGAACATCAAGGACGACGACCGCGTCAGCGCCGTCGCCCTGGTGGTCGAGTCCGAGGAAGGCGCCGACGACGTTCCGGCGACCCCCGAGGACAACGGCCAGGAGCCGCTGGCCGAAGCCTCGCCAGACGGCGCCGGCGAGTAGCTAGAACCCGGCTTCGAGGAACGTCTCGTATCCCGGTCCGGCGAGCGGAGAGCGCCGAGCGCCGGGGAAGTCGACCGAGAAGTCGCCCAGCCACGAGGTCGAGCCATCGGGTGCCGCCCGGTACCGCCCGGCACCGTGGAAGGGGGCGCCGGGGGCGAACCTGCCCGCGGTGACCGCCTCGTTGAGGGGGAGCTCGCCGCGACCGACCACTTCGGCTTGCCGCAGGATCGCCAGGCTCCCCCTGTTTTCTTCGCGCTGGGCGAAGTAGGCCAGTTCGCCCCGGAAGCTGAGGGCGGCGAACTCGGTCGCGTCGACGCCGTCGCGATCGCTCGCGATCAGGCCGGAGAACGAGTCTTCGAGCAGGGAGGAGGCCCGCGCGGATCGGCGACGGTCCCGCTCCCGGCACTTGGCGGCGACGCTGGAGATCGCTCCCTTGGCCCGGTGGACGCGGATCGTCAGGTAGCCGCCCTCACCGCGGAACCTGAAGTTGCCGGCGAAGACTCCGCGATGGACGACAAACCGGCCCGCGCCCCGGCAGCGCCTCTTCTTGCCGAACCACGGCCGGTGCCGCGATTCGCGGAAGCGCATCGAGATCTCGCCGAGGTCGCCGAAGGTTGCCCGCAGCCGCTCGGGCTCCGCGATCCCTCGCGCCAGGTAGCGGGTCACGGCGGCGCGCTCGCGGCCGTACGCGCGACCGACAGCCACGACCACGGCATCTCCGGTGGTCCCGACAGAGACTTCGTAGGGCCCGGCGGGATCGAGGCGAAAGCCGGTGTGGAACTTTGGCTCCTTCGCGACCGGCCCCCCAACCTCCGTGGCTTGCGGGTCGGGCGGAAGGAGCTGCCACAGCGGGCTTCGCGCCGCGGCCGAACCCGGACCGAGGACCGCCAGCGCCGAGGAGAGCAGGAGCAGAGCGAGAGCGCGCCTTCTCATTTCACCCTCGCGGCCCGCCCGTAGAGGCGGGCGACTTCCGCGCCGAAGTAGGGGCCATAGTCGGGGCTCTCGTGGCCGAAGTAGCCGTAGCTCGTGACCCCGTTGAGGGTGTCGCCGTGGATCAGCCAGCCGCCCCCCGAGGCGCCGCCGGTGACCCCGCAGGCGACGGCGTGGTTGACCGGACCGGGAAAGCCCAAGGAGTGCGGGTCGTGACCGAGGTAGGCCGCGACGCCGCAGACCCTCTGCGTTTCGCCGTCGAAGGGTTCTTCTGACGGGTAACCATGAACGGAGAATTTCTGACTTCGCGTCAGTCCCCAGGCGATCTTGGCCCCGCCGACAGCGTCGACAAGCGATTCGCCAGCACCATTGCGGCCGACGACCATCGCGCCGACGTCGAAGTTGGGACTGCCGGCGGTCGCCCGCCACCGCTTCGTGGTGTCGATCCAGCGGGCGGGGAAGACCCCGAAGGGTCGCTGGCCGTAGCGATACGCCGGGACGAAGGCAGCCGGCCCGGGGAACCAGTCGTCGCCCCGGCCGCTGTTGAGGCAGTGCGCGGCGGTGATCACCACGCTCTCGTTGGGCGAGCGAACCGCGGTGCCCGAGCAGCGACCGACGCCGAAGATCCCCAGCGAGAGCAGGACCACGCCGTGGACACGGAACTCGGGAGCGGTTGGGTCGGCGACCTGTTCGAAGTCGGACCCAAAGTCGCCCGGGTCGGTGGCGGAGGTGCCGGCGCGATTCGAGCGCAGCTCCAGGGGCACGGCGCCCCGCACCCGGGCGGGAGTCCAGAAACCCGCCGCTTCACTCGCCGAGGACGCCTTCAGCCAGACGCCGCTGGCAAAGGCTTCCCGCGATGCACCGCCTGCCATCAGGACGAGAAGGGCAGCGAGGACGGCACCCGCCAGCACCCGGCGTCCCCCGCCAAAGGCAACGTTCATTGTCAAAAGTCTACTTGCGTACTCAGGAACCCCGTCGTAGGGCTAAGCCGCTGCCGGCAGGTACTGCTGCCAGGCGGCGGGGATCTTCGGGCTCGCCACCTGGATGAAGACCGTCGGCGGTGGCGCTTTGGGGACGTTTGCCGGGTGCATCTCGATCTCGCGGGGGAGGCGGTTGCCCTTGCGGCGGTTGCAGGGGGGGCAGGCGGCGACGATGTTCTCCCAGACCGATTTGCCGCCGCGGGAGCGGGGGATGACGTGGTCGACGGTGAGCCCGGACTTGGTCGAGCCGCAGTACTGGCAGGTCCAGGCGTCGCGGGCGAGGACGGCGCGGCGGGTGATCTTGCGGCGGTGGGCCTGGCGCGGGATCCGCACGTAGTTGACCAGGCGGATCACGTCGGGGCGCTCCATCGTCATCCGCTCGGAGTGGAGCGCGGCACCGTCCCGCTGCTCGAGGAGTTCGGCCTTTTCCTTCAGCAAGAGGACAGCCGCTCGTCTCAACGTGCAGACGTTGATCGGCTCATACGTCGCGTTGAGTACCAGCACCCTGGCCATCCTGGAAGGAAATTGTAGGCACTCGGCCTTATTCCACGGGATAGGAGCCGAGGATCCGTACCGACTCGGCCTTGGTGCGCAGCCGCGCGATCGCCTCGGCGACCAGGGAATCGTCTTCTTTTCCCTCCAAATCGCAGAAAAACATGTAACGGCCGAGGCCCTGGCGCATCGGCCGCGACTCGATCCGGGTGAGGTTGATTCCCCGATCGGAGAACTCGCTGAGCGCGTTGACGAGGGCGCCGGGGTGGTCTTCGCCGAGCTCGGAAAAGACCAGCGAGGTTTTCCACGGCCCCTCGCCGATCGGCTCGGTCCCGCCCGGCGCGATCCAGACGAAGCGGGTGACGTTGTCGTCGGAGTCCTCGACCCCTTCGCGCAGCAGCTCGCACCCGTAGAGAGCGGCGGCGGCTCTCGCGCCGAGCGCCGCCCATGGTCGCGAGGACTCGCTGACCATCCGCACCGCCGCCGCGGTGCTGCTGACGCTGCGCTGTTCGATCTCGGGCAGTTCCTCGCGCAGGAAGCGCTGGCACTGGGCCAGCGGCTGCGGGTGCGAGAGCACCGCGTCGACGTCCTCGACGCCGACTCCCTCGCGGGCGATCAGGTGGACCCGGACGCGGAAGTCGTGCTCGCCGACGATCGTCACGTTGCTCACCTCGAAGGCGAGGGCGTCGAGGGTGCGACGAACCGAACCCTCCAGCGAGTTCTCGATCGGTACCAGCGCCCGGTCGGCCTCGCCACGCTCGACGGCGATGATCGAATCGTGGATCGTCGGCGTTCGCAGGGCCTCGTAGTCGCCCTCGGGTCTTGTCTCCCGCAGCGCGTCCTCGGTGAAGGTTCCGGCAGGCCCCAGGTAGGCGATTCGCATGCCCACAGCCTGAACTATTCGATCAGGAGCGTGTAGACGGCTTCGTTGTTTTCAACGACTTCCTCGCCCGGCACCGGTTCGACTTCGACTTCGATCGTCACTTCACCGCTCGGCGCGGGCGTCAGGGGAATTTCCGCGGTGCCGGTTTCGCCGGGCGGCAGTTCGTCGATTTCGCCTTTGACGGTGTTGCCTTCGTAAGTCACCGTCACGTTGACCCCGCTCTCGGTCGATTCGAGCGGGTTCAGCACCCCGACTTCGACCACGACGCCTTCTTCGGCGCTGATCGTCGCCGGCGCGCCTTCGACGAGTTCGGTCCCGTTCACGGTGACGCTGGCGATTTCGGTGCCGTGAGCCCCCGAGACTTCGCCGCCGCTGTTGCCGCTGATCGCCCCCAGCGCTTCGCTGACCTCGGTCTCGTCGAGCCATTTTTCGTCCGGCAGGAAGGTGTCTTTCGGCAGGTCGCTGTCGGAGATCCCCTTGTTGGCGAGGACGCCGTCGACTTCCGGCCGCACCACCTGTTCGTAGACGACGTCGGAGGCGAGCAGCTTCTGCATCTGCCTGGCGATGGCTTCCATCGCCTTCTCCGCCCCCGCGTCACCGAGCGCGTCGTCGGTCTTTTCGGCGATCTGGTCCATCGCGCTGGCGCGCAGCTGGTAGACGAGCTCGAGGTTCGCCTGCGCCCGGCCCATGTCGCCGGGAGCGTCCAAGCCTTCGATCCGGGACCGGTAGGTGTCCATCGCGCTGCGGTCGGCGTTGACCTGGTCGACGAAGTCGGTGACCGAGGCGTTGCCCGGGTCTTCGAGCTTGCCGAAGAACGATTTGCTCGTCTGCTTGGTCTCTTCGACGATCTGGGTGACGTCACGGGCGTAGTCCTGAAGCGCCCGGTTGGCGCGAGCGTCGAGACAGCCCTTGATTCCGAGGACGATCAGGATCAGGAGGATCAGGCCGCCGCCGAGGGCAAGCCCGCGCCGCAGCATGATCTGCTGGCGTTCGGGTCGACGTTTGGGCCGCTCGCGCCGGGGCGAGGGTCGTGAGGTGAAGTCCTCCACGGGGCCGGAAGTATGACCTCTGCGCCAGCTGGAGCGCCAAGAGAGGCCGCAAACGGTGCGTTTTTCCCAGATGCCGCGCCCAATCGGCCGGGTGCAGGAAGAGATCCCTTACCGGCGAAGTTGGGAGAGCGATGGTCGGCTCGCTGGTGCTCAACCGCTTTTTGATCGAGCGCCGCATAGGTAGCGGCGGCTTCGGCGTTGTCTACGAGGCCTGGGACGGCCGCCTTGAGCGACCGGTCGCGGTGAAGGCGATCGAACAGCGGGGAGAGGCGGGCCGCCGAGTCCTGCGCGAGGCCCAGGCCGCGGCGCGGCTCAACCACCCCGGCATCGTCACCCTCTACGAGATGGGGGAGGAGGACGGCAATGCCCTGCTCGTCACCGAGCTGGTCGAGGGTTCGACCCTGGCCCGCCTCGCCAGCGAAGGCGATCTCTCCGACCGCGAGATCGGCGAGATCGGCGCCGACCTCTGCGAGGCGCTCGACCACGCCCACTCCCGCGGCGTCGTCCACCGCGACATCAAGCCCCGGAACGTGCAGGTGATCGAGGACGGCGAACCCCGCGCGAAGCTGATGGACTTCGGCGTCGCCCACCTGGCCGACGCGGCGGCCCTGACCGCCGCCGGCGACGTGGTCGGCACCCTCGCCTACATGTCGCCCGAGCAGGCGGAGGGACGGCCCGCCGGGCCCGAGGCCGACGTCTACTCGCTGGCCCTGACCCTGTACGAGTGCTGGAGCGGCGAGAACCCGCACCGCCGCGCCACCCCCGCCGCCACCGCGCGGGCGATCGGCGGCCGCCACCGCGCGCTGCGCCGGCTCCGCCCCGACCTGCCCCGCGAGCTGGCCGACACCGTCGACGCCTGCCTCTCGCCCCGCCCCAACCACCGCCTCTCGCTGGAGGAGCTGGGCTCGGCGATCGAGGACTCGCTGGACGATCTCAGCGACCACCTGCCCGGCGCCTACGGCCGCGGTTTCGTCACCCGGGTCGGCGCTCTCGCCGCCGCCGCGACCGTCGGGGGGATCCTCGCCCTGCACGGTGCGGCCCTGCCGTAGATGGCGCTTCCCTAGGATCTCCTCATCGGCGCTCTCAGTCGCTTGGAGTCGATGTTCGAAGGCCTCGTCGCGGGGGTGTTCAGCCGTGCCTTCAGCTCGGAGGTGCAGCCGGTGGAACTGGCGCGCAAACTGGCGAAGGAAATGGACGCCCACAAGACCGCCTCGGTCCAGCGCGTCTACGTCCCGAACGAGTACACGGTCTTCCTCTCGCGCCAGGACCGCGGCAAGCTCGAGGGCTACGAGCGCTCGCTGGAGCAGGAGCTCTCCGGCTACCTGCTGGAGCACGCGCGGCGGCGCGGCTACGACCTGCTGACCCGGCCCCAGGTCGACTTCGAGACCGACGAGCGGCTGCGGCTCGGCGAGTTTGGGATCCAGGCGCGGCTGGTGAAGCCGCCCGCCCACGAGGGCGAGGCGCCCCAGCAGGGGGAAGAGGGGCACACGATGGTCTACTCGGCGGTCCGCGAGCGCGACCGCAACCGGCCGAAGCGCCCCGAGGAGGCGGTCGGCGCCCTGGTCTCGACCCGGGCGGTCGTCTCGCTCGGCGACCGGCGTTACGTGCTCGACGGCCCGCGGGCGACGATCGGCCGATCCAAGTCGGTCGAGTGCGTGCTCTCCGACCCCAACGTCTCGCGTCGCCACGCCGAGCTGAGGCGCGGCGAGAACGGCGATTGGCAGATCGCCGACCTCGGCTCCACCAACGGGATCAAGGTCAACGGCCGCCGCGTCCCCTCGACCCGGCTCAGCCCCGGCGACCAGGTCACCGTCGGCACCACCACCTTCACCTTCGATATCGAGCAGTAGGGCGGCTGCCGCCGTCATTAAGGTGCTGGACGCGTGGACTACGACCCCATCTCAGTAGCCCTCAAGTTCGGCTTCATCGCCGTCCTCTACCTCTTCGTGCTCGTGATCGCGCGCAGCGCCATCAAGGACCTGCGCCGGACCGTCGCCCCGGCCCCCGACGCGACCGGCTTCCACGCCGCGCCGGCCTACTCCGAGGCCCCGCGCGGGGCCGACGGCTGGCTCCTCGTCGAGCGCGGCGGCGGCCTCGAGCGCGACCAGCGCTTCGACCTGTTCGGCGGCCTTTCGGTCGGGCGCTCGAAGGAGGCCGACGTGCGGATCGACGACCGCTACGCCTCCGGCATCCACGCCCGAGTCTTCTCGCGCGAGGGGAGGTTTTACGTCGAGGACATGAACTCGACGAACGGCACCTTGCTCAACGGGGCGACGCTGCACGGGGAGGCCGAGCTGATCGACGGCGACACGATTCAGATCGGCGACACGATCTTCAGGCTCGAGGTGGGCTAGATGGGGCTGCGGATCGCGGAGGAAGTGGTGCGCACCGACACCGGGCGCCAGCGCAACGCCAACGAGGACTCCTACTTCACCAAGGCGCCGCTGTTCGTCGTCGCCGACGGGATGGGCGGCGCGCAGGCCGGCGAGGTCGCCTCGAAAGCGGCGGCCGAGTCGTTTGCCGGCGAGCTCCCCGACGCGCCGCCCGAGCGGCTGCTGGAGGAGACGATCGAGGGGGCCAACCGGACGATCCACGAGCTCGCCCGCAAGGACCCCAGCCTGGCCGGGATGGGGACGACGACGACGGCGGCGATCGTCGACCTCGAGGCCGAAGAGGTGGCGATCGGCCACGTCGGCGACAGCCGCGCCTACCGCCTGCGCGGCGCCAAGTTCGAGCAGCTGACCCGCGACCACTCGCTGGTCGAGGAGATGCGGCGCAAGGGGCAGCTGACCGACGCCCAGGCAGAGGACCACCCGCAGCGCTCGATCATCACCCGCGCGCTGGGGCCCGAACCCGAGGTCCAGGTCGACGTGCAGACGGTG
Source organism: Solirubrobacterales bacterium (assembly GCA_044865945.1). Classification (GTDB taxonomy): domain Bacteria; phylum Actinomycetota; class Thermoleophilia; order Solirubrobacterales; family 70-9; genus VAYN01. The sequence goes on from JBIOTO010000119.1 coordinate 22,703, forward strand.
CCCGCCCAGGACGGCGACGTCTTCCTGATCTGCTCCGACGGGCTGACGACGATGCTCGACGACGAGTCGATCTTCCGCCTCCTCACCCGCGCCACCTCGCTGCAGGCCGCGGTGCGGGCGCTGATCGACGAAGCCAACCGGGCCGGCGGCCGCGACAACATCACCGTCGTCGCCTTCCGGCTCGAGGACACCGCCGCGCCGGCCGCGGCGAACCCGGGGGTGCGGCCCGAGGAGGGGGCGACGCTGATCGGGTCGGCGGCCGAGGAGGAGGGCCTGACCGCGACCGAGGTCCGCCGCCGCGCCGCCGCCGAGGCCGCCCGCAAGCGCCGCGAGGACCTCGGCTCCCAGCCGCGCGGCGGGCGCTGGCGCGGCTTCGCCAAGGTGGCGGCGGTCCTGCTTGTGATCGCCGCCGTCGCCTTCGGCGCCTGGTACGGCAACCGCCAAATCTGGTTCCTCGGCACCGACGACGCCGGCCGCGTCGCCCTCTACCGGGGCGCCCCCTACGAGCTGCCGTTCGGGATCGACCTCTACTCGGAGCGCTACTCGATCCCGGTCCAGACCGAGGGGCTGCCGGCCCGCCGCCAGGACGCGGTCACCGGCCACAAGCTGCGCTCCCGCGACGACGCCGTCTCCCTGATCGAAGACATCGAAAAGAACGAGGGGCTTCGTTGACGTCGGCCAGGAACCGGGAGCTGCTCGCCCTGGTTCCCGTCGCGATCCTGCTCACCGCGGGGTTCGCCGGGGTGTTCTCCCAGGAGAACGAACAGCTGGGCAACCTCAGCCTCATCTACGGGGCCTACTTCCTCGCGGTCTGCCTCGCCACCCACGTCTTCCTCCGGATCCGCCTGCCCAACGCCGACCCCTACCTCTTCCCCCTGGTCGCCACCCTGACCGCCTTCGGGCTGGTGATGGTCTACCGGATCGACGAGACCCTGGCCCGCGACCAGGCCAACTGGTTCGTCCTCGGACTGGTCCTCTTCGCGCTGACGATCACCTTCCTGCGCGACTACGAGGTGCTTGAGCGCTACCGGTACACGATCGCGATCGCCGGCCTGCTGCTGCTGCTCGCGCCGCGGGTGCCGGGGATCGGCCAGCAGGTCAACGGCGCCTACCTGGGGGTGAAGATCGGCCCGATCGCCTTCCAGCCGGCCGAGTTCACCAAGATCGCGATCGTCATCTTCCTCGCCAGCTACCTGCGCGAGCACCGCGAGGTGCTGATCGTCGGCGCCCGCCGCGTGCTCGGCGTCACCCTGCCGCCGCTGAAGCACTTCGGGCCGATGCTGGTGGTCTGGGGAGCGTCGATGTTCATGCTCGTCTTCATCCGCGACCTCGGCAGCTCGCTGATGTTCTTCGCCGCCTTCCTGGCGCTGCTCTACGTCGCCACCGGGCGCTTCTCGTTCGTCGTCATCGGCATGGCGATGTTCCTGGTCGGCGCCTGGTTCTTCGCCAGCACCGTGCCCCACGTCCACGACCGGATCGAAATCTGGCTCCACCCCTACAACGACCCGCAGGACACCGGGTACCAGATCCTCAACTCGATCTTCGCCCAGGCCGACGGGGGGCTCTTCGGCAAAGGGTTCGGGCAGGCGCTGATCGTCGTCCCGGGGACGAACGACGCGCTGTTGCCGGCGGCCCAGACCGACACGATCTACTCGCTGATCGTCAACGAGGTCGGGCTGTTCGGCGCCTGCGGGGTGATCCTCGTCTACCTCCTGGTCGCCGCCCGCGGCTTCAAGATCGCCCTGCTCGCCAACGACGGCTTCTCGAAGCTGCTGGCGACCGGGCTGACCGCGGTCTTCGCGATCCAGGCCTTCGTGATCGTCGGCGGCGTCACCAGGGTGATACCGCTGACCGGCGTCACCCTGCCCTTCATCAGCTACGGCGGCAGCTCGATCGTCGCCAACTTCGTGCTGCTGGCGCTGCTGCTTTTGATCTCCGACCGGGCCCGGCGTGAAGCCGCCGAACCGGCGAGGCGGATGGCGATCGGTGGGGCCCCGGCGTGAATCGCCAGATCGTCAAATTGTTCGCCTTCATTGTCGTCCTCTTCGGCGTCCTGGTCGGCTTCACGTCCTACTGGTCGGTCTTCGACGCCGAGGCGCTGAAGGAAAAGGACGCCAACAAGCGGCCGTTGCTGGAGCAGCAGCAGATCCCCCGCGGCCGCATCCTCGCCGCCGACGGGACGGTGATCGCCAAGTCGGTGCCGAAGGGCAGGGGCGCCTCGAAACGCTACGTGCGGCGCTATCCGGAGGGGTCGCTGTTCGGCCACCCGATCGGCTACAGCTTCGTCCGCCTCGGCGACTCCGAGTTCGAGCAGTTCCACAACAAGGAGCTGATCGGCGAAGGCTCCGAATTCAGCTCGATCGTCGACGAGCTGCTCGGCGAGCGCCAGGAAGGCAACGACATCGTCACCAGCATCGATGCCGACGCGCAACGCCTGGCCCTGACCGAGCTGCAGGAAGCCGGCTTCGGCGCCGTGGTCGCGATCGAGCCGAGCACCGGCGCGGTCAAGGTGATGGCCTCCAATGCCCCCTTCGACCCCAACCGCGTCCCCTTCGAATACTCGAAGCTGAGCACGAACGAAATCGAAACGCCGCTGGTCAACCGCGCGACGCAGGGGCTCTACCCGCCGGGCTCGACCTTCAAGGTGGTGACCGCCGCGGCGGGGCTCGACAGCGGCGCGATCACGGCCGAATCGACGATCAACGCCCCCGGCACCCTGGAAGTCGAAGGGACGCCGCTGCAGAACGACTTCAACGAGGACTTCGGTTCGATCGCGCTGGACACCGCGCTGACCAACTCGGTCAACACCTGGTTCGGCCAGCTCGGGCAAGAGCTCGGCAACGACACCCTCTTCCAGTACATGGAACGCTTCGGCTTCAACGCCACCCCGGCGATCGACCTGCCCGAAGACGAGGTCGAAGAGAGCGGGGTCTGGGACATCGAAAACAACGAACTGCTGACCGCGAACGATCCCGTCGACCTCGCCCGCCTCGCGATCGGCCAGGAGCGGCTGCTGGCGACGCCGCTGCAGATGGCCCAGGTGGCGGCGGCGGTGGCCAACGGCGGCAGGCTGATGAAGCCGCAGATCTGGAAGCGGGTGATCGACCCCGACGGCCGCGTCACCGAGACCATGGACCCCTCCGTCTACAGCGAGCCGATCAGCGAGGAGACCGCGGCGGAGCTGACCACGGCGATGGAAGGGGTGGTCAGCGAAGGGACCGGGACCAACGCGGCGATCTCCGGCGTGCCGGTGGCCGGCAAGACCGGCACGGCGGAAACGCCCGGCAACAAAGCCTGCGGCGGCGGGGTCGACGAGAACCAGGCCTGGTTCATCGGCTTCGCCCCGGCCGACGATCCGCAGATCGCGATCGCGGCCTCGGTCGAGTGCACGGAACAGTTTGGAAATGACGTAGCGGCGCCGATTTTCAGCGACGTCGCGGAAGCGATCCTGAACGGAGAATGAGGAGGAACGGTGGCTGAGGTCAGCGAGGGAAGCATCGTCGACAACCGCTACCGGGTCCTGCGCCGGATCGGCGGTGGTGGCATGGCCGACGTCTGGCTGGCCGAGGACACGCACCTGCAGCGGCAGGTGGCGCTGAAGGTCCTCCACCGACGCTTTCTCCAGGATCCCGAGTTCGTCGGTCGCTTCCAGCGCGAGGCCGAGCACGCGGCCGGGCTGACGCACCCGAACATCGTCGCCGTCTACGACCGCGGCTCCGACGGCGACGTCAACTACATCGCGATGCGCTACGTCCAGGGCCCGACCCTGAAGGAGCTGATCGACCGCGGCCTCAGCCCCGACCAGGCGGTGGCGCTGGTGCGCCAGGTGCTGGAGGGAGCGCGGTTCGCCCACCGCAACGGGATCGTCCACCGCGACCTGAAGCCGCAGAACGTGATCGTCGACGAAGAGGGTAAGGCGGTCGTCACCGACTTCGGCATCGCCCGCGCCGGGGTCTCGGAGATCACCCAGACCGGCTCGGTGATGGGCACCCCGCAGTACCTCTCGCCCGAGCAGGCGCAGGGCTTCGAAGTGACCCCGGTCTCCGACCTCTACTCGATCGGGGTGATCCTCTACGAGGCGCTGACCCGCCGCGTCCCGTTCGAAGCCGACAGCGCCGTGGCGATCGCGATGAAACAGGTCGCCGAGACGCCGATGCGGCCGAGCTCGATCAACCCGCAGGTCTCGCCGGCGCTCGACGCGGTGGTGATGCGGGCGCTGGAGAAGGAACCGGGCCAGCGCTTCCAGAGCGCCGACGCCTTCATCGCCGCCCTCGACGCGGCGCTGAAAGACCCCGGGGTGGCGCAGGGCACGGCGGCCTTCGCGACGGTCGCCCCGGTCGCCGAGGAGGAGGGGCCGCTGGAAGACCGCAAACGCAACTGGTGGCTCTGGGGGGCGCTGGTCGCGGCGATCCTGATCGGCCTGCTGATCGGCTGGGCGCTGAGCCGCGACACCACCACCGACGTCCCCAACGTCACCAACAAGCAGGTCGAATTCGCGATCGCCCAGCTCGAACGCAAGGGCTTCGACGTCGGCGAGGAAAAGTACGTCAACCGCGCGGTTCCCCGGAACACCGTGCTTGAGCAGGACCCGCTGCCTGGCTCGGCCGACGAAGACTGCTCCTTCCTCACCTTCTTCTGCTCGAAGCCGAGCGTCGACCTGACGATCAGCGCTGGGCCGGGCAGCGGCGAAGTGCCCTCGACCGCCGGGCTGAGCCAGGAAGAGGCGAGCGAAAAACTCGAAGAGGCGGGCTTCGAAGCCGGCGTCGAACGGGTCAACTCGAAGACGGTCGAGGAAGGGCTGGTGATCCGCTCCGAACCCGGCGGCGGCACCACGGCGACCAAAGGGTCGACGGTGACCCTGTTCGTCTCGCGCGGCCCGAAGCTGACCAAGGTGCCGGCTCTGGTCGGCAGCCAGCGCGGCGCCGCGGTCGAACGGCTGCGCGGCCGCGGCCTCGAACCAAGCGTCTCCGAAGAAGAAAGCTCCTCGCCCAAAGGCCAGGTCGTCAGCCAGTCGCCCGACGCCGGCAGCGAAGTCGAAGCGGGCTCGACCGTCGCGATCGTCGTCTCCAGCGGTGAAAAGGAGGAAACGGCCAAGGTCCCGAACGTGATCGGCAAGGAACGTCGCGAAGCGGTCGAACTTGTCCGCGGCGCCGGCCTCACCCCCAGCGTCGAAGAAGAAGAAACCGAAGTGCCGGGTCAGGTCGGGCGGGTGATCGACCAATTCCCGCCGCCGGGCAGCGAAGGCGAACCGGGCGACACGGTGACGATCACGGTCGGCAAGCGCGCCGCGGCCGCGCCGGAAGAAGGCCCCGAAGAATGAAGGTCGCGGTTCTCTCCGGCGGGCGCTCGTCCGAGCACGAGGTCTCGCTGCGCTCGGGCGCGGCGGTGGCCGGCGGCCTGCGCGACGCCGGCCACGAGGTGGTCGAGGTGACGATCGCCCGCGACGGCCGCTGGAGCGCGCCGGGGGGGACGGTTGAGCTGGCGCCCGGAGCCGGGCTGCTGGGGGCGGACGCGGTCTTCCCGGCCCTGCACGGCGCCTTCGGCGAGGACGGCAGCGTCCAGGGCCTGCTCGAGTGCCTCGACTTGCCCTACGTCGGCTCCGACGTCCTCGCCTCGGCGGTCTGCATGGACAAGCTGACCCTGAAGCGGCTCTTTGCCGAGCACGGCGTGCCGCAGGTCGAGTTCGCCGCGGTCGAAGGCAACGACTGGTGGGGCCCCTGCGAAGAGCTCGGGCTGCCGCTCTGGGTAAAGCCCTCGCGGATGGGCTCAAGCGTCGGCATCACCCGCGTCACCGACCTGGCCGAGCTCGACGCCGCGGTCGAGCTGGCCCTGCGCCACGACCCGCGGGTGATCGTCGAGGCCTCGGCCGCCGGCCGCGAGGTCGAGTGCTCGGTGCTCGGCAACGAGGACCCCCAGGCCTCGCTGCCGGGGGAGATCGTCGCCCACGCCGACTGGTACGACTTCGAGGCCAAGTACACCGAGGGCGGGATGGAGCTGCGCGTCCCGGCCCCGATCGGCGACGAGGCGATCGAGCGCGTCCGAGGCCTAGCCGTCTCGGTCTTCGCCCTCGCCGGCTGCTCCGGCCTCGCCCGCTGCGACTTCTTCGTCGAGCCCGACGGCGCCGTCCTCGTCAACGAGATCAACACCATGCCCGGCTTCACCGACACCAGCGTCTACGCCAAGCTCTTCGAGGCAATCGGCATCGACTACCCAACCCTCTGCGACCGCCTGGTCCAGCTGGCGGTCGAGCGCCACGAGCGCGCCCGGTCCTACGAGTTCTAGTCCGCCAGGGGCCGAGAACGAACCCGCAACGGCACCCACCGTCCCGTGAGTCGAGGTCCAGCAAGAGGGAAGGTCTCGAGCGCCCTTAGGGAGCGAGCGATGCGTCTCCAATGCGATGGAGGCAATTCGAGAGCGGCGGCCGCCGCGTCGATGTCGCGTCGCGCCTGAGCGGTGATGAGGACCTGTGCCACCTAGGGGCCAAGGTCGTCGAGAGGCGTTCCCTTCCCCCGTTCAGCCTGTCTCAGCCCAATTTGCGTCTTCTCCCAAGCGCCCGGGATCGAGTCGAGGATCTCCGTGACGCGAGATGCATCCGGAGAGATTTCGTCGAGCGCGGTGGAGAGGAGGGACCGGGCGAGCGTCCCCTCCTGCATGTGAGCCCGCGCGGCCAGCTGGGCGAGCTTCTCGGCATGAGGCTCGTCGAGCGTCACGTTTACCCGTCTGATGGAAGCAGCCATGGACCCAATCTACACGTACATACACAGATCGTGTAGTGCCTTCAGTAGGCGGTGTTGCGAGATCGCGGCCGCGGGAGCGACTTGTAGCGGCGATCGCGGCCGCGGTTCCAGAGGGCGCTGTCGATCTCGGCGGGGGTGAGGTCGCTGCTCGCCGCGAGGAGCTCGACCGTGTGGACGGCGCAGGCGCGCAGCTCGACCTCCTCGGGGGAGCCGTGGATGAGCAGCTCTCCGGCTTCGATCCGGGCGGTTAGGTCGGGGTCGAGCTGGAGGACGCCGTCGACGCGGAGGACGTGGGGGACGAGGTTGTCGGCGAAGGCGGTCAGGAGCTCGATGCCAGGGAGGTCGGCGACGCCGGCGCGGCGCAGGTCGGCCGCGGCCAGCTGGGCGCGCTTGAAGAAGGGGACCTGGCGGTCCTCGTACTCCGAGACGTCGGCGAAGGAGTCCCAGCCGGCGAGGACCTTGGCCAGGGCGGGAATCGAGTCGGCTATCTCGACGACGCCGAGATAGCGACCGCCGTGCTCGCCCTGGAGGCGCTCGCCGACGTCGCGCAGTGCCGCCGCGAACTTGGCCATCAGCGGGTGCTCGGGGTCCTGGCCGACCACGGCGGCTATCGCCTCGGCGTCCATCGCGCCCAGGTCGGCCGCGCTCCACGGCCCCACCTCGGCGAAGCGCTCCTCGACCCCCGCCGCCATCGTCGCGTAGCCGCTGTGACCGGGCCGCTTGCGGATCGTCGGCCACCAGCCGGAGCCGAAGTTGATCGCGTTCATGCAGATCGCGAACGCGGCCGCGGCTTCCGGGTCCGCTGGGAGGCCTGACTCCTCGGGATCCTCGCCGTCGAGGCCTCCCGCGTAGACCTCGACACTTCCTCGGTCGATGCGGACGAAGCGCGCTCGCTCGGCGACCCAGGCGCAACTGGCGCGCACTTCGTCTGGCAGGGAAACTGACCTCATGACCAAGTCAGAGATACAGATTCGCGAGGCGACCGTGCGGGACGCCGCGGACATCGCCCGCCTCCTGCACGACTTCAACACCGAGTACGAGGAGGAGACGCCGTCGGTGCCGGAGCTGACCCGGCACGCCGAGCGGATGCTGCGCGAGGGGGAGATGACCGTGCTGCTGGCCGGGGATGGCCCCGACGGGCTGGCCCTGCTGCGCTTTCGTCCCTCGGTCTGGACCGATCAGCGCGAGGCCTACCTGCAGGAGCTCTACGTGGTGCCGGCGCTTCGCGGTCAGGGAATCGGCGAAGCGCTGATGCGCGAGGTGCTCGCCACCTGCCGCGCCAACGACGCCGCCTGGATCGAACTCAACACCGGCGAGAGCGACGTTGCCGCCCGCGGCCTCTACCGCAAACTCGGCTTCACCAACGAGGAAGGGCCGCAGGGCACGGCGATGCTCTATTACGAGCTGGAGCTCGATTGATCACTCTCGGAATCCGGCGGGGCGAGTGCCTGGAGTTCATCCAACGTGACGACGACGGGCCCTTCCTCGACACGGTGGATGCCAGGCCCGTCGAGGCGGCACCGCAACGTGGCTTCGCAACTGCCATACGTCGGTAGCTGGTCGGGTGCCGGGAAGACGACGTCGTCCGATTCCTCGTCGAGCTGGGGCCAAGTCCACTCCTGCTCGGCTTCCATGTACTCGAGCCAGAGCCTGGTCAAAGGTGGCGGAAGCTCCGTGTAGGGTCGCGCCACCTCGTCGATTTCGCCGCAGCGGACAGCATCTTCGCCGCCGGGCTCCAAGGCCGGGGAGGAGCGTGCGAATGCAGAGGTTCCGCTCGCGGTTCCGACGATGACGATTTCTCCTCCCGCGACCCTCGAGGCTTCCGCGAACCGCAGAGTGCCCCGGTCGGCTTCCGCCTTTGCGACCCGCGCGGGCGCTCCATAGATGAGAACGGGTTCGTGCGCCTCTCCGACGATGGCCAGGGAGCGGAACCCAGTCCCGCAAGAGCCAGACGAGACCCAGGTCGAATCCGCGACGCGCTCTGCTTCGCCGCCACAGCCGGCGTCGATTGCTCCGTCGTGTTCGAAGAGCTCGCCAAGGCCGTAGCCGATGTCCCGGGGGTCGGGCAGCTCCGGGCAGAGCTCGCCGTAGGTGAGCTCCTCGCCTTCCCCGTCGGGTCCGGTGGACGAGTCCGAATCGTCGTCATCGTCCGAACCCCCACCTCCATCGCTCGGCGGGAGGGAGTGCCGGTAGAGCTCCACCGCCTCCATGCCGGCGTAGGCGAAGCCCGTGTATGAGACCAGGAGGATCGGGATCGTCAAGACGGCTGAGGCCATCGCTCCGATGTGAACCGGGCGTTTGCCAGCGCGACGGAGGCGCCTGTGCCTGGCTGCGAGAACTCCTGCGCGGCGGTAAAGAGCCCAGCAGGCGACGGCGCCGACCAGCGGCACTATCGCCGGTGGCTTCGAGAGTGCGCCGAAGGCGACGAGTATCGCGCCCAGGCCGATCCAAACCCGGGCGAGCATTGCCTGGGCTTCGCGCAGAGGGCGGTAGGCGTCTCGGTCAGCTCGGGGCCTCTGGATGCAGAGCGATACGGCGTAGGCGATGCCCGAAGTCAGCACCAGCGCTCCGAGGACGGGAAGGACGACCTGCTGCAGGCTGAAGAGCTGCAGCAGGAGGGTCAACGACCACGCGCTGATCCAGCTGCGCAGGATCTCCACGAGCAGCTCGTCGACGAATTTCCGAACCCGCCCTCCTTCCGTCCGGAGCAACTCTCATCCTCCCGGGAACAGAATCAACGTTTGAAATATCAGCGTCAAAGCTATTGACAAGCTTCAAAGAATAGATGAAATATCTATGTTTTTCACCCGCCCTGTCGACCCAGACCTCGCTCATCCCTGAAGGGACTACCCTGAGCCGATGAAGAAACCGCCCAAGACCGTCAGCCTCAACCTCGACGAGCTGCTCGCGGACTCGCCGCGGCAGGCCACTTCGCTGTCCCTGCCGATGGCGGTTTCTTACAAGCTGGACCACCTAGCCGAGCTGGCGAAGGCGGCGAACACCAGCCGCGGGGAAATCATCGCGATGCTGGTCGACGCGGCACCGGAGGAGGGGGAGGATCTGGAGCGTGCTCTCCTTGCTTACCGGAGGAAATCCGTTCGGGCGTCTCTTCCCGCGAGATTGGACCGGCCGAGCGAGGACGACAACGTCATCGACCTTCCTGTGCGCAATCCAGGACGGCCGTCTCGCAAAAGCGCCGGCTAGTCCCGCGTTTCAGAGCCCAAGCCCAGTTCGGTGAAGCCGATCCCGGCCGGCGGCTCGACCCGGTCGGGGTGGAAGAGGTGGGCGAGCAGTTCGACTCCGTCGACCAGCCGCGGCCCCGGCCGAGAGAAGGTCGAGGCGGCGTCGACGGCGAAGGAGCGGTCCGCTCCCAGGCTCTCCAGCCGCTCTCGATACCTCAGCGCCTGGGCGCGGGAGTCGTCGAGGTACCAGCCGCAAGGCATCGCGACGATCACCTCAGGATCGAGGCCGCCGAGCTGCTCCCACTCGACCTGCGGCGACTTCTGCCCGGCCTGGCCGGCAACGTCGAGCCCACCGGCGATCTCGATCATCTCCGGCACCCAGTGGCCGCCGAGGAAGGGCGGGTCGAGCCACTCAAGCGCGAGCACCCGGCGGCGCTCGGCTCCCTCGACCGCCGCTCGCACCCGCTCCAGCCGCGCTTCGAGCCCAGCCCGGACCTTGGCGGCGTGGGCCTCGATCCCGGCCGCCGCCCCGAGCCGCGTCACGTCCTTCATCACCTCGCCAAGCGTGCTCGGATCCTGCTGCACGACCCGTGGCTGTCCTGGCAGCCGCGCCGCCACGGCGACCACGTCCTCGTAGGAGACGGCGCAGACCTCGCAGACCGCCTGGGTGACGATCAGGTCTGGCGCCAGCTCCATCAACCGCTCCTCGTCGAGGCTGTAGAGCGCCCGCCCTTCGCCGACGATCTCCTTCACCGCGGCGTCGATCTCGCCGGCGTCAAGCCCCGCCGGCAGGACCGTCGCGGTCAGGTGGGGGAGGTCGGCCGCCTCGGGCGGGAAGTCGCACTCGTGGGTGACGCCGACCACGTCCCCCCCGAGGCCGAGCGCGAAGAGCATCTCGGTCGCGGAGGGGACGAGGCTGGCGATACGCATTACCCGACTATTTCACCGCCGCGAGGAGGGCGTTGGCGCCGCCCTGCATCCCCGCTTTGTTGGGATGGATCGGGGCGGCCGAAGTGCCCGGCACGAGCGGTTCGACCCAGCGGGTCGAGGTGCCCTTGCAGGCATCGTGGCCGATGCTGGCGCCGTACCAGTTGACCAGCGTCGCGCCGTTCGCCGCGGCCTGGGTCGCGATCATGTTGTTCAGGCGCTGCTGCGTCGCTCGCAGGTAGGGAACGTCGGAGAACCCGATCGGCATCTGCGGCCAGCAACCGAACCCGGTCTCGGGGAAGATCGCCGGGTAGTTGGTGACGTAGATTTTCGCCGAGGGCGAGCGGGTGTGGATTCCCTGCAGGACCGCCGCCACTTTCGGCGCCGTCGCTTCGATCCGCGCTTTCAGCTGATCGACCCCGCCCGAGTTGTATTTGTCGAGGCAGGGATGGCTGAACGGGTTGACCGTGATGCAGCTCTGCGCGACTTCCGAGAAGCCGATGTCGTTGCCGCCGATCGTCAGCGAGACGACCGTCGTGCTCGCGTCCAGCGAGTTGAACTGCGGCGGGTTCGGCCCGTCCGGGTCGACGTTCTGCGGGTTGGTCATGTCCTCGGTCTCCGCCCCGCTGCAGGTCGCGTCGCGGAGCGTCAGGCCAATTCCCGGCGCCGCCAGGTGCGCGTAGTTGTTGCTCGACTTGAGGCAGCCGAGCGGCAGCAGCGGGTTGGGGATCAGCGGCCCGGCGGCGTAGGAATCGCCGAGGGCGGTGTAGTTGGCGGCCGCCGCCCCGCCGGCAAACCCGGCAAGCAGCAGCGCCGCCGCGACGAGGGCCAGCAGGCCGGCGCGCAGGCGTTGAAACGTGATCGTCTTTTCCATCATCTCTCCTCCCGAGTGAGAACAAGAAAGAGCCACGAAAGCTCAAGTATCTTTACCGTAAGTTTTAAGTAGCCAATTCGGGTATTGGAGAAACGTCCATGAAGCGAGTCGCGGCGGTATTTGCGGTGGTTGTGGCGATGTTCGGCCTGGGGGCGAGCGCCGCCCAGGCGGACTTGCCGGTGATCTACAACGGCGTCTACGGCTACGCCCACGTCAGTCCCACCGCCAGTCCTCCGGGAGCCAACGACTGGAGCTGCGAACCCTCCGCCGCCCACCCGCGGCCGGTCGTCCTCGTCCACGGCACCTTCGCCGACATGTCCGACAGCTGGCAGGCGGTCTCACCGCTGCTGAAGAACAACGGCTACTGCGTCTTCGCCCTCAACTACGGCGACTACCAGGGCAGCGGCGCGATCGGCGTCTACGGGGTCGACGACATCCCGACGTCGGCCGGAGAACTCAACGCCTTCGTCGACAAAGTCCTGGCCTCGACCAGCGCCGCCGAGGTCGATCTGGTTGGCCACTCGCAGGGCGGAATGATGCCGCGCTACTACCTCAAGTACCTGGGCGGCGCGGCCGAGGTCCACACCCTCGTCGGCCTCTCGCCCTCCAACCACGGCACCACCCTGGACGGGCTCTTCACCCTCGCCGGCTTCTTCCCTGGCGCCACCCAGTTCACCGGCGCCCTCTGCCCGGCCTGCGAGCAGCAGCGCGCCGGCTCGGCCTTCATCACCAACCTCAACAGCGGCGGCGAGACCGTGCCCGGGGTCGACTACACGGTGATCCAGACCCGCTACGACCAGGTCGTCACGCCTTACACCTCGGCCTTCCTCTCAGGGCCGAACGTGAAAAACATCCTGCTCCAGAACCAGTGCGTGCTGGACCTCGGCGACCACCTCTCGATGCCCTACGACCACATCGCCGTCGCCGACGTGCTGACGGCGCTCGACCCGGCCCACCCGCGCAACCCGATCTGCACGCCGATCCTGCCAACCGCCGGCGGTTAGACCTTCTCTCCGCGGTAGGGCCCCGGCTTCGGCCGAGACTTGCCGCCGGGAAAGGCGAGGCGCAGGATCGTCCGCTGCACCATCCCCAACTGCTGGCTGAAGGGGCCTGAGTTGTAAGGCAGGCCGTAGCGTTCGCAGACCTCTTTCACCTGGGGAGCGATCTCGGCGTAACGGGTGCTCGGCATGTCGGGGAAGAGGTGGTGCTCCACCTGATAGCTGAGGTTGCCGCTGGCGACGTGGAAGAGCGGGCTGCCCTCGATGTTGGCGGAGCCCGTCAGCTGGCGGATGTACCAGCCACCGCGGCTCTCGTCCTCCACCTCCTGCTGGGAGAAGGTGTAGGTCTGGTCGGGGAAGTGGCCGCAGAAGATGATCGCGTAGGCCCAGACGTTGCGGGCGATGTTCGCCGTGGCGTCGGCCTTGGCCGTGGCGCGGAAGGTCTTGCTGCCGCTGTTCAGCGCGGCTTCCACCACCGGTGCCCAGCGGCTCTGCCGCTTGCGCCTGATTCGCCGCAGGACACCCCGGGGCTGCTTGCGCTGCCGCCGCGTCTCCACCACCACGTCGACGGCCGTCGCCGCCAAGGCGCTGACCAGCGGCCAGGCGATGTAGTCCTTGACGATCTGGCTTTTGGCCTTGCCCGCGATCCCCTTCAGCTCCCGCTTCACCTGGTGCATCGGCTTGTGGCCCTTGCGGATCGCCTCGAAATCCAGGTCGTGCAGCGCCACGCCCCACTCGAACAGCGCCGCCAGGATCAGGTTGTAGACCGGCTGCGCGAGGTAGACCGGGTGCCACTTCTGCTCCGGATCGATCCGCATGATCTCGTAGCCGAGGTCCTTGTCTTTACCGCGGATGTTGGTGTAGGTGTGGTGGACGAAGTTGTGGGAGTGCTTCCAGGCCTCGGCGGTGGAGGCGGTGTCCCAGTCCCAGGTCGAGGAGTGGATCCGGGGGTCGTTCATCCAGTCCCACTGGCCGTGCATCACGTTGTGCCCGATCTCCATGTTCTCGAGGATCTTCGCGGCGGAGAGGGAAGCGGTTCCAGCCCACCAGACGCCCCTGTTGCGGGAGCCGAGCAGCAGAGCCCGCCCGAGCACGGCCAGGCGGCGCTGCATCTCGATCATGCTCTCGATGTAGCGGCGGTCGCGGTCGCCGAGCTCGGCCATGACGCGGTCGCGGATCGCGTCGAACTCCCGCCCCAGCTCATCGAGCTGCTCCTCAGAGAGGTGCGCAAGCGGGCTCTCCATGTGGATGTCGATCGGGGTCGTCGCAGTCGTGCTCATCTCGTGTTCCTCTTTCTCATAGTGCGATCGCAACGTCGCCTTCCGGCGCGTTGACACAAGTTCGGACCATCTCTCCCTCTTGCCCGTAGACCTCGCCGGTCCGCAGGTCCCGCACTTCGCCGCCGCAGAGGCGCCCGATGCAGGTGTGGCAGATCCCCATCCGGCAGCCGAACGGCAGCTCCGCGCCGGCTTCCTCGCCGGCGACCAGGATCGGCGTCCCGCCGTCGCACTCGGTCTCGACGTTGCTGGAGACGAAGCGGACCACCCCCCCCTCGCCGGCCACCGCGTCGCCGCCGATCACCGGCTGGAAGCGCTCCATTTCCAGTAGCTCCGGGTCGCCTTCCTCGCGCCAGTGCCGGACCAGAGCGTCGAGCATCTCGCCGGGACCGGAGACGAAGGCGTGGCGCTCACGCCAGTCGGGACAGAGCTCGTCGAGGTGGGGCGGAGCCACCCGTCCCGCCTCGCCCGTGATGCGTAGATGAGGGCGATAGCCGGAGCAGCGGGAGTCGAGGTCGCGCAGCTGCTCGCCGAAGATGACGCCGTCGGCGGTGCGCGCGGAGTGGATGTGCACGACGTCCTCGAGCGCTTCGTCGCGATCGAGGCTGCGCAGCATGCTCATGATCGGCGTGATGCCGCTGCCGGCGCTGATGAAGAGGAGCTTGCCGGGCGGCGGATCAGGGAGGACGAAGGTCCCTTCGACGCCGCCGAGGCGGACGATGTCGCCGGGCCGGGCGCGGTGGACGAGGTAGGGCGAGACCTTGCCCGCATCGACCAGCTTCGGGGTGATCCCGATCAGGCCGTCGGGCCGGCCCGGGTCGGTGGTCAGCGAGTAGGCGCGCCAGTGATGAACGCCGTTGACGATGACCCCGATCCGCAGGTACTGCCCGGGCTGGTGTCCGGCCCATTCGTAGCCGGGCCGGATCAGCACGGTCACCGCGTCGGGCGTCTCCTGCTCGATTCGCTCGATCCGGCCGCGCAGCTCCTGCGTCGACCAGAGGGGGTTGATCAGTTCGAGGTAGTCATCCGGGAGAAGCGGAGAGAAGAGCGAGCGGACGGCGTGGAGGGCGCGCTGGCGCGCCTTCGGAACGTTGGGTACGGCGCCTCGCTCTGCCATTGTCAGATGTTACACGGATCGGTGTAATGGTTACACAACCACCGAACCGCTCTATACCCGCCACGGGAGAACTCAGTCGATCACCTTCACGTCGCTGATCTCGATCCGGTAGCGCCCTTCCTGATCGCGGGAAGGGGCCGCCTTGGTAAACCAGATTAGGAAGTACTTCGCCGGCGAGCCGAGGTGGAGCTCGACCTCCTCGACCTCCCCGGCGTCGGTCACCTCGCCGACCGGTTCGCCCCATTCGGACAGTTCTTCCGGCGGGCCGGCGGGGGCGGCGTAGATTTCGGCGTCCCAGCCGGGGGCGCCGCGGATGATCATCTCCTTCGGGGTCGCCGTCGCCTTGGTCACCACGTAGAGGCCGACGCCGGGGTTGGGACCGGTCTTGGTGCCGGCGAATTCGGTGTCGTCGTAGTGCTCGCTGCTCCAGGCGGTCCCGGTCGGGTTGCCGTCGACCGCCAGGCTGACCGCTTCGGGGTCCTCTTCGCCATCGCCCTGCGGGTCGTAATCCGAGGCTTCGGCAAGCGGCAGCGGCGAGCCCTTGTCGCTCAGCGCGCCACCCCCACCACCGGGCCCGTTGCCGCTGCTGATCAGGATCACCGCCGCCACCGCGCCGGCGAAGGCCAGCACCAGCAGCGCCAGCCATAGGCGCGACCAGCGGCCGCCGCTGGAGAGCTTGCGCTCCGCCGGCGGCACCGCCTCCAGCACGCTCGTCGCCTCGCCGGTGGTCGACCCCGCCCGTGCCGCCTCGACCTCCAGGGCGGTCGCCAGGTCGTCGATCATCTCGCCGACCTGCTGGTAGCGCCGCGCCGGATCCTTCGCGGTGGCCCGCTCGACCACCATCGCTGCCGCCGCCGAGAGTTCGGGCCGCCGCTGCTGGACGTCGGGCAGCTCTTCGTTGACGTGTTTCATCGCCACCCCGACCTGGCTGTCGGCGCTGAACGGGACCCCGCCGGTCAGCATCTCGTAGAGGACGACGCCGAGCGAGTAGACGTCGGAGCGCTGGTCGACCGCGTGGCCCATCGCCTGCTCGGGGGAGACGTAGTCGGTGGTGCCGAGCACGCGGCCGGTGGCGGTCATCCCATCCTGTTCGAGCTGGCGGGAGATGCCGAAGTCGGTCAGCTTCGCCCGCCCCTCGGCGTCGATCAGAACGTTCTGCGGCTTGATGTCGCGGTGGACCATGTTGCGGGCGTGGGCGACGGTCAGGCCGCGGGCGATCTCGATCGCGTAGGCGAGCGCCTCCTGGGCGTCGAGCGCGCCGACCCGGTTGATCCGCTGCTTCAGGGTCTCGCCTTCGACGTATTCGAAGACGATGTAGGGGTGGCCGCCGTCCTCGCCGGCGTCGATCACGGCGACGACGTTGGGGTGCGAGATCTTCGCGACCGCCCGCGCCTCCTGGCGGAAGCGCTCGAGCTGGTCGGCCTGCTCGGACATCTCGCGGTGCATCACCTTCACCGCCACGGCCCGGTCCAGGGTGGTGTCGCGGGCCAGGTAGACGGTCGACATGCCGCCGCTGCCAAGCTTCGCCTCCAGCTTGTAACGGCCGGAGAGCACGGTGCCGATCATCTGGGAGCTGGTCGGGGGGCGGTCGCTCACTTGCGGGCCAACGTTACGACGCCTTCGCTTCGAAGGCGGCTTAGAGGATCCTGGGTGGTCCTTCGGTTGCGCGCCCGATCCGCTTCGCGGCCGGGTAATGCGCGCGCAGCAGCTCGAGCGCCGCGGCTTCGTCCCCTGCCGGGACCACGACGCAGAAGCCGCAACCCAGGTTGAAGACCTCTTGCATCTCCTCTCCGGAGACCCCGCCAAGCTCTTGAATCAGCTGGAAGACGGGCGGTACGGGAAGCGGGCCGTCGATCTCGTAGCCGACCTCGGCGGCGAGGCGGAGCAGGTTCTTGGTGCCGCCGGAGGTGATGTGGGCGAGGCCGCGGACCTCGACCGCGGAGCGCAGCAGCTCGACGATCGGCTTGACGTAGATCTCGGTCGGCTCGAGCAGGACGTCGCCGAGCGGGCGACCGAGCCGGTCGTCGTCGAGCGGAACCTCGGCCAGGGCCGAGCGGGCGAGGGTGTAGCCGTTGGAGTGCAGGCCGGTGGAGGGGAGGCCGATGACGACGTCGCCCGGCTCGACCGCCGAGCCGTCGATGATTTCTTCGAGGGCGACGGTCCCGAAGCAGGCGCCGGAGACGTCGACGCCGCGGACCAATTGCCCGAGCTGGGCCAGCTCGCCGCCGGGGATCTCGATCCCCGCCCGCTCGGCGCCGCGTGCCAGGCCGATGCCGATTTCCTCGCAGACGGCGGGGTCAGCCTTCTCGATCGCGATGTAGTCGAGCATCGCCAGCGGCTCGGCGCCGACGCAGATCACGTCGTTGACGTTCATCGCCACGCAGTCGATCCCGATCGTGTCGAAGCGGCCGAGCTGCTCGGCCAGCACCAGCTTGGTGCCGACGCCGTCGGTCGAGAGCGCGATCCCGGTCCGCTCGTCGATCTTGATCACGCTCGCGTAGTGCCCCGGCAGCGGCACCTGCGCCGAGGGGCGATCGAGCTGGATCGCCCCGAGCGCCCGCACCAGGCCGGCCACGGCCGAATCCGCCGCCCCCTGGTCGACTCCGGCCTTCGCGTAGGCGTCGCTTCCGCTCACTTGCGCCCTAGCTTTGCAAGAACGACGGCCGCCAGGCCGATCCGGTAGGCGGCGTAGGGCCAGAGGGCGCGATCGCGCTCGACCAGGTGGATAAGCCGTTGCGAGGCGAGGGTCGAGGCGAAAGAGGCGGCGATGCCAACGGCGAGCGAGCGGCGCACCTCGGGCGTGGTTCCGCGCCGCGCCAGGCGGGCGCCCTTCAGCCCGGTGGCGCCGACGATGATCGGCAGCGCGATCGTGCGCGAGAGCAGGTTCGCCTGGTCGCGGGAGAAGCGCCGCCAGCGGGCGGCGGCGAGGGTGACGCCGTTGCGGGAGACGCCGGGGGCCAGGGCGGCCGCCTGGGCGATTCCCAGCGCCAGCCCGTCGATCGGCGTCGCGTCGCCGCGACCGCGCCGCTGCGGTCGGCGGTCGGCGACGAGCATCGCCGCCGCTCCTGCCAGCAGCCCGTAGGCGGTCGCCCGCGGTCCGCCCAGCCGCCGCTCGATCGGCCGCTCCAGGGTGTAGCCGACGATCGCCGCCGGTAGGAAGGAGAGCCCCAGCAGCAGCGCCCGGCGCCCGTCGAACTGGCGCATCTCCTCGGCGATCGTCTTGCGCTGCCCAATCAGCAGCGCCGCCGCGGCGCCGGTGTGGAGCGCCACCTCGAAGCTCTTGCGCAGCTCGGGATCGATCCCGTCCCAGTCCCAATCCGCCAGCCAGGGGACGAGGACGATGTGGGCGGAGCTGGAGACCGGCAGCAGCTCGGCCGGGCCCTGGACCAGCCCGAGCGCGACCGCGCGGCGGGCGGGGAGGCGACTCAAGCCTCGGTCGCGCTCGCCGCTTCGCCCGGGGGGCGCCGCCGGCGCTTGATCAGCAGGTAGGCGAGGCCGGCGATCACCGCGACGACGACGAGGTAGTCGAGGTAGTGCAGGTGGTCGCGCCACTCTTCCCAGTTCTCGCCGACGCTCTTGCCGATCAGGGCCAGCATCAGGACCCAGGGGATGCAGCCGGCGACGGTCAGGACGGTGAAGCGCCAGAACGGCATTTTCGCCACCCCGGCCGGAAGGGAGATGAAGGTGCGGATGATCGGCAGCATCCGCGAGAAGAAGATCGTCGCGTCGCCGTAGCGCGCGAACCAGTCATCGGCCCATTTCAGGTGCTTGGGGCTGATGTGGATCAGCTTGTTTTTTTCCAGCAGGTCGATGCGGCCGTAGTAGCCGACCGCGTAGGCGATCCAGGAGCCGACCAGGTTGCCGAGCACGCCGGCGGCGACGACCCCGAACAGGGTCAGGTCGCCGGCGGCGACGCTGGAGCCGGCGAACAGCATGATCGCCTCGCTGGGGACCGGCAGGCAGGCGGACTCGAGCGTCATCAGGAGGAAAACGGCGGGCAGGCCGGTGCTGCTGATGAAGTCGGTTCCCCAGTTGACGATCGGGTCGAGGAAGAAGTCGGTAACGCTGGCGAGGACGAGGGGCGGCATTCGTGAGGGCGGGATTCTAGGGGCGAAGCTGAACAGCAACTAAACTGGCGCGTTCATGCGCCGGTTGAACCACCCTGTCTACCGCAACCGGGTTTTGCAGATAACGGCCGACGCCGTGCTCGTCGCGCTGGCCTATTTCCTCGCCTTCCAGCTTCGCTTCCTCGACGATCCGCACGGCTGGCCGCAGCGCTACGAGACCCTTTTCGCCCAGTCGGTCGGCTTCGTCGTCGCCGGCAAGCTGATCGTCTTCTACGCCTTCGGGCTCTACCAGAAGTGGTGGCGCTACGTCAGCGGTCGCGACTTCCTCCTGATCCTCCGCGCCGTCGCCGTCGCCAGCGCCCTGCTGGTCGTCGTCTTCGCCGTCGCCAAGCCCTTCGAGCACACCCTGCCGCGGTCGGTCGAGGTGATGGACTTCCTCCTCACCGCGCTGCTGATCGCCGGCGCCCGCCTCGCGGTGCGGCTGGCCCTCGAGCGCCCAAACCGCGCCTCCCGGCTGCCGAAGCACGAGGTGCTGGTCGTCGGCGCCGGCTCCGGCGGCCAGATGGTGGTCCGCGAGCTGCAGCTCAACCCCAACCTCGGTGCCACCGCGATCGGCTTCGTCGACGACGACCCGCGCAAGCGGGGGATGCGGATGCTGGGCCTGAAGGTGCTCGGCTCGACCAAGCAGATCGACGCGATCCTCGACGAGACCGGCCCCGACGAGGTCGTGATCGCGATCCCCTCGGCCCCGGGAGACCTGCGCGGGCGGATCGTCGCCGCCTGCCGCGAGCGCGAGATCCGGGTCCGCACCCTGCCAACCGTGTTCGAGCTGCTGCGCGGCGGCGTCCAGCTGAACAAACAGCTGCGCGAGGTGCGGGTCGAGGACGTGCTCGGCCGCGAGCCGATCGTCCGCGAGCTGGACCGGGTCGGGGCCTACCTGCGCGACCGCATCGTCCTCGTTACCGGCGCCGGCGGCTCGATCGGCTCCGAGCTCTGCCGCCAGATCGCCCAGGTCAAACCGCGGCTCCTGGTGATGCTCGACCACGCCGAGGACAACCTCTTCCAGATCGACCGCGAGATGGTCGAGGAGCGGCACTTCGCCAGCTGCGAGTCGGTCCTGGCGGACTGCAAGGAGCCGCACCGGATGCTGGAGGTGATGCAGCGCTTCAAACCCGACGTCGTCTTCCACGCCGCCGCCTATAAGCACGTGCCGCTGATGGAGTCCAACCCGCTGGAGGCGGTCCGCAACAACGCGATCGCCACCCGGGTCACCGCCGAGACCGCCGCCGCCTCCAAGGTTGAGCGCTTCGTCCTGATCTCGACCGACAAGGCGGTCAACCCGAAGACGGTGATGGGCGCCTCGAAGGCGATGGCGGAGTGGATCGTCGAGGCCGCCGGCGACAAATTCCCGGAGACGCGCTTCGCCTCGGTCCGCTTCGGCAACGTCCTCGCCTCCTCCGGCAGCGTGGTGCCGATCTTCCGCGGCCAGATCGAGCGGGGGGGACCGGTGACCGTCACCCACCCGGAGATGACCCGCTACTTCATGACGATCCCGGAGGCGGTGCAGCTGGTGATCCGCGCCGGCGACATCGGCACCGGCAAGGGCGAGGTCTTCGTCCTCGACATGGGCGAGCCGGTGAAGATCGTCGACCTCGCCCACAACATGATCCGGCTGGCCGGCTACGAGCCGGGGCGGGACATCGCGGTCGAGTTCACCAAACCGCGACCCGGCGAGAAGCTGAGCGAGACGCTCTTCTCCAGCAACGAGAACGTGCAGCCGACGGCGGCGCGGCGGATCAACCGCGCGGTGCGGCAGAAGCCGCTCGACCAGGAGTGGGTCGAGTCGACCCTGAACTCGCTCGAGCACCTGGTTCTGGCCGGTGACGAGGCTAATTTGGCGGAACGGGTCGTGGAGTTGATCGCCGCGCCGGGCGGCGACGCCGCGACGGTCGTCCCCAACGAATAGCCTCTCGCAGCCACTTTGATCGACGCGATCGAACAAATCGGCGCCTTCGCTGGCCTGGCTGCCTTTCTCGGGCTTGCCGTCTTCGCGCTGATCTCGTTCACCCAGGGACGGGACATCCGCCGCCTGCGCGAGTGGGCGGGGTCGGCCCCTGAGCGCGACGCCGAGCGCAAGGAGCAGACCTCGACGATCGCCGCCCAGCGGGCGGAGGAGCTGCGGGCGCTGGAGGAGGCGCGGACGGCAGAACAGGAGGCGGTCTCCAATCGCGAGGAACGGCGCAAGCGGCGCGAGGAGGGGTTGCCGGAACAGACCTTCGGCGAGCGGCTGCGCGGCCGCTTCTCCAGCTTCGGCGAGACCGCCTCGAAGCCGGGCACGCTGATCGCCCTCTTCGTCGTGATCATCGCGATCGTCGGCGGGGTCGCCTACCTCCTGGTCAGCGGCGACGACGAAGGCGCCAAGGGCAACGGCGCCAAGCAGGCGGCGGCCCAGATCAAACCGGCCGAAATCGAAGTCAGCGTCCTCAACGGCACCTCGGTGCCCGGTCTCGCCGCCACCTACGGCGACAAGGTCGAGGGCAAGGGCTTCAGCCTCGGCGCCGTCACCAACAGCAGTTCGAGCTTCGCCGAAAGCGTCGTGATGTTCAAAGTCGGACACAAGCCGGAAGCGCGCAAGGTGGCGAAACAGCTGGGGATCGCCAAAACGCAGCCGATGAGCGGGGAAATCGAATCGGTCTCGGCAGGCGCCGACGTCGCGGTTGTCGTCGGCGAGGACAATGCCGAAACGGTTGAATGATTCCCGCGCTCCCGCGATCGTCTTCGCGCTCCTCGTCCTCGCGACGCTAGCCGCCTTCGCCTACGCCCAAAGGGTCAAGCGCGATCCGCTCGTCCTCGACCGCGTCAGCTTCATCGGCGCGCCGCGAGACAAGGGTCAGCCGGTCGTCCACGCCTTCACCCCGAACCGGGACTGCCGTCTCGACCTGATGCGGATCCGCTTCCGCACCACCGTCTCCGGCAACGGAGTGGTCCAGGTGATCAAGCCCGGCGGCCGCGTCGTCTACACGCTGGCGCGAGACGAATTCCTCAAGCGCTACACGTTCCACACCTACTACTGGGACGGGCGGCAGCGGGGCGGCGGCACCGCTCATCCGGGTCGCTACAAGCTGCGGGTCAAATTCGACGGTCGCACCCTCGTGACCCCGGGCGTGATCCGCCTCCATCCGGCGCCGAAGGACGGCGAGCGCAAATGCTGAGTGACGTCCTCGCCGGACTCGGCCTCGTCGTCGCGGCAAGCGCCAGCGGCGCCGCGATCCTGCTGCCCCCCGGCCGCCCGCGCGGCGCCGCGATGGTCCTGGCGATGGTCCTCTTCCCGGTCCTGATCGCCGGCGACCAGTGGCACACGACCCAGATCGTCGACCTGCGCCACGACGAGGGGAGGATCGCCGCCCTGCTGGCGATCGCCGCGGTCGCGATCGGCTCCCTCACCTACGTCTTCCGCCGCTGGCCGATCCTGATGCCGCTGGCGATCATCGCCGCCCTGCCGTTCCGGGTTCCGCTCGAGGCGGGCGGCGACACGGCCAACCTGCTGGTCCCGCTCTACCTGGTGATCGCGGCGGCGGTCCTGGCCACGGTTCTGCGCGACTGGAACGACCCACCGGCCGTCCACCCGCCGCGGGCGCTGGCCTGGATCCTCGCCGCCGCGGTGGTCCTCTACGCCCTGCAGACGCTCTACTCGGAGGACTTCTCGAAGGGCCTGCAGAACGTCTGCTTCTTCTTCATCCCCTTCACCGTCGCCTACCGGCTGCTGCGCGAGGTGGAGTGGGACCGGCGCCTGTTGACCTGGGCGATGGTGCTGCTGGGGATCGAGGCGAGCCTGTTCGTCCTCGTCGGCACGGTCGAGCTGGCGACCCGCGGCCTCTTCTGGAACGACCAGATCATCCGCTCGAACGAATTCCACACCTACTTCCGCGTCAACTCGGTCTTCTGGGATCCGAACGTCTACGGGCGCTACCTGGCCCTGACCGCGGTCCTGGCCACGGCGGCAATGCTCTGGGCGCGAACCCGGAGCAACTTCTGGTTGCTCTCCGGCCTGCTCGGCGTGCTCTGGTTCGGGCTGGTCACGACCTACTCGCAGTCGAGCTTCCTCGCCCTCCTCGCCGGGCTGGCGATGCTGGCGGCGATCCGCTGGAGCTGGCGCTGGACCCTGGTCGCGGTCGCGGTGGGGACGGTTGGCGCTGCCCTGGTCATCCTCTTCGCAGGCGGCTCGGGAAAGATCACCAGCGACCGCCTCAACGTCGACCTCAGCGGCCGCGGCAGCCTCGTCTCCGGCGGCCTCGACCTCTTCTCCGAACGACCCCTCTGGGGCTACGGATCAGGCAGCTTCCAAGCCGCCTACCGCGACAACCGCGAGAACAAGGATGCACCCGTCATTGTTTCTCACACGGAGCCCGTCACTGTGGCAGCTGAGCAAGGCCTAATAGGACTGCTCATCTACTTCTCTCTGATCATCGTTGCGCTCCGAACCCTGGGCGCTGGCCTCTTCCGGCCCCGTCCGGCGGGTGGCGACGATCGGGAGGACTCTCCCGGTAGGGAGAGCCCCCGATCGGAGACAGGACCCGCCGGCCACACCGCCCGCGCAGCGTTACTCGCTGCCTTCGTGGCCCTCCTCGTTCACACCCTGTCCTACGCCGGCTTCTTCGAGGACCCGATCACCTGGGTGCTCCTGGCTGTGGGTGCCTCTTTGGCGTGGGCTGAGGCGCCGGCGGTCCGCGACCCCGCGTAGGGTCCCCGCATGTCGGGATACCTGCGCCGCCTGGCGACGACCGGCGCCGCCTACACGGCGGCAAGCATCCTCTCCAAGGTCATCGCGGTCGCCCTGCTGTCGCTCTACACGCGGTACCTCACGCCCGAGGACTACGGCGCCGCCGAGATCCTCTTCGCCGCGGTCGTCCTGGTCAGCATCGTCGTCCGCTTCGGCCTGATCGAGGCGATCCTCCGCTTCTACTACCAGGACGACGAGGATCCGCGGCAGGTAGTCAAGAGCACCTTCGCCGGCCTCTTCTGGCTGGCGACGATCGGGGCGCTGATCCTGCTCCCCTTCGCCGGCCCGATCTCCGAAGCCCTGCTGGACGAATCGGCCCCCGAGCTGGCGCGGATCGCGATCGGCGGCCTCTGGGTGCTGACGATGTGGGAGTTCATGCTGACCCTCTTCCGGCTCGACGAGCGGGCGCGGGCCTTCTTCCTCACCACGATCCTCAACGTGGTCGCGGCGATAGCCCTCACCGTGGTCCTCGTCGTCGGCCTCGACGAGGGCGCCCGCGGGCTGCTGCTCGGCAGCTACGCGACCGGCGCCGCCTTTGTGGTCGCGCTAATCGCCATGCAGTGGCGCCGCCTCTCGCTGCGTCCCGACGTCCCGCTGCTGCGCCGCCTCTTCCGCTTCGGCCTGCCGACGATGCCGGCCGAGGTCTCGCTCTACCTGCTCAACTTCGTCGACCGGCTGATCATCGTCCGCTCGCTCGGGCTCGCCGAGGCCGGCCTCTACTCGCTGGCGGTCAAGTTCGCCCAGGGGGTCAACGTCCTCGTCCGCGGCTTCCAGCTCGCCTGGCCGCCGCTCGCCTACTCGATCCGCGACGACGACGAGGCCCGCCGCACCTACGCCACCGTCGTCACCCTGTTCGTCGCCGGCTGCGCCTTCGCCGTCACCGGTATGTGGCTCTTCTCGCGCTGGATGGTCCGTGCCTTGGCGGCGCCGGAGTTCTTCGACTCCTACGAAGTGATCGGCCTGATCTCCACCGCCGTCACCCTCTACGCCCTCTACCTCGTCCTCGTCGTGATCCTCGGCCGCACCGGCCGCACCGAGTTCAACTTCCCGGCCGCGATCGGCGCCCTCGTCGCCAACGTCGCCCTTAACCTGGCTCTGGTGCCGCCGCTGGGGATCGTCGGCGCCGGCCTCGCCCTCGTCGCCTCCTACCTGGTGGTGCTGGGGCTGATGTACGTCTTTACCCAGCGCCTCTTTCCGGTGCCCTACGAGTGGGGCCGGCTGCTGCGCGTGGTCCTGATCGTGGCGGCGATCGTCGGCTTCGCCGAACTGCTGGTTCCCACCTCCGGCGCCGACGGCCTGCTGATCCGAGCCGCCCTCTTCGCCGCCTACCCGCTCGCCCTCTTCGCCAGTGGCTTCTTCAGCGAGGAAGAGCGGGGCTGGCTAGCCCGCCTGAGACACCCGCGCGCCCTGATGGCCAGCTTCCGCGCCGAGGAGCCCGCGGTCGACGGCCGCATCCCCGAGGTCTACGAGGCGACGCGGCTCGACGAAGACGCCCGCGACTGAGCTGCTTAAGGCCGGGCGCGGTCGCGGATCGATTCGCCGCGGTTCGGGAAGAGCGCCTGCCGCGCGTGGGCCCAGAAGACCCTGGCGGGGCGGTTGGGGAGGACGGTCGCGGCCAGCGCCCGCACGGCGTACGACCAGGCGGTGAGCAGGCGCACCGCGAGTGCCGCGACCGCCCCGTGGTGCTTTCGCATGTAGAGCTCGCGGTTGCGGTGGAATTCGACGATTCGCGGCAGGCCCTTGGCGAGGTCGGTCGAGAGTTGATCGTGGTGGACGGCCTCGGCGCCCGGGACGAAGAGCGAGTGCCAGCCGGCGTCATCAAGGCGCTTGGCGAAGTCGCACTCGTCGTAGTAGACGAAGAAGTGAGGGTCCATGTAGCCGACCTCGGCGGCCGCCTCGCGGCGGACCAGCAGGGCGCTCGACTGCGCCCAGTCGACCCGGCGGGTCTCGTTGCCGACGCTCTGCACGGTGAAGCGACGGTGGAGGAAGAGTGCCCCGACCGCCGCCGTGCCGACGCCCGGGAAGCGCCAGGCCGACGGGACCGGGTTGCCATCGGAGTCAAGCAGTTGCGCGGTCGCCGCCGCTGCCTTGGGGTTCGCCTCAAGCGCGGCGACCAGCGCCTGTGCGGCCCCCGGCCGCAGCTCGGAGTCCTCGTTCAGCAGCAGGCAGTACTTCCCCCGCGCCTCGCGCATCAGGGTCGAGTCGTTCTCGGCCTTGCCGGTCCGCCGATCGAGCGCGACCAGCCGAATCTCGCCTTCGAGCTCGCGCACGGCGTCCGCCGAGCCGTCGTCGGAGGCGTTGTCGAGAACGAGGATCTCGCGGTCGATCCCGGCCGGGTGGGTGCGCTCGATCGCCGCCAGGCAGGCGAGCAGGTAATCGCGGCCGTTCGTGTTCACGACGCAGTAGGAGAGCGTGGGGGGCAAGGGGGTGACGATAATCCGCCCGGCCTGATGAAGGTGCAACTCGTCGACCCCTCGGCCTTCACGCCGCCCTACGACCGCGCCCTCGCGGCGGCGCTGGCCCGTGCCGGTATCGAGGTCGAGCTGCTGACTACGAAGTTCCTCTACGGGCCGGTTCCGCCCGCCGAGGGCTACCGGGTCGATGAGCGCTTCTACCGCCGCTCCGCCGCGCGCGGGCTCGAAGCCCCGGCCCGCCTGCCGTTCAAGGCGCTGGAGCACGTTCCCGACATGCTCCGCTTCCGCCGCGAGGCCGCGGCCGACGTCGTCCACTACCAGTGGCTGACGATCCCCGCGCTCGACGCGCGCCTGCTGCCGTCGTCGCGGCCGCGGGTGATGACCGCCCACTACATCCTGCCGCCGCGCGCGAGCCGTCGGCAGGTGCGGAGCGCCCGCCGCGTCTTCGGCGCGATGGACGCCGTCGTCGCCCACTCCGAGCACAGCGCCGCGCGGCTGCGCGACGAGGTCGGCCTCGACCCGAGCAGGGTCCGCGTCATCCCCCACGGCGCCTTCGACTACCTGACCCGGCTGCCCGAGGAGAAGCCGCTGCCCGAGGAGCTGGAGGGAGCCGAGGGCCCGGTGGTCCTCTCCTTCGGCCTGCTCCGCCCTTACAAGGGAATCGAGAACCTGCTCGACGCCTTCGGGCAGGTTGCCGACACCGACACCGAGCTCTGGGTCGTCGGCAACCCGCGAATGGACGTCGGGCCGCTGCGCCGGCAGGCGGAGAAAACGGGCGCGCGCGTCCGCTTCGTCAGTCGCTTCGTCGACGACGCCGAGATCCCGGCGATCTTCCGCCGCGCCGACCTCGTCGTCCTCCCCTACCTCGACGCCGAGCACTCCGGCGTCCTCTACACCGGCCTCGCCTTCGGCAAGCCGCTGGTCCTCAGCGCGGTCGGCGGCTTCCCCGAGGTGGCCGAGGCCGGCGCGGCCCGGCTGATCCCGCCGGGAGACACCGACGCCCTCGCAGCGACCCTGTCGGAGCTGGTCGGCGACGAGGCCGCTCGCGCCGAGCTCGCCGCCGCCGCATCGCGCGCCGCCGCCGGCCGGTTCTCCTGGGACGAGGCCGCCCGCCGCACCCTCGACCTCTACCGCGAGCTGATCGAGGCGCGCACGTGACCACTATCGCCGCACTCTTTTTCTGGCTCAGCTCTGGCCTGCTCGTCTATACGCACCTGGGCTATCCCCTGACGCTGTGGGTGCTGGTCAAACTGCGACGCCCCTCGGCGGGTGGCGACGATCGGGAGGACTCTCCCGGTAGGGAGAGCCCCCGATCGGAGACAGGACCCGCCGCCGACCCGCCCACCGTCTCCCTGATCATCCCCGCCTACGACGAGCAAGAGGTGATCGCCGCCAAAGTAGCCAACGCGCTCGCGCTCGACTATCCGCGCGAGCGCCTGCAGATCGTCGTCGCCTCCGACGGCTCCTCCGACGCGACCGCCGAGCGCGCCCGCGCCGCCGGCGCCGACCTCGTCCTCGAGCTGCCGCCCGGCGGCAAGGTCGCCGCCCTCAACGCCGCCGCCGAGCAGGCGAGCGGCGAGCTCCTCGCCTTCTCCGACGCCAACAGCGCCTGGGCGCCCGACGCCCTGCGCCGGCTCGTCGCCCCCTTCGCCGACCCGGCGGTCGGCTACGTCTGCGGCCAGGTCCGCTTCCTCGACCCCGGCGGCGGCAACCTCGAGGGGGCCTACTGGCGCTACGAGATGGCGGTGCGGGGGATGGAGTCGGCGCTGGCCGGGGTCACCGCCGGCAATGGCGCCATCTACGCGGTCCGTCGCGAGGCCTACATCCCGCTCGCCCCCTCCGGCAGCCACGACCTCAGCTTCCCCTTCGCCTTCGCCAAGCGCGGCCTGCGTTCGCTCTACGCGCCGGCGGCCCGGGCCGAGGAGAAGATGGTCCCCACGCTGGAGGGGGAGTTCGCCCGCAAACGGCGGATGATGGTCGGCCTCTGGGACATCGTCGTCGGCGAGGGGATGGTCTCCCCGCGCGGCTATCCGCCGCTCTTCGCCTTCGAGATCTCCTCCCATCGCCTGCTCCGCTACCTCAGCCCGCTGCTGCACCTCGTCGCGCTGGTCGCCAACGCCTTCCTTCTCGGCGATGGCTGGCTCTACACCGTCACCTTCATCCTCCAGCTCGCTCTGATCGCAGCCGCGCTGCTCGGACGGGTCCTGCCGATCGCCCCATTCCGCATCGCCCGCTACTACGTGATGACCACCGCCTCGATCGGCGCCGGCCTCTGGGACCGCTGGCGCCGGGGAGCAACCGGGCGCTGGGAGAAGGCGGAGGGCACGCGCTGATGCCGCGCGCCCTCGACATCCTCATCGCCTCTCTCGCCCTGGCGATCCTCTCGCCGGTCCTGCTCGTCGCCGCGATCGCGATCAAGCTGACCAGCCCCGGCCCGGTCGTCTACCGCCAGCGCCGCGTCGGCCTCGGCGGCCGCGAGTTCGAGATGTGGAAGCTGCGGACGATGGTCCAGGGCTCCGACCCGGTCGGCGTCGGCAAGGTCGTCTACCGCGACGACCCCCGCGTCACCCGCCCCGGCCGGCTCCTGCGCCGCACCTCGCTCGACGAGATCCCCAACTTCGTCAACGTGCTGCGCGGGGAGATGTCGATCGTCGGCCCGCGCCCGACGATCAAGGCCCAGGTCGACGACTACACGCCCCGGCAGAAACGCCGCCACGAGGTGCTACCCGGGATCACCGGCTGGGCCCAGGTCCAGGGCCGCGCCGGCATCCCCTGGGAGGAGCGGATCGAGCTCGACGTCTGGTACGTCGACCACCGCTCCCTCGCCCTGGACCTCCGAATCCTCGCCCGCACCGCCCGGCTGGTCCTCACCGGCCGGGGATTGGCTCCCGACTGAGCCAAGGTTCAGCCCTGGAGGACCGAGGGGTCCGCGACCGCCAGCCCCACCGCTGCCAGCCCGGCTACTCCAAAGCAGAGCAGGCTCGTCACCCAGAGCCTCGCCGACCGGCCTTGGGTAAACCAGTTGTCGATCAACCTGTTTTCGATTGCTCTCGCTCGCACGTCGGGAGCGTCGTGAGGGTTGGCACCGGTTCCGATCGAGATCCCTGCGACGACCTCCATCTCCTTGAGGATCAGGTTGTCGGTCTTCTCGTTGGCTCGGTGCTTGAGCATCGTCTGGATCGCGACCGTGGCGACCACTGCCGCCAGTGCACCCGAGACGCAGCGGGCGACTTGGCTGCTGGTAGGTCCATAGGCGATGGTCAGCAAGAAAGCCTGGGCGGCGAGGCCGAGGGTTGGGACCTGCCACATCAGAGTGTCGAAGGCGGTGCGGCGAGACGCGATCGTGGAATAGACCGCACCGAACAGCTCCGTGGGTACCTCGACCTTTGGCCTCTTCCCGTCCCCAGCGTCTCCCATCAGCCGGGGATCCTAGTTTGCGACAGTCGTGCGTCCCTGACGTGCGACTAGGAGGGATTGGCGAACCTCTGAATTCAGGGGACCAATGGCGAATTGATGTCGCTATAGGCATGTCAACTCACCAATCGAGCCGCATGCTGGACTGAGCTGGCAGGTTTCTCCAATCCCTCCTAGTCTTCCGGACGATGAGCGCCGACCGTCCCGCCGTCAGCCTGCGCCCGTTCCAGCCTGGCGACGCCGCCGCCGTACACCGCTGGTTCAACAACCCACAGGCGACGCAGACGCTGATGGAGCAGCGCGACGAGTTCACCCTCGCCCAGGCCGAGGCCTGGGCCGAGCGGGCGATGGACGACTCTGGCGAGGACCGCAAGTTCGCGATCGTCGTCGAGGGCTACGAGCAGCCGGTCGGCTTCACCGCCCTCTACGGCCTCTTCCGCCAGACCGCCCCCGAGCTCGGCGCCCTGATCGGCGACGACGTGCGCGGCAAGGGCGTCGGCCGCCGCGCCGAGGCGCTGACGATCGCCAAGGCCTTCGACGAGTACGGCGCCCACCGTGTCTACGGCCGCATCCCCGCCCGCAACGAGGTGGCGAAGAAGACCGTCGCCGGACTCGGCTGGAAGCACGAGGGGACGATGCGCGCCCACCTCGCTCGCCGCGACGCCCCCGCCGACGACTGCGAGGTCTGGGGCGTGCTGCCGGACGAGTTCCGGGCCGCCGCCGCGGACCTGCTCGAGTGAGCGCCACCGCTGCCAGGGCCGAGCTGATCGAGGACGGCGGCGCGTCTGCCGCCGATGACCACTTCTTTCGCTCGCGCGCCTTCCTCGGAGCCGAGGGCGCCACCCACACGCTGCGGATCGAGACCGACGAGGGCGAGCTCGTCGCCCCGCTGATCGTCCGCGAGATCGAGGGCACGGGCGAGCGCGACGCGATCTCCCCCTACGGCTATCCCGGCCTGGTCGGACCGATCGAGGGCCTCGACCCCGCCGCGATCGACTTCGCCGCCACCGGCCTCGTCAGCGCCTTCGTCCGCCACGCCCTCGGCCCCTCGCCGCTGGCCGGCGCCAGCGAGCGCAACGTCGTCCGGATCGCAGACCCCGAGCTGCCGCCGAAGAGCCGGCCCAGCGACCGCCGCCAGGTCCGCCGCAACCTCGACGCCGGCTACCTCCTCGACCTCGTCCCCGGCGGCGAGACCACCCCCGCGCAGCGCGCCGGCTTTCTCGGCGTCTACGAGCAGACGATGCGGCGCGCCGACGCCGCCCCGCACTACTTCTTCGGCGCCGCCTACTTCGACCGCGTCCTCGAAGCCGAGCACACCTGGCTCGCCCTGGCGACCGATGCCGACGGCACCCTCGCTGCCGCTTCGATCGCCGCGGTCAGCGACGGCTACCTCCACTACTACCTCAGCGGCAGCGCCGACTCGCACCTGCGCGAGGCGCCGATGAAGAACGTCGTCACCCGCCTGGTCGAGCACGCGGCCGAGCTCGGTCTGCCGCTCAACCTCGGCGGCGGCATCGCCCCCGGCGACGCGCTGGAGGAGTTCAAGCGCGGCTTCGCCAACCGCCAGCAGCCCTGGCTCACCTCGGAGCTGATCTGCGACGCCGAGGCCTATGCCCGTCTCAGCCGAGGCCGCGAGGCAGGGAGCTTCTTCCCCGCCTACCGCGCTAGGAGCTAGCTGCTCGGTTCGTCGGGTTCGGCCGGGGTCGGGCCGGTGAATTTGAAGGCGAAGACAGGCTCGCCGCCGTATTTGCCCCAGGTTTCCTTGCCGAAGGCGCGGATCGCGTCGAGCGTCGGCTGGCCTTTGTATTCGCGGCAGGTGAGCGTGTTGGTCCAGGTGGCGACGGCCACGTCGTAGACCATCTCGTCGTAGGGGAACATCAGCGCCGCGCCGTACATCGTGTCGTAGAGCCCCTTCAGTTCCAGCTGGGCTTTCTCCGGCAGGTCCGACGAGTACTCGATCGCCATCCGGCCGTGCTCAAGCGAGTGCACCACGTCGAGCTGCTGCGGTTCCTCGGAGTAGGCGCCGTCGGCCTGCTGGTACGGCGGTTCGACGTGGTTGCCGGAGCTCGGCGGGCTCGTCTTGTAGACGGGCGGCTGCGAGTTCCGCGGCAGGTGGGTATGACCCTCGTCCGGAAGTTTCAGCCGCACTTCGCAGCCCGCTTTGTCGGCCGCGGTTTTCAGATTGGTGATCCTGGCCGCGGCGGGAACGATCCCGGCGCGCTCGTCCGGCGAGATCCCGTTGGTGTTGCCGTAGTTTTCGTCGCCGTTGATGTGGGCGCCGCCGTCATCGGTGTTGCCGTTACCGCTGCTGTCGTCGCCGCCGCTGACGAGGACGAAGACCAGCACCGCGATCGCGAGCACCACCGTGGAGGCGATCGCGTAGCCGACGATCATGCGGTTGCCGCCGCCGCGCGATTCGCGTTCTTCGGCGGCGATCCGCTCTTCGCGCAGCCGCTCTCTTTCGCGCTCACCCTTACCCATGGCTCAAAGGTTAATCCGCTCGCTCCATTTCGGCAGCGTCCCCTCGCACCCGCTCCCACGGCCGCGACGCTTTCAGCGCCCCGAGCACTGCCCGCGTCGCCGCCGCCCGGTTGAGCGCGTAGAAGTGAATTCCCGGCGCGCCGGCGATCAGCAGCTCGGCGCACTGCTGGGCGGCGAAGGCGATCCCGAGCTCGAACTCGCGCTCTGGATCGCCACCGGCGGCTTCGAAGGCGGCTTCCAGCGGCGCCGGAATCGTCGCGTCGCAGAGGTCGCAGATCCGCTTCGTCTGGGCGAAGCTGGCGACGGGGATCACCCCGGCCAGGATCGGCACCTCGATCCCCCGCTCGCGCGCGGCCCGGACGAAGTCGAAGTAGACCTGGTTGTCGAAGAAGAGCTGGGTGATGAGGAAGCCGGCGCCGGAGTCGACCTTGGTCTTCAGGTAGCGCAGGTCGGTCTCGAGGTCGGGAGCCTCCGGGTGCACCTCCGGGAAGCAGGCGCCGCCGATCCCGAAGTTCCAGCCGGCGGAGATGAAGGCGGCCAGCTCGGCCGCGCTCCCCAGCCCGCCCTCGGGCTGGACGAAGTCCTCCTGGCCCCGCGGCGGGTCGCCGCGCAGGGCGAAGACGTTCTCGATCCCCGCCGCCGCGATCCGGTCGAGCGTCGCCCCCAGCCCCTCGGTGGTCTCGCCGACGCAGCTGAGGTGGGCCATCGTCTCGAACCCGATCTCGTCCTTCAGCGCCTTGGTGATCTCCACGGTGCCGTCGCGGGTCGAGCCGCCGGCACCGTAGGTGACGGAGACGAAGTCCGGCTCCAGCGCCCGCAGCTCGCGCGCCGTCTCGTAGAGCTGCTCGGTCGCCTCCGCCGTCTTCGGCGGGAAGAACTCGACCGAGAAGGTCGGCCGCTGCTCAGAGATGATTTCGTCAATCCGCACCCGGAGAGGGTAACCGGACCGATCAGCCGCGGGCCTTCACCCGCGCTTCGAAGTAGGCCTGGATCTCCTCCAGGTGCTTGCCCTTCGTCTCCGGCACCAGCTTCCAGCAGAAGATCAAGGTGAGGACGCCGACGCCGCCGTAGAACCAGAAGGCGCCGGACTGGCCGAGCGCTTCGATCAACAGCAGGAAGGTGAGCGAGACGATGAAGTTGAACGTCCAGTTGGCCATCGTCCCGATCCCGGCCGCCTTGCTGCGCACGCTGAGCGGATAGATCTCGGCGTTCAGCAACCAGAAGATCGGCCCGAGGCTGATCGCGAAGGAAGCCACGTAGGTCATCAGGCTGGCGATCGCCAGGACCGAGCCGAAGGTGCCGCCACCGCCGACCTCGAAAGCTAGCCCGAGGGAGAAGAGCGAGATCACCATCCCGGAGACGCCGATCATCAGCAGGGTGCGGCGGCCGGCGCGGTCGAGCAGGCGCAGCGCCACGACGGTCATCGCGACGTTGATCACCCCGACCCCGACGGCGGCGAGGATCGAGCCGGCCGAGGAGTCGACGCCGGTGAATTCGACGATCGTCGGGGCGTAGTAGATGACCGTGTTGATGCCGGTGACCTGCTGCAGGATCGCCAGCCCGACGCCGACCACCAGCGCCGCCTTCACAACCGGCTGCAGCAGCTCGCTCCACTGGCCGGGCTTCTCCTCGATGCTCTCTTTGATCTCCTCGATCTCGCGGTCGATCGTGTCGGGGTCATCGACCCGGATCTTCGCCAGCGTCGCCCGCGCCGCGAAGTCGTCGCCGGACATCACCAGCCAGCGCGGGCTCTGCGGCATCCGCACCATCCCGAAGGCGAGGGCGAGGGCCGGCACGCAGCCGAGCCCCAGCATCCAGCGCCAGCCTTCGACGTGGTCGAAGGCGAGGCCGACCAGGTAGGCGACGAGGATGCCGATCGTCACCGCCAGCTGGAAGAAGCTGACGAGGCGGCCGCGACTCTCCGGCGGCGCGACCTCGGAGATGTAGACGGGGGCGGCCGCCGAGGCGAGGCCGATCGCGACCCCGATCACGACGCGGGCGATGACCAGCACCTCCACGCCGGGCGCCGCCGCGCTGGCCAGCGCCCCGACGATGAAGACCGCGGCGGCGATGAGGATCATCAGCCGGCGTCCGTAGGTGTCCGCCGCGGGCCCCGCGATCGCCGCCCCGGCGACGGCGCCGATCGGCACCGCGGCGACGACCAATCCCTGGGCGAAGCTGCCGAGGTCGAAGTCGGTCTTGATGAAGAGCAGGGCGCCGGCGATGACACCGGTGTCGTAGCCGAACAGCAGTCCGCCGAGCCCGGCGATCGCCGCCGTCAGGACCACGTTGCGCCGCGCCCGCCGCGCGGACGCCTCCGATCCCTCCATCGTCAGGAAAACCTATCCGGCCGTACGGCGGCCGCGAAGCCAGCGATACCTACGGTGTTTGCGGGAAGGTTGTGAGGCGACCCCTAGCGCGGCGACCGAGGCGGGGCTATGTTCGTTTTGTGACCGGGAGAGACCGGGTCCCGCGGAAGCCAAGCGGGAGGAAGGTCTCGAAGGTGACGCCACGAGCTTCTGAACGCGAAGGCTACGCGCGAGGCAGGCAACGAGCGTCATCCCCGGTCCGTTTTCGTTGTCCGCGGCGGCGCCTAACGTTGCGCCCTGATCTCGGGTGTCCTGCCCTTCCGAGGTCGGCGACCGGGGCGCACTTCTGGGAGCCGGGCGTCGCCGCGAACCCCGTGACCCGCGCCGCGACTAGCCCGCCCGCTCCCGCTTTTGAGCAGACAGCCGCAGGTGTGGAACGATCCGCGGCATGAGCGACGAAGTGCGTTACGAGCGGCGGGGTGCGGCGGCGGTCCTGACGATCGACCGCTCGGAGCGCCGCAACGCGGTCGACGCCGCCACGGCCACCGCCCTGCGCCAGGGCCTGGAGGAGTTCGAGGCCGATGCGGACGCTCGCGTCCTCGTCCTCACCGGCGCCGGCGGCGAGGCCTTCTGCGCTGGCGCCGACCTGAAGGCGATCGACCTCGACGTCGACCACCCGGCGGGCCCGATGGGCTTCACCCGCCTCACCCCCTCCAAGCCGACGATCGCCGCGATCGAGGGCTGGTGCTTGGCTGGAGGTCTCGAGCTGGCGCTCTGGTGCGACCTGCGGATCGCCACCTCCAACTCGGTCTTTGGCTGCTTCGAGCGCCGCTGGGGAGTGCCGCTGATCGACGGCGGAACGCAGCGACTGCCGCGCACCGTGGGGATGGGCCGGGCGATGGAGATGATCCTCACCGGCCGCCCGGTGGACGCGGAGGAGGCGCGGCGGATCGGCCTTGTCACCGAGACGGTCGACCCGGGCCTGCACCTGGACCGGTCACTCGAATTGGCTGAGAAGCTCGCCGAATTCCCCCAGGAGACGATGCTGAGCGACCGCCGCGCCGCGATCGAGGGCGCCGGCCTGCCGCTTGCCGCCGGCTTGGAGCTGGAGCACCGCCTCGGCCGCGAGGTCCTCGACGTTGCCGCCGAGGGGGCGTCTCGCTTCGCCGCCGGCGAAGGTCGCCACGGCCAGGGCCTGTAGGTCAGACCGCGTCGAAGCCGAGCTCGGCGGACGCCTCCTCCGCCCCGAAGTAGGGCAGCACCGCCAGGTACATCAACTCCGGCAGCAGCAGCCCGAAGCCATCTTCCTGTTCTCCCGTCAGGCGGGTGTGAAGGACCGCGAGGATGCCGGCGACCACTGCCTCGGCCGAGATGGCCGGCGCCCCCCCGTCGCCTTCCTGCCGGGCAAGGTCGATCAGCTTCGCGGCGCGCACCATCGCTTCGGTGCGCTTCTCGACCGCCCGTGGGCCGGCGGCGTGGACCTCGACCAAGAGCGCCCGCCCGATCAGCGGTCGGCTGTCGAGAAAGTCGAGCAGTCCCCGCAGCGATCCCCGCATCCGGCCGCGCCAGCTCGACTCCTCTGCCGCCGCGGCTTCGCGCATTGCCGACTCCGCCCAAATCGCGCCGGTGTCGAGCGCCTGCAGATAGCAGTCCTCCTTGGAGCTGAAGCTGTCGTAGAAGGCTTGCCGGTAAAGGCCGGCAGCCTCAATCGCGTCCTGGACCGTGGTCTGCTCATAACCTCGTCTGCCCACTGCCTCGAGCATTCCTTCGAGAATGCGCTCACGCTTTCCGGTCAAAGTCCCCGCCCGGTTGTTTTCAAGTAATAAACAGGTTGTCTGTTTTTCGGTACCTAAACGGTATCCTTTTCGAGCCCCCTTTGGCCCCGCGATTCGACTGCGGTACTCTCTCGTTCGTGGCTGCTAAGTCAACAACGCGTCCACTTCCGGGACGACAGGCGCTGTCGCGTGAGTTCATCACCCAGCACCAGCGGGCGCGGATCATCACGGCGCTGGCGGAAGAGACCGCCGAAAAGGGCTACCGGGCAGTGACCGTCGCCGACATCGTCAAGCGGGCGCGGATCGCTCGCAACACCTTCTACGAAAACTTCAGCTCCAAGGAGAACTGCTTCCTCGCGGCGCAGGAGTACGCGATGTCCGCTGCCTTGGAGCGGGTCGTCGCCGCCGCCGGCGAGATCGACGACTGGCCCCGCCGGGTCCGCGCCGGGCTCACCGCGTTTCTCGGCTACGTCGCCGAGGAGCCGGCGCTGGCCCGCACCTGCATGGTCGAGTCGCTGTCAGCCGGATCGGCCTCCGTCAGGTACTACGAGGAGTCGCAGCAGGCGTTCGTTTCGCTCTTCCAACTTGGACGCGCTGTCTCGCCCCACGGAGGAGATCTGCCCGAGACCCTGGAGGAGGCCTTGATTGGCGGTGTCTTCTGGATCCTCTACCAGCGCCTGACCGGTCCGGAGCCCGGCAGGATCGGCGAGTTGCTGCCCGAGCTGACCGAGTTCATCCTCACTCCCTACCTCGGAGCCGACGAAGCTGGCGAGATTGCCGCCAACGGCAGCGAGCGGGACTTCTAAGGAACCGCGGGCGATGACCGGCGATACAAAAAACTGGCCAGTTGGCCAAAACGGGCTCCACTCGTCTGGATCGGTATCGTCGGTTCTCTTGAGAGATCCTGCCAACCCGTCCGTTGATTCTCCCGAGTATCCACCCGAGTTGGCCCGGCTTCCCCCGGGGCGACACGGTTTGCCGCGCGAGTTCGTCGCCCACAACCAGCGAGAGCGCCTGATCGCCGGCCTTGCCGAGGCCGTCGCCGAGAACGGCTACGCGGGGACGACGATCGCTCACATCACCCGGCACGCCGCGGTTTCGCGCCGCACCTTCTACGAGCACTTCAACAGCAAGGACGAGTGCTTCACCGCCGCTTACGACACCGTGATGACGGAGCTGCGTGAGCGGGTCGGACAGGCCTTCGACCAGGAGGACAATTGGCCCGACGCGATTCGGGCCGGGATCGCGGCGATGCTCGAGTTCCTGGCCTCCGAGCCGCACCTGGCCCGCCTCAGCATGGTCGAGGCGCTGGTCGCGGGCCCGGTCGTAGTAGAGCGCTACGACGAGGCGATCCAGAGCCTGGTCCCCTACTTTCAGGAGGGCCGTGAGGGCCGCCCACCCGAGGTGCTGGCCGGTCTCTCGCCGACGACCGAGGAGGCCCTCGTCGGCGGCATGGTCTCGCTGATCTCACGCCGGATATTCGCCGACCGCACCGAGGAGCTGGAGTCGCTGCTCCCGGACCTGGTCGAGTTCACGCTGACCCCATATCTGGGCAGCGCCGAGGCGGCCAAGGTCGCCCGCCAGTCCTGAGCGCCGCTTTCTCCCGCGCCCGAAGATTAAGAAGTTTGCGGTTGGGCTCAAGCATGCTTGAAATCGGCTAAGCTAGACCCGAACATATGTTCGTATGGAGATCGCCTGCGTCATCAGCAAGGGCCTGGCGACTCCGCCGCGCCCGGATCGTGCCGGGGGGCCTCGGTCCGGGCGCGCCGATCTTCACGACCCGGTCGAGGTGCTGGAGACGACCGAGGCGATGGCGCGAGCGCTGGAGTCGATCGGCGCCGCCGTCGAGCCGGGAGAGCCGGGGGAGGCGTTCTTCGCGGTCGACGGCCTGCGTTCCCTCTACGGCGGCTCGTCGCGCGGAGTCCTCGCCGTCGCGCGGCGGGCGGCTGGCGAGCGCTGGACGATCGCCACGGGAAGCTCCCGCTTCGCCGCCTTCCTCGCCGCCGGCGAGTGGGGGCGGCCGGTTCCGGTCGCGGCGCTGCGCACGCGGCTGGGGGTTCGGGAGCGGCAGGCCGGCGAGCTGATCGAGGCGCTGGAGCGCCTCGGCATCTCCACCCTGAAGGCGTTCGTCCGCCTCGGCGATGACCAGGTCGCCGATCGCTTCGGCCCGCTCGGCCTGCGCGCCCTGCGTCTCTGTCGCGGCGAAGAGGAGCCGCTGCGGCCGCGCGTCCCCCACGAGGAGCTCGCCGAGGAGATCGAGTTGCCGGAAGGTACCGCCGGCCGTCAGCTCGACCGCGCCCTCGAGCTCCTCGTCGACCGGTTGCTGGCGGCCCCGCGGCGCAAGGGGAGGACGCTGCTCGGCCTCCGCCTGGGGGCGCGGCTGGCAAGCGGCGGCAGCTGGAGCGTCGAGCAGGGTCTGGGGCGGCCGAGCGCTTCGCCGCCGGTTCTGCGCAACGTCCTCACCCCCCGGCTAGAGGAGCTGCCGGGCCCGGCGACGTCGCTGCGCCTGCGGGCGATCGGGCTCGGTCCCCCCGTCCGTGACCAGCTCGGGCTCTCGGTCGGCGGCAGCGAGCCCCGGCGCCGCCGGCTCGGCGCGGCGGTGCGCGAGGTGCGCGCCGCGCAGGGGGCGGAGACGTTGTTGAAAATTCTCCCGGTCGACGGGGCCTCGCGGGTGCCCGAGCGCTGGGCGATGCTGACCCCCTTTCCGGAACTCTGATGCCTGGCCTCCGTCGTCTCTATGCCCCCCAGCGGGTGGCGGTCCGGACCGACCCCGGCGGAGCCCCGCTGACGGTCGAGGGGGCCACAGTCGAGAACGTCCGCGAGGAGTGGCTGGTGGAGGACCGCTGGTGGACGCCGAAGCCGTTGCGGCGCCACTACTTCGAGCTAGCCCTCCGCGACGGGCGCGCCCTCACGGTCTTCCGCACCGCCCGCGCCCAGCGCTGGTACCGGCAGCGGGCCTGAGGCTCAGGGGTTGATTGTCGATGTACGTCGAGCTGCACGCCCACTCCGCCTTCTCCTTCCTCGACGGCGCTTCGGCCCCGATGGAGTTGGCCGCCGCCGCGGCTGCCCAGGGCTATCCCGCCTTCGCCCTCACCGACCACGACGGCGTCTGGGGCTCGATGGAGTTCGCCCACGCCTGCAAGGGCTTCGGCGTGCGCCCGATCACCGGTGCCGAGCTGACGGTCCGCGAAGGGGAGCGCCACTTCCACCTGACTCTGCTGGTGGAAGACGAGACCGGCTACCGGAACTTGTGCAGGTTGCTGACTCTGGCTCATGCGCATACGAGGGACAACACCGCCCGCACCCAGACCCAGCCGTGGGCGACCTTGGATCAGGTCGAGGAGCACGCCGCGGGCCTTGTCTGTCTCTCGGGATGCGCCCGCGACGGCATCGCGGCGGGTGCCTTCGAACGTGGCGACACCGTCACCGGCGAGCGGCTTGCTCGGCGGCTGCTCGGCGCGTTCGGGCGCGACCGCTTCCGGATCGAGCTGCAGCGGCCCTACTGGCGCCGCGACCGCGCCCGCAACCGCTGGCTGGCGCTGCTCGCCGATCGCCTCGACGTGCCCCGCGTCGCCACCGGCAACGTCCACTGCCACGACCGCCGCCGGGCGCCGCTACAGGACGCGCTGGTCGCGATCGGCCTCGGCGAGACGCTGGAGGAGTCCGAGCCGAGCCGCCGCGGCAACTCGACCTCGGCCCTGACCTCGCCGGCGGCGATGGCGGCGCGCTTCGCCGAATACCCGGAGGCGGTGGCCGAGACCGAGCGGCTGGCCGAGCGCCTCCGCTTCGACCTCACCGAGCAGCTCGGCTACCGCTACCCCGGCGACGACGACGCGGGCGCCGACGCCGAGCTCGCCCGCGTCTGCAACCACCGGCTCGGCGAGCGCTACGCCGGCAGCTCCCGCCTGCTCGAAGCGCAGTGGCGGCTGGAGGAGGAGCTGGCGATCATCCGCAAGCTCGGCCTCTCCGGCTTCTTCCTCCTCCACCGGGACCTGCTCGAGCTGGCGCGCGAGGTGGCGGCCGAGGTGCGCGGGCCGGAGTCGGCCCGCCGCTTCCTGCCGCCCGCCCGAGGCCGGGGATCGAGCGTCAGCACGATCGTCTGCTTCCTCACCGGCCTGGGGATCGTCGACCCGGTCGAGGCCGACCTCTTCTCGGGCCGCTTCCTCAACGACGAAACGACGACGCTGCCGGACATCGACCTCGACTTCCCCCGCGACATCCGCGAGGTCCTGATCCCCCGCGTGCACGAGCGCTACGGTGCCGACCGCTCGGCCCTGGTCGCCGCCTTCCCCACCTACCGCCCGAAGGGCGCGGTCCGCGACCTCGGCAAGGCGCTCGGTCTGCCGGAGGGAGAGATCGACCGGGTGGCGAAGACGGTCGGCTTCCACGAGACCGCGAAGGAGATCGAGCGCGACCTGGTCGCCGCGCTCGGTGCCGAGCGGGCCAGGGAGCCGCGCTGGCGCGTGCTGCTGGATCTCACCGGCGAGATCATGGGCCTGCCGCGCCACTCCTCCCAGCACCCCGGCGGGATGGTGATCTCGACCCGGCCGCTGATCGACGTCTGCCCGGTCGTCCCAGCCGCGATGGCGGGTCGCCAGACGGTGCAGTGGGACAAGGACTCCTGCGCCGACGCCGGCTTCCTCAAGATCGACCTGCTGGGGCTGGGGATGCTCTCGGCGGTCGAGCGCTGCGTCGAGGAGATCGGCCGTGCCCGCGGCGAGCAGCTCGACCTCTCGCGGGTACCGCTTCGAGACGAGGAGACCTTCGAATCGATCCGCGCCGCCGAGACCACCGGCGTCTTCCAGATCGAGAGCCGGGCCCAGATGCAGATGCTGCCACGCACCCAGCCGCGCGACATCGACGACGTCGTCGTCCAGGTGGCCCTGGTGCGCCCGGGCCCAATCCAGGGTGGCGCCATCCACCCCTATATAGAGAGGCGCAAGCTGCGCCGCGAGAACCCGAACTACGAGATCCCCTATCCGCACCCGCTGCTGGAGCCGGTGCTGGAGGAGACGCTGGGGACGATCGTCTTCCAGGAGCAGGTGATCGAGTCGGTGATGGCCCTGGCCGACTTCAGCTCCGCCGAGGCGGAGGGGCTGCGGCGGGCGATGAGCCGCAGGCGCTCCGAGGAGGCGGTCCGCGAGCACCACCAGCGCTTCCTCGCCGGGGCGGCCGCCAACGGCGTCTCCGAGGAGACCGCCGAAGGGGTCTGGGGCCAGATCAAGGGCTTCTCCGGCTACGGCTTTCCGAAGGCGCACTCGGCCGCTTTCGGCCTGCTCGCCTACCAGTCGGCCTGGCTGCGGGTCCACTACGGCCCCGAGTTCCTCTGCTCGTTGCTGAACGAGCAGCCGATGGGCTTCTACCCGCCCGACTCGCTGGTCCACGAGGCCCAGCGACGGGGGATCCGGGTGGCGCCGCCGGACGTCAACCGCAGCCGCGCGCTCTGCCACGTCGAAACGCCGCGGTCCGAGGGCGGGGTGCGCGGTGGGTTGGCGGTGCGGATCGGGCTCGGCTACGTGAAGGGCGTGCGCGAAGAGGAGATGGAGGCGCTGGCGGCCGAGCGCGAACGCGCCGGCCCATATAAGGGGATCGCCGAACTGGCGTCCCGTTCCGGCGTCGGCCTGCCGAGCCTCGAACGTCTCGCCTGGGCTGGCGCCCTCGATGACGTCCCGGCGGATTCGGAGGAGGACCGCCGCCAGGCGCTCTGGCGCGTCGGCGTCACCGGTGCCGGCCGGATCGCCGGCACCGGCACCCAGCTGGCGCTGCCGATGGAGCCGCCGCCCTCGCCCGAGCTGGAGCCGCTGGGCGAGTGGGGCAGGATGATCGCCGACTACCGGGCGACCGGGATGACGGTCGCCAAGCACCCGCTGAAGCTGCTCCGCCCCGGCCTCGCCCCCTGGCTGCTGCGCAGCTCCGACCTCGAGCGCCGCGACCACGGCAGCGCGATCGAGATCGCCGGCATGGTCACCGCCCGCCAGCGCCCGGAGACCGCCAATGGCACCACCTTCATGCTGCTCGAGGACGAGCGCGGCTCGGTCAACCTGATCGTGCCGCCCCCGGTCTACGACCGCCACCGGACCCTGGTCCGCACCGCGCCGCTGGTCCGCGCCCGCGGCCGGCTCGAGCGCCGCGAAGGCACCGTCAACGTCGTGGTCGCGGACCTGGCGCCGCTGGAGCCGCAACCGGTCGCCGCCGCGGACCCCCATCCCGAGACCACCCCCGAACACGCCGCCGCCGAGCTCCGGGCGGTCGCCCCCGCCGGCCACGCCTTCGGCCGTCGCGGCCGCTGAGGCGTTGCTAGCTTCGACCCATGCGGAGAATCAACATCAAAGCGCCCCAGTTCGAGTACGACGGAGACGATCCCGAGGGCTTCCGCTCCGGTCTCGCCCGCCTCGGCAAGCTGCTTGGCGGCGCCAAGGAATCCGGGATCAGCGTCTACGAGCTGCCGCCAGGGCAGGCGGTCTGTCCCTACCACTACGAGTGCGGCGAGGAGGAGTGGTTGCTGGTGCTGGAGGGCAACCCGACCCTGCGCCATCCCGACGGGTCAGAGCGGCTCGATCCCTGGGACGTCGTCTTCTTCCCCAAGGGCCCGCCGGGGGCGCACGGAATTCGCAATGAGAGCGAGGAGACGGTGCGGGTGCTGATGTTCTCGACCGTCGTCGTTCCCACCGCCACCGTCTACCCCGACAGCGACAAGGTCGGGATCTGGACCGGCAACCCCGAGGCCGACGTCATCGTCCGCCGCGAGAGCAAGGTCGACTACTTCGATGGCGAGACCTGACGAAGCCGAGTTCGAGAGGCTGGTCGCGCCGCACCGCCGCGAGCTGCACGCCCACTGCTACCGGATGCTCGGTTCCCTGCACGACACCGAGGAAGCGATGCAGGAGGCGATGCTGCGCGCTTGGCGCGGGCTCGACCGCTTCGAGGAGCGCAGCTCGCTGCGCTCCTGGCTCTACCGGATCGCCACCAATACCTGCCTCGACACGATCTCCCGTCGCAAGCGACGCCTCTTGCCGGAGGAGTACGGGCCCAAGGCCGACCCCCACGCACCCCCCGGCGAGCCGGTCGCCGAGGGGGTCTGGATCGAGCCCTATCCCGACGAGATGCTCGAGGTCGAGGACGGCTACGCCTCGCCTGACGCGAGCTACGAGGAGCGCGAGGCGGTCGAGCTCGCCTTCGTCGCCGCGATGCAGCATCTGCCGCCGCGCCAGCGGGCGGTCCTGATCCTGCGCGAGGTTCTCGGCTTCTCCGCCAAGGAGGTCGGCGAGACGCTCGAGACCTCGGTCCCCTCGGTCAACAGCGCCCTGCAGCGCGCCCGCAAGATCGTCGACGAGCGCCTCCCCGATCGCAGCCAGCAGGTCACCCTGCGCTCGCTCGGTGACGCCCGGATGAAGGAGATCGTCGAGGAGTACATGGAGGCGATGCGCGGTGGCGACGTCCAGCGCGTGGTCTCGATGCTGACCGAGGACGTCGCCTGGTCGATGCCGCCGCTGGCCAGCTGGTACGGCGGAATCGACGAGGTCGAGGTCTTCCTCCGCACCAAGCCGCTCTCCGGCGAGTGGCGCTGGCAGCACCGCCCGACCGTCGCCAACGGACAACTTGCGGTCGGCACCTACACCTGGATGGAGGGTGAAAAAACGCACCTTCCGTTCTCCCTCGACGTGATCACCCTGGAGGGCGATCGGATCAAGGAAGTGACCGCTTTTGTCGTCCGACCGGCGGATACCCCGGACGGCTATTCTCGGTGGCCCGACCGCGCGGCCGACCCCAGCCGCGTGGAGGCCGTCTTCCGGCGCTTTGGCCTGCCGGACCACGTCGATTGACGTAGGCGGCGATGAGTTTTCCCCAGCCCAGGAGT
Organism: Solirubrobacterales bacterium; assembly: GCA_044865945.1. GTDB lineage: Bacteria > Actinomycetota > Thermoleophilia > Solirubrobacterales > 70-9 > VAYN01. The sequence goes on from JBIOTO010000119.1 coordinate 66,913, forward strand.
CCTTACTCGCATGAACGCAACTGAGCACGACCGCACCCGTTGGCTAGCCCTCTACGTCCTCTGCGCGGGGATGCTGATGATCGTCCTCGACGCGACGATCGTCAACGTCGCCCTGCCCTCGATCCAGGACGACCTCG
>JBIOTO010000120.1:0-2822 GCA_044865945.1 Solirubrobacterales bacterium
AACTCGCGGGTGCGGAAGATGAAGTTGCCGGGGGTGATCTCGTTGCGGAAGGACTTGCCGACCTGGGCGATCCCGAACGGCGGCTTCTTGCGGGCGAAGCCGAGCACGTTCTTGAAGTTGATGAAGATGCCCTGCGCCGTCTCCGGGCGAAGGTAGACGGTCGAGCCCTCCTCGGCGACGGGGCCGACGTGGGTTTCGAACATCAGGTTGAACTGGCGCGGCTCCGAGAGCTCGCCGCCGCACTCGGGGCAGACCAGCTCGGCGCTGGGGTCGCCGCCTTCGGCCTCGACCGCCTCGCGCAGGTGGTCCTCGCGCCAGCGCCTCTTGCACTTGCCGAGGCACTGGACCAGCGGGTCGGTGAAGCCTTCGAGGTGGCCCGAGGCCTCCCAGACGCGCGGGTGCTGGAGGATCGCCGAGTCGAGGGCGACGATGTCGTCGCGCTCCTGCAGCATCGCCTTCCACCACTCGGCCTTGACGTTGCTCTTCAGCAGGACGCCGTAGTGGCCGTAGTCGTAGGTCGAGCCGAGGCCGCCGTAGATCTCCGAGGAGGGGAAGACGAAGCCGCGCCGTTTGCACAGCGCGACGATCTCCTCCATCGTCACCTCGGTCGGGCGGGTTCCCTGCTCGGTCGCCATGGCCGGAACGGTAGCGGCTGCGATAATCCCGCAGCCCCATGCCCATTTACGAGTACAAATGCGACAACGGCCACGTCTTCGAGGCGATCCAGAAGATGACCGACGAGCCGCTGACCAAGTGCGAGGAGTGCGGGGCTCCGGCGGCGCGCGTGCTGAGCGCCCCGGCTATCCACTTCAAGGGCTCGGGCTTCCACAACACCGACTACGGAACGCGCAAGGGCGGCGCCAACGGGGGGGCTTCGGAGGGCGGCTCGGATTCGAGTTCCTCCTCGAAGCCGGATTCGGGCAAGAGCGAGTCGAAGCCGGACTCCAAGCCGGCCGCCTCGACCGCCGACTGAGGCCGATGTCGAGTCAGGTCCGGGTCGGCCTGGTCTGGAAGTTCGCCTTCGGGGTCGGCGCGATCGTCGCCCCGCTCGTCGCCTACGCGCTGGCGGCGCTGCTGGTCGACGGCCACGCGCAGGAAAGCTACTTCGACGCGGTCTCCCAGATCCTGCCGGTGCTGCTGCTGGCGCTGGCGATCGAGCAGCGCTACTTCAGCCGGGCGGGGCGCGAACGGGCGCCGGAGTCGCCGCTGCAGCTGGAGCTGGCCGGCCGCCGCCTCGACGACCAGGCGATGGCCCGCTGGTACACGCTGGCGGCGCGGGTCTACGCTCTCGTGGTCCTCTTCCTGCTCGGCTTCGGCGAGTGGATCGCGGTCGAAGTCCTGGCCACGGGCCAGTCCTCAACCGCCGACCTGAAGAACACCGCCGGCTCGCTCGCGGCCGGCTTCACCGCCCTAATCGTCAGCGCCCTGGTCGGGACGAAACAGACCGCCGAGTGACGATTGGCGAGTTAAGGCCCCTATAGGGTCACTAACTCGCCAATGGCTAGCCGTCGAGCAGCTTGTCGACGGCCTTCTTGCGGACCGACTCGGGGACTTCGATCGAGCCTTCGGGGCCGGGACCGCATTCGGTCGGTTCGGTCCCGCATAGGACTTCGGCCGGGGCGCTGCCGCCGATCCCGGCGGCGAGGATCAGCTGCGGCATCGTGAAGAAGCCCATGTCGCTGACGAACGCTTTCGGCGCGTCCCAGCCGATGATCGGGCCGTGGATGAAGTTGTAGGGGAGCCGGAGGGGGTCGGTGAGGCGGTCCTTGATCCCGTTGATCACTTCCTGCTGGGCCTTCTCGCGGTCGAGGTCGTCGTAGCCGCCGAGCGAGAAGACGCTCTTGCCGGGGCCGGGGCATTCGCTGACGTGGCGGACCCGCGAGTAGGCCAGCGCCTTTTCGCCGTTGAGGGTGTTCTCGCCCTTGTGCAGGCGGATGGAGGTCCCGCCCTGGCCGCCGCCGGCGCCGCCGGAGATGTCGGCGCAGAGCTTGACCGGGACGTTGACCTTGACCCCGCCGACGGCGTCGATCAGGTCTTCGAAGCCGGTGAAGTCGACGATCGCGACGTGGTCGATTTCGATCCCGAGGAACTGTTCGATCGTCTTGATCTGCAGGGCGGCGCCGCCGAAGGCGAAGGCGCCGTTGATCTTCTGCGGCGCCTGGCCGGGGATCTCGGCGAAGGCGTCGCGGGGAATCGAGAGTTTGCGGAACTTGCCGCCGCCGGCCCGCACCAGCATCAGCGTGTCGGCGCGGAATTCGCCCTGGAAGCAGGGGTCGTGCGGCTTCTCGCCCTTCGACTGCTGTTCGAAGCACTTCTCGGAGGTGTTGCCGTCACCGCTGCCGGGCGGGCGAGCGTCGGTGCCGAGCAGGAGAATCGTCTGTGGCTTGAACAGCAGGAAGGGGTTGCCGTGCAGGGCGTCGCGGGCTTCGCCGGAGAGCTTGAAGGACTGTAGCTGGGCGGAGATGCCGAAGGCGATGAAGCTGATCAGGATCCAGCCGAGGGCCGCCAGGCCGATCCATTTGAGCAGCCGCTTGACGTTGAACGGCGCCCGCGGCGAGCCCGGCCGGCGCGGCTCCCGGTCCTTGCGCGGCTTGCGTGAAGGCAACCTTGCACGGTCGCGCAGGGAGGAGAGATCCGCGCCTTTTAGGCGCGAAAACAGGCCCTTGCGGGAGCGGTAGACCTTGTACTCAGGCTTGGATTCGGGCAGCTCGGGGGGCCGCTGCTCGCCGTCTGGGGTCATGAAAGGCTAGAAATCATGGCGATGTACTCGGTCATCCGCCTCCCAGCCTCCTGCCGCTCATGAGCGGCGGCGAGACGATCGG
>JBIOTO010000121.1:0-3157 GCA_044865945.1 Solirubrobacterales bacterium
TCATCCCCTCCGCCTGGAGCTGCGGGCGTTTATGTTCCGAGCTGTACGAATCGGATCTTCGGGGGGAATCCGATTGGGGCGCTGGTGGCGGTTTCGGAGCGGGCGGGTTCGCCGGTTTGGGTTCCCGATGATGTGGACGGGAGTTGCTGTGGGTTGCCTTGGAGCTCGAAAGGGTTTGCTGCCGCGCACTCGCACAAGGCGAACGAGATGGTCGAGCGCCTGTGGGAGTGGAGTGGCGAGGGGGCGTTGCCGGTTGTGATCGATGCTGCTTCCTGCACTGGGGCGATTGCCGAACCAGCTGACGGGGTGCTCTCGGAGGAGAACGCCGAGCGGCTGGGGAAGTTGGAGATCGTCGATTCGGTTGCCTGGGCGCTGCGGTTGCTGCCAGAGCTCGACATCGATGGGAAGGTGGATTCCGCTGCTGTGCATCCGACTTGCGCGACGCGCCGGCTTGGTCTGACCCATCCGCTGCGCGTGCTCGCCAACGCCCTCGCCGAGGACGTCTATGTGCCGCCCTCGGCTACCTGCTGCGGGTTCGCCGGCGACCGCGGCATCAGCCATCCCGAGCTAACCGCATCGGCCACCAAGCCCCAAGCCGAAGAGCTCGCCGGGCGTAGCTTCGACGCCCACCTCTCCAGCAACCGCACCTGCGAGATCGCGATGACTCGCGCCACCGGGGAGCCGTATGAGTCGGTCGTCTGCCTGCTGGAGCGGCTGAGCCGCTAGGCGGCGTCCCCGGCCTGGACCTTGCCGGCATCGACGGTCTTGCCGTCGATGTACTTGACCAGCTCGGCGTATTTCGGTTCGGCCTCCATCCGCTTGTCGAGCAGCGGGTTGACGAGGCCGCGGAGGGCCGACATGTAGCGCCACCACTTGGGGACGAAGATCCGCGGAGCCTTTTCCTCGATCCCGCGGACCAGGCCGGCTCCGGCTTCGGCCGGGGTGATCCGTTTCATCAGCCAGTCGGGGCTGAGCTTGCGGACCCGCTCGGCGTCTTCCTGGGCGAAGGCGTCCTGGACGAGTTTGGTGTCGACCCAGCCGAAGTAGGCGACGCTGGCGCTGGCGCCGTGCGCGGCCAGCTCGACCCGCAGAGCCCGGCCGAGGGACTCGACCCCGGCCTTGGCGACCGCGTAGGGGCTGTTGCCGAAGCCGTTGGCGAAGGCGTAGACGGAGGAGACGACGATCATCTGGCCCTTGCGCTCGACGATCTGCGGCAGCGCCGCCCGCACCGTGCGCCAGACGCCGAGCATGTCGACCTCGAAGACCCGCTCCCACTCCTCGCCGGAGATGCCGCGCACCGTCGCGAACTGTTTCTGGGCGATGCCGGCGTTGGCGACCGCGACGTCCAGCCCGCCGAGCTTTTCGACGATCTCGGCGACCGCGTTCATCATCGCGCTCTGGTCGGTGACGTCGCCGGAGAGCCCGATCGCCCGCGGGCCGATCCGCTCCGCCGCCTCGCGCGCCTCGTCGGCGTCGAGGTCGAGCACCGCCACCGAGGCGCCGCGCATGTGCATCTGTCGCGCGGTCTCGAAGCCGATGCCGCGAGCGGCGCCGGTCACCAGCGCGACCTTCCCGTTCAAGTCGTATCTGTCCATGGCGGCCACCCTAACGCCGCGCGGTCTGGGAGGGGTCGGCGAATAGGCTGCGCCCGTGTCCGTCGACTCCGCCTACGCCGAGCTCGCCTCCGAGCGCGGCTTCGAGCAGCTGCCGGGCTTCGACCCCGGCCAGCTGACGCCGCTGCTGGTCGAGGCCAAGGGGGCGGGGTTGCGGCCGGCCCTGCGCGGCTCGCTCGGCGAGGGCGTTGCCGGCACGGTCGGCCAGCTCTCCTACAAGCGCAACAAGACCTTCCGCTTCCAGGTGGCGCTGACCGAGGTGCCGGCGGCCACCGCCTTCGCCCCGCGCGTCTTCTGCGTCCGCCGCGGCCGCAGCACCCGCGACGACGAGTTCTACGGGTTCGAGGCGCGCCACTCGAAGCTCTGGACCGAGAGCACGGCGCTGAACGAGCGCTTCGAGGTCAGCACCAGCCCCTTCCAGGACCCGATGTGGCTGCGACAGCTGTTCTCGCCCAGCCTCGTCGACTGGCTCGGGACCGAGCCGCCGGGCGACTTCTCCTTCGAGCTCGCCTACGGCGCCCTGCTCGGCAGCATCGAGAGCGACGACCCGGGCGCTGACGGCCTCGCCGCCCTCTGCGAGGCGACCGCCCACGTCGCCACCCGGATCCGCGAGGAGTGCGAGGAGTAGATGCAGCTGAACAGGGTCGGCATCGGCTTGATCGCCTTCTTCGGCCTCGCCGGGGCAGCGTTCGCGATCGTCCCGATCCTCGCCGGAGTCCCCGGAGAAGTCGCCGGGATCCTCGCCTCGGTCGGGGTGATCTGGGTACTCGTCGCCGGCGGCCTGCTCTGGTACGCGCGGCGGCAGAAGCGCAAGGCCGCCCACCAGGACTGGGTCTTCCAGCAGGGGCTGCGCGGCACCGCCACCGTTCTCGCCGCCTCCAGCCACGCCGAAGTAAACGAGATGCCGCTGATGAGCCTGCGCCTCGACCTCGACGTGCCGGGGTCGGGGACGAGGGAGGTGAAGCGGCGGGAGATCATGCCCGTCTTCGCCGCCTCGCGGATGCGGCCGGGGCTGGTCCTGCCGGTCTACGTCAACCCCCAGGACGCCGACGACTTCGTCCTCGTCTGGTGAGCGGCTGCTGATCCGTAACTGGGGTTTTCGCGACCCCTCCTAGAATCCTGACCTTCATGCCCGGCTTCGACCCTGTCGACCCCAAGCAGTCCTTCCCCGAGCTGGAGGAGCGCGTGCTCGCCCGCTGGCGCGAGGACGACGTCTTCGCCCGCTCGCTGGCGGCGCGCGCCGAGGCCCCGGTCTGGAGCTTCTACGAGGGGCCGCCGACCGCCAACGGCCGCCCCGGCGCGCACCACGTGCTCTCGCGGGTATTCAAGGACATCTACCCCCGCTACAAGGCCATGCGGGGGCACTACGTGCCGCGCAAGGCCGGGTGGGACTGCCACGGGCTGCCGGTAGAGCTCGAGGTCGAGAAGCAGCTCGGCATCTCCTCCAAGCAGGAGATCGAGGAGTACGGCATCGCCAAGTTCAACGCCCGCTGCCGCGAGTCGGTCTTCGAGTACGTCGACGAGTGGAACCGGCTGACCGAGCG
>JBIOTO010000122.1:0-19963 GCA_044865945.1 Solirubrobacterales bacterium
CGACCAGCCGCGAATACACCGGCTTCGGCGGTCCCACCGCCGGCCCGATCTGGGCCAACTACATGTCCTCCGCGGTCGAAGGCGACTGCCCCGAATTCGAAGTCCCCAGCTCGCTGCCCGACCTCTCCGAGCTCGACAGCGAACACACCTCTTCGAGCGGCTACAACAGCTACGAAGAAGAAGAAACCTATGAAGGCGAAGAAGAAAGCGACGAATCGAAGGGCAAAGACAAAGGCGGCGACGAAGGCGCGGACGGCGGCGAAGAAGAAGCCCCCGAGCCTGAACCCACCCCGGAACCGACTCCGACGCCCGAACCGACGCCCACGCCGCCAGCCGGCGGCGGCATCAGCGCCGGTTGAGCGTGTCGACCGGCCGCAAGCTCTTCCTCGCCGGCTTCGCGGCCCTGGCGCTCGCCTTCCTCGCGCTCACGGCGCTGTTCCTCTACCGGCCCGCCCGGGTGATCGGGGTCCATGGCGACAGCCTGGGCGAATCGATCTCCAGCGAACTCGGCCGCCACTCACCCTCTGGGGTCTGCGACAAGGCCGCGAACGGTCGCTGGAACTGCGCGATCGTCATCGAACCCGACCCCGGCAGCGGCGGCGGTGACGTCATCTATCGGGCCGAGAGCGACGACTCGGGCTGCTGGCACGCCCGGACCTCAACTTTCAAAGGACAGCGGAAAACCCTCAGCGGCTGCATCGGCGTCGTCGACCTCTTCTAAGCGCGCAGCCGAGCTCACCCTTCTTTGACCCTTCAGCGCCGCGACGGTGGCCGGCCCGATGATCAGAACGACCCAGAGGCCGATTCCGTAGGCGATCGCGACGCCCGTCGAGACCGCGAGCAGTTCAGGCGCCAATCAGCTCGATGCGGTAGCCGTCGGGGTCCCTGACGAAGCAGATGCGGTGGCCCTCGGTGCGGCCGCCGGGGCGGTAGGGCGGCTTTTCCGGCTCGATGCCGACCTCAGCCAACTGGGCGAGGGTGCCGTCGAGGTCGTCGACGCCGAGGGCGATGTGGTTGTAGCCGGTGCCGTGGTCGTAGTCGGTGACGCCGTGGTTGTAGGTCAGCTCCAGGCGCGGGTCTTCGCCGGGCATCGCCATGAAGACGTTGATCGCCTCGTCGCCGATCGGCATCCGCCGCACCTCCTCGAAGCCGAGCTTCTCGTAGAAGTCGACCGAGCGATCGATGTCGCCGATCCGGTAGCAGGTGTGGAGGAAGGTGGCCACGGAACGTGGTCAAGGTTACCGAGGGTGGAAACTCCCCAAAAGCAGGTAAGCGCCGCTCTTACCATTTGAACTCCGCCGATCCAGGTACTACCTTGTCGCGTCGGCCGAATGGGGGCCGTCTCTCGGAGCGGGGCTCGCTCCGCTTCCGCAATCCGCACTCGAAGGGAAAGGCATCGCTTTGAAGCTTTCACGCGCCCGCCTGCGGGCTCTCGTCCTGGTGGCCACCACCGCTGTCCTCGCGCTCGCGATCAGCGGCCCGGCCTCTACCGCTGCGGTCACGCCGACCGGCAAAACCGACGTCATCTCGATCGAGCTGACCAAAGGCAAGCTGAAATTCGTCGGCCCGGAAACGGTCGCCCCCGGCGACCAGCTGGAAATTTTCAACGACACGAACCCGAAACAGGTCGGCCCGCACACCTTCTCGCTGGTCACCAAAGGCTCGCTGCCGAAGACGCGCAAAGCGCAGCAGAGCTGCTTCACGCCGAAAAAGATCTGCTTCGCGATCGCCAAGTGGCATGGGTTCAACCCGAAAACGGAAAAAATCACCAAGAACCTGGTGAAAGCTGGACCCGCCGGCTGGAGCACGATGGGCAACGCCACCGGTAAAACGGGCGATTCCTGGTTCACCGGTGAAAAGAAAAAGGGCACTCACGTCTCCCAGGAAGTGACTGCCGAAGCGGGCACCACCCTCTACTACATCTGCGCCGTGCATCCCGAAATGCAGGGCAGCGTCAAGGTCGAGGCCCCGGTAGTCCCGCTGCCCACCCCGACGCCGTAGCGTCACGGCTGGGCAGTCCTCAGTTCCGCCCCGCTACGGGCGCCGAGCTTTCCTCGGCGCCCTTGGCGGCGGCACCTTGGCCGCGCTCCTGCCCCTGCGGGGCGGGGGCGACGGCCCCCTGCCGCTGACCGCGGAGCCGACCCAGGCGCTCGCCGCCGCGCCGTTCCAGGTTCGGCTGCCGATTCCGAAGGTCCTCAGCGGCGACGAGATCGAGATCCCGATCCGCGTCGCCGAGCAGCAGATCTTCCCCGGCGAGAAAACGAGGCTCTGGACCTTCGGCGGCACCTTCCCCGGTCCGACGATCCGCCGCCGCGCCGGCCAGCGCACCCGCGTCACCTTCCGTCATGAACTGCCCGAGAAGGTGGGGGAGCTCTCGATCCACCTCCACGGCGGCCACAACCGCACCCAGTTCGACGGGCAGCCCGGCGGCCTGACCAAGCGCCAGCCGGTCTCCGCCTACTGCGGCATCCCCCGGGGGCTCTCCGCCCGCGAGCAGGGCAACGACTTCCTGCTTGAGCCCGGCGGCCGCAAAACCTACGTCTACGACCTGATGGAGGACGGCCACCCGGAACGGGCCTCGTTCCAGTGGTACCACGACCACCGCCTCGACCGCACCGCCCCGCACGTCTGGAAGGGCCTGGCCGGGATGTGGATCGTCGACGACGGCTTCGAGGAATCGCTGCCGCTGCCGCGCGGCGACCGCGACGTGCCGCTGATGATCGGCGACCGCACCTTCGACCGCCACAACCAGCTCACCGACCCGTTCACCAACCGCCGCCCGCCCAACGACGGGATCGTCGCCGAGACGATCCTCGTCAACGGCGCCCACATGCCCTACCACCGGGTCGGCCCCTGCCGCTACCGGCTGCGGCTGCTGAACGTCTCCGCCTTCCGCAGCTACAACCTGCAGCTCTCCAACGGGGCCCCGATGACCCAGATCGCGACCGAGAGCGGGCTGATGCCGAAGCCGATCCGGCGCCGCGAAATACTCCTCGGACCGGCCGAGCGGGTCGAGGTGATCGTCGACTTCGCCGGGATGGCGGGGGAGAGCGTCGAGCTGCGCAGCAGCAGGCGCCACGCCGGCCGCAACCCCGAGGGCGCCCACACCTACGGCGGCGCCCTGATGCAGTTCCGGGTCGGCGGCGACCGCGTCCACGACCGTTCACGCGTACCCCGGCGCCTGCGCCCGTTGCCCGCCTGGGCCCGGAAGGCCGGCCGCAAGGTCGACAAGCGCTGGGAGATCACGATCGGCGGCTTTTTCAAAACCACCTGGCGGATCAACGGCCGCACCTTCAATCCCGCCCGCTCGGAGGCGTTCCCGAAGCTGAACACGACCGAGACCTGGGAGATCCACAACAAGACCAGCGTCGCCCACGTGATGCACCTGCACCACAGCGACTGGTTCCTGCTCGAGCGCGACGGCAAGCGGCCGCCGCCCTGGGAAAACTGTCTCAAGGAGACGTTCTTCGTCTACCCCAACGAAAAAATTCTCCTTGCCGGTCATTTCGCCGATTACACCGGGAAGTTCGTGATCCACTGCCACATGCTGGACCACGAGGATCACGGCTTGATGAGCCAGTTTCAGGTCGTCCGCGGCTAAGGGCCGCCCTAAAGAAAACACCCACGTTTGCCGATGCCCCAGGCATGCCGGCTAATGAAAAGCGGGTAGGCCGAAAAACGCCGGGCAGATGGGAAGCCAGGGCCGCCGCCGCCCTGCTGATCGCCGGTGCCGGCCTGGTCTTCCTCTCGCTCGCGCTGCCGCATCCGAGCGGCGGCGACGAAGCCGCGCTGCTCGCCACCGCCACCGGTATGGCTCTCGTCGGCGTCGTCGCCATGGCCCTCTCCGGTCGGATGCCCGCCGCCGGGATCCACACCCTGATCGGCGGCGCGATCGCCGTCACCGGCTTACTGATCTACGAGTCCGGCGCCGCCGTCGGCCAGTACGGGACGATCTGGGTCTGGGCGATCCTGATCGCCTCCTACTTCTTCCCCCGCCGGATCGCGATCGTCCACCTCGTCTGGCTGCTGGCGGTCTACGCGGTCACCCTCGGCCTGGTCGAAAGCACCGCCGGTTACTCGCCGCTGACCCGCTGGATCTTCACCGCCGTCTCGCTCACCGTCGTGATGCTCCTCGTCACCGGCATCGTCAACGCCCAGGCCCGCGCCGACAAGCGCGCCCGCCGCTTCTTCGAGCTCTCCCACGACATGCTCTGCACGATGGACCAGGAAGGCCGCTGCCGCGAGGTCAACGGCGCCTGGGCCCGGCACCTCGGCTACGCGCCCGAGGACCTGCGCGACAAACGGCTGCTCGACTTCACCCACCCCGACGACCACGAGCGCGCCCTGGCCGAGGCGATGAGCCTGTTCAAGAGCGGCTCCTCGACGGTGCTCGAGACCCGGGTCAGGGCCAAAGACGGCAGCTGGCACTGGCTGCGCACCAGCTCCACCTTGGCCAAGGACGAGGGGCTCGTCTACGCCCGCTCGACCGACGTCACCCAGCTGAAGTTGATCGAGGCCGAACGCGAGAAGCTGCTCGGCGAAGTCCAGGACCTGGCCCGCCACGACGCCCTCACCGGGCTGCCCAACCGCCGCGTCCTGCAGGAGCTGCTGCCGCGTGAGATGGCCCGCGCTCGCCGGGCCGAGTCCCCGCTCTGCCTGGCGATCATCGACATCGACCACTTCAAGCGCTACAACGACACACACGGCCACCTCGCCGGCGACGAGGTGCTGCGCGCCTGCGCCCGCGAGTGGGACGGGGCCCTGCGCGCCGAGGACACCCTGGTCCGCTTCGGCGGCGAGGAGTTCCTCGTCCTGCTGCCGGACACCGAGCCCGAGCAGGCGGCGGAGATCGTCGACCGGCTGCGCCAGCAGACCCCGCTGGAGCAGACCTGCTCGGCCGGGCTCGCCCTCTGGGACCGGGTCGAGAGCATCGATGACCTGCTGCGGCGGGCCGACGAGGCGCTGTACCTGGCCAAGGCCGGCGGCCGCGACCAGCTGGCGCAGGCCGAGCTGGCCGCTTAGGAGGGGTCCACGGTCAGGCAGCGGCTCATCTAGTCATGATGCGCGCATGGGTCGCGCAGAGCACGAACGCGCGGTGCGCTTCCGCACCGCCCGCCGCGACCCGGACCTGACGGTCGTCGAGGGCTTCCACGCGCTCAAGCACGCGCTGCGCTTCGGCGCCGAGCTGGTCGAGGCGGTGGCGGTCGACCCACCCGCCCTGGAGACGATGGCGGCCGAACTGGCACCGGACCTGGAGGGGCAACTGGCCGACCGGGTCGAACCGATCGAGAAGGGGGAGCTGGCCGACCTGGTGCCGCTGCTCCCTCATACCGGCGTCGTCGCGATCGCCCGCCGGCCGCGGGTCGACCTCGCCGCGGCGCTGGCCGATCCCGGTCCGGCCCCGGCGGTGCTGCTGGAGCAGCCGCGCAACATGGGCAACATCGGCGCCTGCATCCGGGTCGCCGCCGCTGCCGGGGCGGCGGCGCTCGTCACCACCGGCGAGAACGACCCCTGGCATCCCGACGCCGTTCGCGGCGCCGCCGGCCTGCAGTTCGCGCTGCCGGTCGTCGCCGTCGAGGCGCTCCCCGAGAGCGACCGGCCGCTGCTGGCGATCGACCCGGACGGCGAGGAGCTGGCGCCCGAGCGGCTGCCCGAGCGCGCCGTACTCGCCTTCGGCACCGAGCGCCACGGGCTCAGCGGCGACGTCTTCGAGCGCGCCGACGCCCGCGTCTCGATCCCGATGCGCGCGGGCGTTTCCAGTCTCAACCTGGCCACTTCGGTTGCAATCGCCCTGTTTGTGATGAGAATGAGGAACCCGTAAGGGTTTCCCATCCAAGAAAGGAATCAACTTGTTGCCACTCCCCATCGCCGACATCAGCTTCGGCGAACTCCTCCTCATCGCGCTCGAGGTCTTCTTCTTCGTGATCTGGATCTGGATCCTGATCACGATCCTCTCCGACCTCTTCCGCGACCATGAGCTCTCCGGTTGGGGGAAGGCCGCCTGGGTTTTCTTCCTCGTCTTCATCCCGTTCCTGACGGCGCTGATCTACCTGGTCGCGCGCGGCTCGGGCATGCGGGACCGAACGATCAAGGCCCAAGCGGACGCGAAAAAGCATTTCGACGAATACGTTCGCGAGCAGGCGAGCGCCGGCTCCCCGGCCGACGAGCTGCACAAGCTCTCCGAGCTGAAGGCCAAAGGCGACCTCAGCGACGCCGAGTTCGAGCAGGCGAAGGCCAAACTGCTCTCCTAAGCAGGCACGGAGCGTCCGGGGGTCGATGGCGGCCCCCGGACTCCTCCAAAACCCGCAAATTGCAAGGGAACTTGCGGGTTATCGACCACCTTCAGCGGCTTTAGGCACCTCCGCTAGCCTGCGCCGCCGTGCTGTTCGCCTCCTCTCCGAGCGCGGCTCGCCGCCGTGCCCTGATCTTCGCCGCGCTGCTTTTCGCGGCCATCTGTGCCCTGGCCGGCTCCTGGGCGGCACCCGCCCCTGCCGATCCGCAGCAGAAATTGGAAGAGACGCGGGACAAGCTGGAAGGCGTCCGCGAGCAGGGGAGCGACCTGGCGGCGACGATCGCCGACCAGAACGCCGCGATCGACGCCAAGCTCGGCGAAGTCTCCCGCCTGCGCCAGGAACAGGAAGCGGTCGAGGTCGAACTGGAGGAAAAGCAGGCGGAGCTGGACCGCGCCACCGAGGCGCTGGAAGCTGAAGAAGCGCACCTGGAGCGAGTGCGGACGAAGCTGCGCAAAGCGCTCGACCTGCTCGGCGACCGGCTGGTCGCGATCTACGAGGCCGGCTCGCCGGACATGCTGAACGCGATCCTCGAATCCGAAGACTGGAACGACATGGCGGCGCAGACCGAATACCTGCGCCAGATCCAGGAATACGACGACGCCGTCGTCGACCGGGTGAAGACGCTGCGCGACGAAGTCCGCGGCGCGGTCGAACGGCTGGACGAGCGCCGGGCCGAGATCGAAGCGGCGCGCGACGCGATCGCCGCCAAGGAGGAAGAAGTCGCCCAGCGCAGCCAGGAAGCCGCGGCAAGCTTCCGCGAACTGAAGTCCGAACAGGCGGCGCGCCAGGCAGCGCTGGAAGAGCTCGAATCGCGCGAACAGGCGCTCAGCAACAACCTCGCGGTGATCTCCGAACAGGTCGCCTCCGAAGGCGGCGACGCGACGACCGGCCAGATGCCGGCGCCGCTCAACCCCGGCCAGGAAGCGGAGCTGATCTCAGAAAGCGAAGCCAGCGCCCCGGCCTCGGCGCCGCAGGCGGTCAAGGACGCGATCGCCGCCGCCAACGCGATCGCCACCACGCCCTACATCTGGGGAGGCGGTCACGGCTCCTTCGAATCCTCCGGCTACGACTGCTCCGGCGCGGTCAGCTACGCGCTGCACGGCGGCGGCATGCTCGAAAGCCCGCTCGACTCGACCGGCCTCTCGACCTGGGGCGAACCGGGCCCGGGCCGCTGGATCACCGTCTACGCCAACACCGGCCACGCCTGGATGGTGATCGCCGGCATCGCCTTCGACACCAGCGGCGGCGCCGGCCCCCGCTGGCACGACCCCTGGGTCAATTCCCCAGAAGGCTTCATAGCCCGCCACCCCGCCGGCTACTAGCTACATCGTTTCCAGCCTTTCCCTTGCTCCAACACGGGAAAGGGTGGAAACGACGATTCCTCCCGGCGGTCTCGGGTAAGTTTGCGCCCATGGATCTTGAGCGGCAGCTGGAGGAGATGCTGGGGATCGAGCGGTTCGAGCCGCCGGAGTCGTTCCGCGCCAACGCCCTTTGGTCGGACCCGAAGGTCTACGAGGAGGCCGCCGCCGACCCCGAGGCCTGGTGGTTGGCGCGGGCGACGGAGGTGCTCGACTGGGAGGTCGAGCCGACTCAGGGCCTCGACGACTCCAACCCGCCCTTCTACAAGTGGTTCGCCGACGGGCGGCTGAACGCCTCGGCCCAGTGCCTCGACCGCCATGTCGAGGCCGGGATCGGAGACCGCGTCGCCTTCCACTGGCGCGGAGAGGAGGGGGAGGAGCGCGACGTCACCTACGCCGACCTTCACCGCGACGTCCAGCGCTTCGCCAACGCGCTCAAGGACCTCGGCGTCGAGAAGGGCGACGTGGTCGGGATCTACCTGCCGATGATTCCCGAGGTCGTCGTCGCGATGCTCGCCTGCGCCCGCATCGGCGCTCCCCACAACGTCGTCTTCGGCGGCTTCTCGGCCGAGGCGGTCGCCGAGCGGATGGACTTCTCCGAAGCCAAGGCGCTGGTCACCGTCGACGGCGCTCGCCGCAAAGGTAGGACGGCGCCGATCAAGACCACGGTCGACGAGCACATGGCGAACCATCACGCCCTGGAGAGGATCGTCGTCGTCCGCCACACCGGGATCGAGTGCCCGATGAGCGAGGGCCGCGACGTCTTCTACGACGAGGTCCTCGCCGCCGCCGACCCCGAGTGCCCGGCCGAGCCGATGGAGGCCGAGCACCCGCTCTACATCCTCTACACCTCCGGCTCGACCGCGAAGCCGAAGGGGATCCTCCACACCACCGGCGGCTACATGGCCGGCGTCACCGCCACCCACCGCTACGTCTTCGACCTCAAGCCCGAGTCCGACGTCTACTGGTGCGCCGCCGACGTCGGCTGGGTCACCGGCCACTCCTACATCGTCTACGGCCCGCTCTCCAACGGCGCCACCTCGGTGATGTGGGAGGGAGCGCCCGACTACCCCCACAAGGGGATCTGGTGGGAGGTCGCGGCCCGCTACAAGGCGACGATCCTCTACGCGGCGCCGACCGCGATCCGCACCTTCATCAAGTGGGGCGAGGAGCTGGTGGCCGAGCACGACCTCTCCTCGCTGCGGCTGCTGGGCTCGGTCGGCGAGCCGATCAACCCCAAGGCCTGGCTCTGGTACCACCAGGTGATCGGCGGCGGCCGCTGCCCGATCGTCGACACCTGGTGGCAGACCGAGACCGGGGCGATCATGATCTCGCCGCTGCCGGGGATCACCGCGACCAAGCCGGGCTCGGCGACGGTGCCGTTCCCCGGAGTCGAGGCCTCGGTGGTCGACGAGCGCGGGGGCGAGCCGATCGACGAAGGTCAGGGGCTGCTGGTGCTGGAGCGGCCGTGGCCCTCGATGCTGCGCGGTCTCTACAAAGAGGACGACCGCTTCATCGAGACCTACTTCTCCCGTTTCGGCAAGCAGCGCTACCTGGTCGGCGACGCCGCCCGCCGCGACGAGGACGGCTACTTCTGGGTGATCGGCCGGATCGACGACGTCGTCAACGTCTCCGGCCACCGCCTCTCGACCGCCGAGGTCGAGTCGGCGATCGTCGCCCACCCCGACGTCGCCGAGGCGGCGGTGATCGGCCAGGCCGACGAGGACACCGGCCAGGCGATCTGCGCCTTCGTCACCCTGCGCGGCGAGATCGAGGAGTCGGACGAGCTGGTCGAGGGCATCCGCGCCACGGTCGCCGAGCGGATCGGCAAATTCGCCCGCCCGAAGCGGATCATCTGGGCAGACGACCTGCCCAAGACCCGCTCCGGCAAGATCATGCGCCGCCTGCTGCGCGACATCGCCGAGGGCCGCGCCCTGGGCGACGTGACGACCCTGCGCGATCCCGACGTGATGAAGGAACTTGAGGGAAAGATCGCCGAGGAGCAGGCAGAGGGCGACTGAAGGACGCGCTCCTAGCGTTTCGCCATCCGCGCGATCGCGACCTCGAGCGCCTGCAGTTGCTCCTGGACGCTCTTCAGTTCCCGCAGCGCCAGCGCCTCGGCGCTCATCTGCTCCTCCTCCAGCTCCTCCTCGATCTCGGCGATTTCGGGGGCGAGGAAGCGCTGGGCGAAGGAACCGGTGAGCAGGGCGACGAAGCCGATCCCGACCAGGAGGACGACGACGGAGACGATCTCACCGCCGGTGGTGCTCGGCTCGATGTTGGACCCCAGCGTCGTCATCGTCGTGATCGCCCAGTAGATGTCGTCCCAGAAGTTCAGGTCCTGCCGCTGCTCGAAGGCATCGAAGAGGGCGGCGCCGCCGACCACGGTCAGCGCCGCCAGCAGCGCCGCGTAGCGCACGCCCTCAAGCGAGAAGACCTCGCGTGAGAGCTGGGCGAGGCGCAGCAGTCGCAGCAATCGCAGAAGTCGCAGGACCCGGAGGCTCTGCAGGCCGGGCGGCAGGACCGGCGGGGTGAAGAAGACGATGACGAAGTCCAGCGGGTGGTGCCGCAGCCACTTACTGCGGTCCGGCACCACCGAGAGCATGACCACGAACTCGCACAGGAAGGCGGTCCAGGTAACCCAGTTGAGGACGATGGCGATCTGCTCCAGCAGCCCGCCCGGCTCGGACTCGGTTATCGCCACGGTCGGCAGCGTCAGCGCCGCCGCGATCAGCATCGGCGTCTTCAGCCGTTCCGCCACCCGCGTGCTGCGGGCATCCATCCCCGGCTCGTAGTGGACGTGCGGCTCGGCAGCGTTAGCGCTCACCGCGACTTGTTCGACAGAGCCTTTGGCGGCCCTTGTCAGGCCCTAGAAACGACAAGACCCGCCGCTGGGCGGGTCGAGTCTGGTGTTACGGGGAACCACCCCGTAGGCGACTGACACTCGTGCCCTCAAGTTAGCACGCCGCCCTTCCATTCTCGACCCGCTCGCCGCGGTATGTCTGCGGAGGGTGCCGGACTCGAACCGGACCCGGCGGTTAACCGAGTAGGGCGAGTGTCAGTCGCCTGGAGGCACCCGCCTCCAACACCCTCCGGCGGCCGATCCTAGGGACGAAATTCACCCCGTCAATAGGCGTTACTGAACTGGCTCAAAGAAATGACACTTGCGTGTCATTCGCTTACGGAAATACCGACGCGCGGTGTGGCTAGCCCTGGCGGGCGGCCTTGACCAGGGCCGCGCCCGGCTTCATCACCTGGAAGGGAACGAAGGTCTTCTTCGCGACCGAGACGGTGATCGGGCCGACGCTGGGGTCGCCGCTGGGGAGGATCTCGAAGCTGCCGGTGATGCCGTTGTGGACCGAGGTCGAGCGGACGGCGTCGATCGTGCCGCCGCGGTCGCGGCCCGTGGCGATCGCGTTGAGGACGACGCTCGCGGCTTGGCCCGCGTACGGCGCGTACAGTTCGACTGGCCCGCCGATCTCCTTTTCGAGTTCGCCGACCAGCTTCTTGCCCTGCCCGGTGAGGTTCCGCGGCACCTGGCCGGGGACACTGGCGAACATCCCCTTCGACGCCTTGCCCGCCAGTTGGATCGTCGATTGCTGGGCGAAGCCGTCGGGGGCGAGCAGCTTGACGCCGCTGTTGGGGCCGAGCACCGCGACCTTGTCCTTGATCAGGCGGGCGCCGTTGGACTCGGTCAGGCCGGCGAGCAGGACCGCGTCGGGCGCCGCGTCGGCGACCATCTCCATCAGCCCCCGGTAGCTGGAGGCGTTGACGTTCCAGGCCTTGAAGCCGACGACGTGGATGCCGAGCTTGCGGGCGGCGCCGCGGAAGGTCTTCGCCTGGCCGAGGCTGGTCGGGTCCTTGCCGGCGTAGAGCACGTAGGCCAGCTCGACACCCTGCTTCTTGGCGAAGCTGGCGAGGCCGGCGCCCTGGTAGGCGTCGTTGGGCACGACCCGGGCGTAGTTGCGCCGCCCGGGATAGAGGCTCTTGGGCTCGCCCTTGCGGCAGCTGGGGCTCGTCTGGGTGAGGCAGATCAGGGTGTTGCCGGGGGAGACCATCGCCACCCCGCCACCTGGGGCTTGACTGAGGATCGGGATCATCGCCTCGGCACAGCCGGAGTTGTAGGTGCCGATCACGGCTAGGACGCTGGCGTTGGCGGCGTAGGCGCTGGCGTTCGCCTGGCACTGCGCCTTGGTCCAGAGGCCGGTCTCGGCGCTCGAGTCGTCGCAGGCCTGGAAGCCGACTTTGACCCCGCCCGCCTGCCAGTTGGCGCCTTCGAGGACGAGGCGGATGGCGTCGTTCATCTGCGCCGAGCGCTGTTTCGAGTCGCCCCGCAGCGGCAGATCGGAGACGACGATCGCCTCAGGGGTTCCCTGGCCGCCGAACTGCAGCGGCCCGCAGGCCGAAGAGCCGACGGGGGTGACAGCCGGCCCGGCGGCGCCGCTGCCACCGAAGGCAAAGATCGCGATCGCGGTCAGCAGCAGGGTGACGATGCCGAGGGTCTTCGCGAGGCGGAGGATCAAGATTCGCCCACCCTATCCGTCGCGACGGACCGTGCCCAGAAACGACAAGACCCGCCGCGAGGCGGGTCAAGTCTGGTGAAGCGGGGAACCACCCCGCAGACGGCCGACAACCGCGCCTTCAAGTTAGCACGGACCATCCCATCCTCGACCCGCTTGCCGCGGTATGTCTGCGGAGGGCGCCGGACTCGAACCGGACTCGATGGTTAGTCGAGCAGAGCGGTTGTCGACCGCTTGGAAGCACCTGCCTCCTTCACCCTCCGGCGGCGGATCTACTTCGGTCACTTACGAGCTGGATTCGGTGGCCGGTTCGGCGCCCAACTCCACGTGCGCCTTGCTGTCCGCCGAGCGGATCAGGAAGAGGGTGGCGAGGAGGCCGAGGACGGCGAAGCCGGCGCCGACGAGGAAGGCGGAGCTGAAGCCGTCGGTGAGGACGGCGGGGTCCTGGGAGTTGCCGATCTTGGAGTTGGCGATGGCGGCGAGGACGGCGAGGCCGAGGGCGCCGCCGACCTGCTGGGAGGTGTTGATCAGGCCGCTGGCCAGGCCCTGCTCGCGGTCCTCGACGCCGGAGACGGCGGCGATCGTGACCGGGACGAAGGCGAAGCCGAGCCCGACGGCGGCGAAGAGGGAGGGGCCGAGGACGTCGGCTAGGAAGGTGCCTTCGACGGAGATCTGGCTGAACCAGAGGAGTCCGATGGCGATGAAGACCATGCCGGCGGCGAGGATCGGCTTGAAGCCGACTTTGGTCACCAGGCCGGAGGCGACCCCGGCCGAGAGCATGATCGCGACCGCCAGCGGCAGGTAGGAGAGGCCGGCCTTGATCGCGCTGTAGTCGAGCACCTGCTGCATGTACAGCGAGATGAAGAAGAACATCGAGAAGAGTGAGGCGCCGACCAGGACGCCGACCACATTTGCCCCGGTGATCGTCCGTAGGCGGAAGATCGAGAAGGGGACGAGGGGCGCGCGAGAGCGGCGCTCGATCGCCACGAACGCGGTTAGCAGCAGCGCCGAGGCGATCAGCACCCCGATCGTCTGCGCCGATCCCCAGCCGGCGTCTTCGGCGTCGAGCAGGGCGAAGACCAGGGCCGAGAGGCCGAGGGTGATCGTCGTCGCGCCGGCGACGTCGAAGGTCCGCACCTCCTGTTCGGCGCGCGACTCGGCGATCAGGCTCGGGGCGATCGCGGCGGCGGCGATCCCGATCGGCACGTTCACCCACAGCACCCACTCCCAGCCGAGGTATTCGGTCAGCACGCCGCCGAGGAGGACGCCGGCGGCACCGCCGGAGCCGGCGACCGCGCCCCAGATCCCCAGCGCTTTGTTGCGCTCGGCGCCGTCGGCGAAGGTGGTGGCGACGATCGAGAGCGCGGCGGGGGAGAGGATCGCGGCGCCCAGCCCCTGCACCGCCCGCGCCGCGATCAGCTGGCCGGAGGTGCTGGCCAGCCCGCCGAACAGCGAGGCGATGGCGAAGAGGACCAGGCCGAACATGAAGACGCGGCGGCGGCCGAGCAGGTCGGCGAGTCGGCCGCCGAGCAGCAGGAAGCCGCCGAAGGTCAGCACGTAGGCGTTGACGACCCAGGGCAGGCTGCTCTCGGTGAATTCCAGCGCGTCACCGATCGTCGGCAGGGCGACGTTGACGATCGAGGCGTCGAGGACGACGACGAACTGCGCCGAGCAGAGCAGGATCAGGGCGATCCAGCGCTTGTCGCGGGCCTCGGCGACGTCGGTCATCGGACGAGCTCCATCGCCGCTGAGGATTTCACATCGCCCCCGTCGGCTCTTCTCGAAACGTGCTGTTTCGACCCGCCGCCCTTGCGAGGCCCTGAGGCACTCCTATGATCGGGGGCATGTGTAGAAACATCCGCACCCTCCACAACTTCGATCCACCCGCGACCGACGAGGAGATCCAGGCCTCGGCGCTGCAGTACGTGCGCAAGATCAGCGGCTCGACCAAACCGTCGCAGGCCAATGCCGAGGCCTTCGACGAGGCGGTCGAGGCGGTGGCCGCCGCCACCCACGAGCTGCTCGATCGCCTCGTCACCAAGGCGCCGCCGAAGGACCGCGAGGTCGAGGCCGCCAAGGCCAAGGCCCGCTCGGAAGCGCGCTTCGCGGCCTAGGCGAGGAATTCGACCAGCAGGCGCTCGACCGTCTCCGGCGCGTCGGCGTAGGGCCAGTGGCCGCTGGCGGCAAGCACGTGCACGTCGGCATCGGGGAACGCCCGCCGCTGCTCGGCCGCGTAGGAGGAGGGCAGGTAGGCGTCCTCCTCGCCCCAGACCACCAGCGCCGGGATCTCGCGCGGGGCGAGCAGCTCGATCAGGTTCTCGGACATGCTGCCGGGGTTCGGCGTCGCCCGGTAGAGCTTCAGCACCGCCCGCCGCGTCCGCCGGTCGTAGTGGTCGTACATCGTTTCGACGAACTCGCGCGGCAGCCCGCGCGGCTCCTTGCGGCTGAGCGCGAAGCGGTAGCCGCGGCGGTTGGTGATCGCCTGGAAGAGCTCGCCGAGGACCGGGGTGCGCCAGATCCGCGCCAAGCTGTGCCAGGTGTAGCCGGGGAGGACGCCGGTGTCGATCAGGGTGATGCTGGCCAGGGCATCGGGGTGGACCATCGACCAGATCAGCCCGATCGGGCCGCCGAAGTCGTGGACGACAAGGTGCGCGCGCTCGACCCCGAGCTCCTCCAGGGCCGCGCCGAGGAATTCCGCGTAGCCGAACGGGGTGTGCTCGAACCCGTCCGGGGCGATCGTCTCGCCGAAGTCGGGCAGGTCGAAGGCAACCGCCCGGTGACCGGCCTCGCCAGCGGCGCCGGCCAGCCGCGCCCAGTCGTCAGCCGAGCCGGGGTTGCCGTGGACGAAGACGACGGCCTCGGTCGCCTCGGCCGGCCCCGCCTGGACGAGGCGGGTGCGGGTGCCCCCGGCGAGCAGACTGCCGCGCTCGACCGCCATCCTCAGCGGGAGAGGGCGTGGCGGGCGTTGACCGCGACCGCGCGGGGGATGATTCGCGGCATCATCTGTTGCGGCCGCTTGCGGCGCGTCCCCAGCGCGTCAAACAGCTCCGCCGTCCGCGGGTCGCGCGCCGCGGCGGAAAACATCAGCCGTTCCGGCGGGCTCAGGCGCCGGCCGCTGGCGTAGTCGTGGATCAGGAAGGCGTGGCCCCGCAACTCGCGGGCGTGGCGGCGGCGGTAGCGCTCCAGGCCCTGCTCGAGCGACTCTTCGCCCCGCAGCGCCGGTCGCACCGCGTCGGAGAGCCACTCGGCCGACTGGAAGGCCCAGCCGCAGCCGACGCCGAAGAGCGGGTCGGTGGCGAGCGCCGCGTCGCCGATCAGCGCCAGACCCGGCGCCACCGGCTTGCGCATCCGGTTGGTCATGTCGAGCTTGCCCATCACCGGTTCGATCGCGCGGGACTCAAGGATCGGCGGCGCCTCGGGCACGTCGGCGACGAACTTGATCAGCGCCGCTTCGGGGTCGGCCTTGAACTCGGGCAGGCGATCCTTGGTCGGCATCGCCGCGTAGAAGGTGAGGTCGCTGTCGGTCGGGAAGGCGGCGGCCCAGTGGGGGTCGAGGAACCAGACGGAGCTGTCGGGCGAGAACTTCGGCGGCGGGCCCTCGAAGTAGCCGCCGTAGGCGATCCGGTTGTGGGGGTAGGTCTTGACCGGCACCTCGGAGAGCTCGGCGACCCTCGAGTCGCGGCCGTCGGCGCCGATCGTCAGCCGCCCGCGCAGCTCCCGCTCGGTGCCCTCGCGGTCGCGGGCGACGATGCCGCCGAAGCCGCCGCCCTCGCGCAGCAGCCGCTCGACGCTCCAGCCCAGCATCACCTCGACGCCGGGGGTCTCAGCCGCGGTGGCGCGGACCATCGGGTCGAGCACCTCGCGGCGCAGGTTGAGGCCGCGGCCGGCGCGCTCGGGGGGCGCTTCGATCCAGCCCCACTTGGTCCACATGTGGATTTGCGGACGCAGCCCGCCGGCGGCTTCGATCGGCTGCAGCAGGCCGAGCCGCTCGATCGCCGGGACCCCGGAGGCCTGGATGAAGTGAGAGCAGATCCGCTTGAACGCCCGCGGGTCGGGCTGCTTCTCGATCACCGCCACCCGCAGGCCGGCGCGGCCGAGCTGGATCGCGGCGGCGCAACCGGCGAGGCTGGCGCCGACGATGACCGCGTCGTAGTCCGATCTGCCGTTTACCATACGTCCCGTACTATACGCCTCGAACTATGAAAAGCAAGTCGAAAGAGATCAAGCTCACCGGCACCTCCTACGCGCTGCTGGCGGTCCTGCACGAGTTCGGCGAGATGACCTCCTACGACATCAAGCGGGCGATGGAGAGCACGATCCAGAACTTCTGGCCGGTGCCGCACACGACCGCCTACGAGGAGCCGGCCCGGCTCGCCTCGGCCGGCTACCTTGCGGCGCGGCAGGAGGAGGGGGGACGCCGCCGGCGCGTCTACTCGCTGACCGATGCCGGTCGCGAGGCGCTTGGCGAGTGGGCCGCCGAGCCGGACGCGGCGCCGCCTCAGCTGCGCGACGAACTGATGCTGAAGGTCTTCGCGGGGGCGGACCCGGGGGCGCTGGTCGCCGAGCGGGTCGAGTGGCACCACAAGAAGCTGGAGGAGTTGCGGGGTTACCTGGCATTGACCCAGACCTCCGAGGAGTTCGCCGCCTCGGAACGGACCCTGATCGCCGGCCTCGCCTACCACGAGAAGATGCTGGAGATGATCGACCAGCTGGCCGCCACCTCGCCAGCCAGGCGGGCCGATTAGGCGCCGAAGGGGCGGCGGAAGTTGACGGCGAGGATCCGCCCGATCATCGGCGCCAGCGTGTCCTGAGGTCGCTTGCGACGGGTGGCGATCGCCTCCAGCAACGCCGCGGCCCGGGGGTCGCGGCTCGCGGTCGAGAGCATCAGCCGCTCGGTCGGCTGCAGGCCGCGGCCGGTGGAGAAGTCGTGGATCACGCGGGCGTGCATGCCGAGCTGGCGGCGGTGTCGCCCGCGGTAGCGGCGCAGCCCGTTGTCCAGCGAATCGATTCCCCGCAGCCAGGGGGAGACGCTGTCGGCGAGCCATTCTCCCGTCTGGAAGGCCCAGCCGCAGCCGACGCCGAAGAGCGGGTCGGTGGCGAGTGCCGCGTCGCCGATCAAGGCCAGGCCGGGGGCGACCGGGCCGCGCACGCGGTTCGGAATCTCGATCTTGCCGACCACTGGTCCGACGAAGCGGGAGGCCCGGATCGGTGGCGGGTCGGGGGCGCGGCTGACGTGCTCGACCAGCGCCTTGGCGGCGTCGGCCCTGAATTCCGGCGCGCGATCCTTGCCGACCACCGCGATGTAGACCGTCTGACCGCGGTCGGTGGGGAAGGCGGCGACGACGTCGGGGTCGAGGAACCAGACGGCGTTGTCCGGGGCGAGCTTGTGATCGGGGCCCTCGAAGTAGCCGCTGTAGGCGATCCGACCGTGCGGGAAGGTCTTCTGCCTGACCGCCGCCAGCTCGGCCACCCGGGAATCGCGGCCGTCGGCACCGATCGACAGCGGCGCCTCGATCTCGCGCCGGTCTCCCTCGCGATCGCGCGTCACGACGCCGCTGACGCTCACTCCGTCTCGCAGTAGGGCCTCCGCGGTCCAGCCGAGTTGAAGGTCGACGCCCGGCTGGGCGGCGGCCGCCGCCCGGACCAGCGGGTCGAGCGCTTCGCGGCGCAGGTTGAGGCCGTAGGCGGTCCGCTTCTCGGTGGCCTTGATCCAGCCGGCGCGAGTCCACGAGTGCTGGCGGGAGCGGACCCCGCCGGCTTCGAGGATCGGCTTGTAAAGGCCCAGCCGTTCGAGCGTCGGCACGGCGGAGGCCTGGATGTAGTGGGAGCAAACGCGCTTGAAGGCCCGCGGGTCGGGGCTCTTCTCGATCAGGGCGACCCGCGCCCCGGCGCGGCCGAGGAGGATCGCCGCGGCGCAACCGGCAAGGCTGGCGCCGACGATCACCACGTCGTACTCGCCTGCCTTTCGAGCCATTGCCGCAGCCTAATCGCGAGGAGATGGCAATCACAGGGACTTGGTCACATAACTAGTTTGCTAAACTAATTATCAACGCTAATCAATGTCAGCAGACCTCGACGACAACCTCAGGGACATTCCCCTCAGCGAGCGTGCCGCGCACCTGCGCACGGCGATCGTCCGCACCGCCCGGCGCCTGCGCCAGGAGGCGGCGGCGGAGACCAGTGGCCTGACGCCCACCTCGGTCGCGGCGCTGGCGACGATCGAGCGGCACGGGCCGCTGACCCCGAGCGAGATCGCCCAGATCGAGCGGGTCAAGCGGCCGACCATCACCCGCACCCTCGGCTGCCTCGAACGCGAGGGGCTGATCGACCGCGCCCCGGACCCGGCCGACGGTCGCAGTGCCCTGGTCAGCGTCAACGCCGCCGGTCGCGAGCGGCTGCGGCGCCTGCGCGGCCGCAAGAACGCCTACCTGGCGCGGCGCATGAAGGAGATGACCGACGAGGAAGTCGAGACGCTCGAGCGGGCGGCCGAGATCCTCGAGCGGATGCGGGAGGGAGAGCGGTCTTGACGGCCGCGATCCGCCACTCGTTCAACTCGCTGGAGGTCCCCAACTACCGCCGCTACTTCGCCGGCCAGCTGATCTCCCTCTCCGGGACCTGGATGCAGACGGTCGCCGCGATCTGGGTGATCCTGACGCTGACCGACAGCGGCGTGGCGGTCGGCCTCACCACCGCCCTGCAGTTCCTGCCGATGCTGCTGATCGGCGCCTGGGGCGGGCTGCTCGCCGACCGCATCCCCAAGCGCCGGCTGCTGATGGCCACCCAGGCGCTGATGGCGATCCCCGCCATCGGCCTCTTCGCCGTCACCGCGACCGGCGTGGTGACGCCGTGGATGGTCTACATCGCGGTCTTCGCGATGGGCTCGGTCAACGCGATCGACAACCCCACCCGGCAGAGCTTCGTGATCGAGATGGTCGGCCCCGACCGGGTCGTCAACGCGGTCAGCCTCAACAGCGTCATCGTCCAGGCGGCGCGGATCGTCGGCCCGGCGATCGCCGGCATCCTGATCGCCACCGTCGGCGTCGTCCCCTGCTTCGGACTCAACGCCCTCACCTTCGTGGCGATGATCTTCGCGCTGCGGGGGATGGACCCGAGCCGCCTGCAGGCGCCGCCGGTCGCCCCGCGTGAGCCGGGCGCGATCCGCGCCGGCCTCCGCTACGTCCGCGCCACCCCCGAGCTGCTGGTGCCATTGGCGCTGATGGCGTTTGTCGGGACGCTGGGCTTCAACTTCCAGGTGGTGCTGCCGCTGCTCGCCAAGTTCAGCTTCGAGTCCGGGGCGATGACCTACGCCAGCCTGGTCACGGCGATGGCGGTCGGCTCGATCGCCGGCGCCCTCGTCAACGGCCACCACGGCCGCACCGGCCCGCGCCTGATCGCCGGCGGCGCGCTCGCCTTCGGCGCCTCGGCCCTGCTGGCCGCGGCAATGCCCAGCCTCGCCTTGGAGATAGTGATGCTCGCCCTCCTCGGCGCCGCCTCGGTCACCTTCGCCGCCACCATCAACTCCACCCTCCAACTAGCCGTCGCCCCCGAGATGCGAGGCCGAGTAATGGCCCTCTACAGCGTCGTCTTCCTCGGCTCGACCCCCATAGGCGGCCCCCTGGCCGGCTGGCTGGCCCAGAACTACGACCCGCGAATCGCCTTGGTCCTAGCGGGAGCCTCGGGCCTGCTGGCAGCCTGGGCAGCCCACGTCAGCTTCAACAGGATCCGGCAGCACCGAGAACAACCATCTGCGGAACACGCGGTGGCATGACCTGCAGCCGGGTCGGAGGGACGG
>JBIOTO010000123.1:0-16965 GCA_044865945.1 Solirubrobacterales bacterium
CCGACGTCGGCGGCCTTGGTGAAGATGCCGCCGCCGAGACGGGCGAAGACCGAGATCAGCGAGCCGCCGAAGCCGAGGCCGACAAGGGCGTCGACCGCGTGCTTGTCGCTGGCGCCGGTGAGGATCAGGAACCCGTAGTAGCCGGCGACGCCGATCAGCGCCAGGCCGACGACCAGCAGACCGGTGACCGAGCCGCCCTTGAAGGCGACGTCGAGCGCCGGCGGGACGCCGCCGCGGGCCGCCTCGGCGACGCGCGAGTTGGCTCGCACCGAGACGTTCATCCCGATGAAGCCGGTGGCGCCCGAGAGCACCGCGCCGATCACGAAGCCGACGGCGGTCTCCCAGTTCTGCAGCAGCAGAAGGAAGATCGCGATCGGCACGGCGACGGCGGCGATGATCGTGTACTGGCGGCTGAGGTAGGCCTGGGCGCCCTCCTGCACCGCGCCAGAAATCTCACGCATGCGGTCGTTGCCCGCTGGCTTCGCAAGCAGGCGCTGGGTAACGAGAAGTCCGTAGATGACGGCGGCGCCTGCGCATACCAGCGCGACGACCACGCCGTAATCGGTCAAGAAGTCGGTCAAGTTCTTAATCCTCCGGTGGTTTTAGCGGCGCGGGAGTCTATAGAGAGGACCGGAAGGCCTGCTGTGACCCCGAATAGGTACGTCGCGTCTCGGCCACCGCGTCGCGGTAGACGTCCTCGATCGAGACGCCCGAATCGAGCGCCTCGCGCGCCCGCTCGGCGCCGTTTTTCTCCGGCAGCGCCAGGTCCAGGCCCAGTTGCGCCCGCGCCGGCTCGGTCCAGACCAGGACCTCCTCCAGCACCGATCGGGTCGGCAGCTCCTCGCCGCGGCGGAAGTCGACCATCCGGCCGCCGGCGCCGTAGCGGATCGCCCGCCAGAGGTTCTCCTCGATCTCGCGGTCGGCCAGCGGCGCCCCCCGCCCTTCATAGCCGTGCTCGTCGTAGTCGAGCGCGGTCTGGGCGATGCAGGCGGCGATCAACCCGGCCAGCTGGAAGGACTCCTCGCCCCGCGTCTGCGCGTCGCAGATCCGCACCTCGACGGTGCCGAAGCTGTGGTGAGGGCGCACGCTCCACCACAGCTGCGTCGACTCGACCACCGAGCCAACCCGCTGCAGGGTGGTGACGAAGTCGGCGTAGGTCGCCCAGTCGCGGAACGGCGAGGGCACCCCGCAGCGCGGGAAGGTGCGGGTGAAGATCTCGCTGCGAACGCTGTGCAGGCCGGTGTCGCGGCGGTCGAGGAAGGGCGAGTTGGCCGAGACCGCGAGCAGCAGCGGCAGCAGCTCCCGCAGCCAGTCGCAGACGGCGATCGCCCGGTCGGCCCCGCGCACCCCCATGTGCAGGTGCAGGCTCCAGGTGTTGTTGCGCTGCGCGACATAGCCGAGTTCGTTCCGCAGCCGGTTGTAATGCGGGGTGTCGATGATCCGCTGCTCCAGGTAGTTGGCCCACGGGTGGGTTCCCATCGCGCCCAGGGTCAGCCCCATGCCGCCGACCAGGTCGAACAGCCGCGTCCGGCGCTCGCGCTGACGCTCGACCGCCTCGGCGAAGGTCTCCGCCCGGCCGGAGCGGATCTCGACCTCCGAGGCGATCAACTCCCCTGCCGCCGACTCCGCCAGCACCTCGTCCTGCTGGCAAGCCGCCATCACGTCCTCGAAGCGATGCTCCAGCTCCAGCGTCCGCGGGTCGAGGATCGCGAACTCCTCCTCCAGCCCGATCGTGAAGTCCTGCGAAGACTCGAACTTCTCGCGGGCGAGATCGAGATCCAGAGCCAAGGTCGGGCGGCGCTAAGCCAGGTAGAAGTAGAGCGCGTAGAGCAGGTCGACGGCGGGACTGGAGGTGTGGACCGTCACCTCGGGTGGCACCTGCAGCAGCTGCTCGGAGTAGTTGAAGATGATCTTCACCCCGGCTTTGACCAGCCGGTCGGCGACGTCCTGGGCGGCCTCGGCGGGGACGGCGAGGACCCCGACCACGATCTCCTCCTCGGCGACGACGTCGGGCAGGTCGCCGATGTCGCGCACGCTGAGCTCGCCGATCGGTTTGCCGACCACGCTCGGGTCGCTGTCGAACACCGCCACGACCTGGAAGCCGTGGTCGGCGAAGATCGAGGAGGTGGCGATCGCCTGGCCGAGGTTGCCGGCGCCGAAGAGGGCGATGTTGTGCTGGCCCGAGGTGCGGAGGATCTTGCGGATCTCCGAGACCAGCGAGTCGACGTTGTAGCCGACCCCCCGCTTGCCGAACTTGCCGAAGCCGGAGAGGTCGCGGCGGATCTGGGTCGGGTTGATGTGGGTGTACTCGGAGAGCTCCTGCGAGGAGATCGTCTCCCGGCCCATCTTCCGCGCCTGGGTCAGCACCTGCAGGTAGCGCGAGAGCCGCGCGGCGACACCCAGCGACAGGCGCTCGCCTTCGACCGGGAACGCCCCGGCAGCGTCGAACTCCTCGATCAACTCGACCATGCCCCCACAGTATCGAGCCTCGCCTTCACGGCAGCGCGGTCGAGGATCAGCTCCGAGACCTCGACCCCGTCGACCTCGACCACCGGGATCCGCTCCAGGTAGCGCCGCAGGAGCAGGTCGTTGCTCTCGATGTCGACCTCGTGCAGGCTGAAGCGGTAGCCGTCGGAGTGGAGGGCGACGATCTGCTCCAGCGCTTCCTCGCAGAGGTGGCAGCCCGGACGGGAGTAGACGACGACGTCGGCCATGCGGCTCAGTGAGCGACCGCGGGAGCGCCGGTTTCGCCGCTGGCGAAGGCGTCGTAGCCGAGGTAGTCCGGGTACGGAATCGGCTCGGCGTAGCGGGCGGCGGAGCCGATCATCGCGGCGTTGTCGGTGCAGAGGGAGATCGGCACCAGCTTCAGCCGCACCCCCATCTCCTCGCAGAGCCGACCGACCGCCTCGCGCAGCGGACCGTTGGCGGCGACGCCGCCGCCCAGCGCGACGGCATCCCACTCGCCCTTCTTCAGCGCCCGCTTCAACTTCGCCGTCAGCTGAGTCACGACAGCCGCCTGGAAGGAGGCGGCGACGTCGGCGCGGCGCTCCTCCACGCCCTCCGGCCCAAGCTCGCGGCAGCGGTAGAGGACCGCGGTCTTCAGGCCGCTGAAGCTGAAGTCGAGGCCGGGGTTGCGCGACATCGCCACCGGCATCTCGAAGGCTTCCGGGTCGCCCTTCTCGGCCTCGCGCTGGACCGCCGGGCCGCCCGGGTAGCCCAGCCCCAGCAGCCGCGCTGACTTGTCGAAGGCCTCGCCGGCGGCGTCGTCGAGGGTCTGACCGAGCAGCTCGTAGCCGACGTGGTCGCGGACCCCGGCCAGCAGGGTGTGGCCGCCGCTGGCGACGAGACAGAGGAAGGGCGGCTCCAGCGGCTCGGGCTCGAGGAAGTTGGCGGCAACGTGGCCCTGCAGGTGGTCGACCGGGATCAGCGGCAGACGGCGCGCGGCGGCGATCGCCTTGGCGGTGCTGATCCCGACCAGCAGCGCCCCGATCAGGCCGGGGCCGGCGGTGGCGGCGAGCGCCTCGACCTCGTCGAGGGTGACTTCCGCCTCTCCCAGCGCCGCCTCGACCACCGGCTCGACCAGCTCCAGGTGATGGCGCGCGGCGACCTCCGGGACGACGCCGCCGAACCCCTCGTGGGCGGCGGCCTGGGAGGAGATCACGTTGCTGAGGATGCGCGGGCCGTCGAGGACGGCGGCGCAGGTGTCGTCGCAGGAGGTCTCGATCGCCAGCAGCATGGGGTCCCTAATCAAGCCACATGATCAGGGCGTCCTCGCCGTTGTCGTGGTAATAGCGAGGACGGGTGCCGGCCGAGCGGAAGCCGAAGCGTTCGTACATCCCGATCGCGCGCTGGTTGGAGACCCGCACCTCGAGGGTGAAGGGCAGCGTCCCCCCCGCCTCCTCGATCAGCCGCCGCATCAGCCGGCCGGCGACGCCGCTGCCGCGCCGCTCGGGGGCGACGGCGATGTTCATCAGGTGCCAGACCTGGTCGTAGCGCGAGCAGATCACGTAGCCGGCCAGCTGGTCGCCGGCCCGGGCGGCGAGGCAGATGCCGGAGGGCTTGGAGAGCTCCAGCACGAACATCGCCAGCGACCACGGGGTCGGGAACGAGCGCCGCTCGATCGAGATCACCGCCGGCAGGTCGCTGTAGGCCAGCCGGCGCACCTCGACCTCCTGGGTCAGCTCATTTGGCTCTTTGTGAAGCGTCTCGCTCACGCCACCGCTCCGCGTCTGGGGGTCTGAGGTAGATCGGGGCGAGCCCGTCGGGGTCCGGCTCCGTCGCCGCCGCCGCCAGCGCGCAGACGTGGCGCGCGGCGACCCGGTGGACAGGATCGGAATCGTCCGCTATCTGGACGCCGTCTCGGGCCAGCTCGTGCCGAAATCGTACCGCCCCCGAACCGGCGACCGCCGGGGTTCGCTCCAGCTCGGCGATCCGCTCGGCCAGCTCCTCGGGCCGGTAGACGGCCGGCTCCCAGAGCCGGGCGCCGTCGGCGGCGTAGAGCGCGGCGAAGACCTCGCCGCGCCAGCCATCGAGGACAGCGAGCCGCGTTCCCTCCGCTCCGGCCTCGGCGATCCCCGCCGCCAGGGCATCGAGCGTGCAGATGCCGCGCGCCGGCAGGCCGAGGCTGACGCCGAGCCCGCGGGCGGTCGAGATCCCGATCCGCAGGCCGGTGAAGGTGCCGGGGCCGAGCCCGACGGCGACCAGGTCGACCTCGCCCCAGCCGCCCGCCGCGGCGGCGGCGCGCTCGACCTCCTCCAGCAGCCGAGTCGCGTGCAGCGGCCTCCCCGTGGCGGAGAGACCTAGCCGCGACTCGTGGAGGACCTCGCCGTCGCGCCAAGCGCAGGCGACGGTGTCGACCGTCGCGGTGTCGAAGCCGACGAGGTTCAGGACGGCGCTACCCGGTGACGCGGAAGGCGAAGGAGCCGACTTTTTTGCCTTTGACGAACCAGCTGACGACGTGGCGGCCGGGGATCGTCGAGGTGATCTTGTTCACGTAGAGCGTGTTCTGTTCGGCTTCCTGGGCCTGGGCGCAGAGGTTTTTGCCGCTCGGGAACTTGACGCAGACGGTGTAGACGACGTCGCCTTTGAGGCTTTTGAAGAAGGCGCCCTTTTTGGCTTTCTTCGGGCAGGCGTGGGCGGGTTTGGCGTTCTGGGAGACCCCGCAGCCGACGTAGTGCTTGTAGGCCGCCGCGCTGGCCGTCGCGGGCGCCGCCGCCACCAGCAGTCCGCTCACCAACATCACCGCCGCCAGTGCCTTCAGTCCCTTCATGCCCGTCCTTGCCTTTCTCGTCGAAATTTCGCGCCGATGCTACTTGCCTGGGCGCACCTAACCCTGAACACAAGGGATACGGCTTCGGTGCGCTTTTCCCTGCGTACCCCTACCAGTCCACTTCAACCCGTCGCCGCTCCTCGCCGGCGTGGGAGAGTCGGACGGCGAGGGCGGGGCGGCCGATCCTGCCCTCACCCGCCGCCGGCCACTCGACGAAGGCGACGCCCTCGGGCCGCAGATAGTCCTCCAGCAGAGCCGGGTCCTCGCCCTCCAGCGTCTGCAGCCGGTAGAGGTCGAGGTGGGAGACCGGCAGGCGGCCGCCGCCGTACCGCTGGCCGATCGTGAAGGTCGGCGAGGTGACCGGGCCGGTGACGCCCAGAGCCCGGCAGGCGCCGCGGACCAGGGTCGTCTTCCCGGTACCCAGCTCGCCGGAGAGGACGACGACGTCGCCGGGCGCCAGCCGTTCGGCGATCCGCGCCCCCAGGGCTTCGGTCTCGGCGGCGCTCTGGGTATCGACCACCTCCACGGCACTCCCGTTCATGACGAGCCGAAGAAGCCGAGCTGGTCCGAGGGCGGCGGCGGGGTCGAGCCGCCCTCCTCCTCCAGCTCCTCGAGTTCCTCGGCGCTCGGGATCGGGCCCGGCAAGGGCCGCTTGAGGAGGTCGGGGATCGTCGCGAAGTCGGCCCGCAGCTGCTCCTTGACCGCCGGCGTGCGCAGCGCCGCCGCCGGGTGGAAGAGGGGCAGGAGGAACACGGTGCGGGCGCCGAGCTGGTGAACCTGTGGGGTGCCGCGGACCCTGGTGATCCCGGTCGGGCTGCCGCTCAGCAGCTTGGTCGCGAAGTTGCCCAGCGTGCAGACGACGCGCGGCTCGATCAGCCGCACCTGCTCGAACAGGTAGGGCTCGCAGGCCTGGATCTCATCCGGCTGGGGGTCGCGATTGTTGGGCGGGCGGCTCTTGAGCACGTTGGCGATGAAGACGTCGTCGCGGGCGAGGCCGATCTCCTCCAGCAGCTGGTTCAGCAGCTGCCCGGCGCGGCCGACGAAGGGCAGCCCCTGGCGGTCCTCTTCGGCCCCCGGCGCCTCGCCGACGAACATCAGGTCGGCGTCGGCGTTGCCGGCCCCGAAGACCGCCTTGGTGCGGGTCTCGTAGAGAGGGCACTTGGTGCAGCCCTGGACCTCTTTGTAGAGGGCGACCAGCTGTTCGCGGCGCTCCTCGGCGCTGGCGCTCACGGCGCCTCCCCCGCCGCCCGCTTCTGGCGCGCCTGGCCGAGCCGCTCCTGACGGCCGGCTTCGGACTCCCGGCGCCGCGATTCGTCCGAGCGCACCGCGGCGCCGCGTGGCTGGCGCCCCGGCGGCGAGACCGCCGAGTAGAGCCGCCGCGTCCGCTCAGCCCCGCAGGCCGGGCAGGCGGCCGCCGCTTCGGCCCCGACCAGCTCCTCAAAGCGCTCCCCGCACTCCTCGCACTCGAACTCGTAAATCGGCATCAACCCGCATCGTAATCGCCGACATCCGGGTTTTCCGCGTTCGAATACTCTGCGGCCATGAAGGCAAGGGGAGGCCTGGCGATTCTCGTCTGCGCGCTGGCGGTGCTGACGCTGCCGGCGAGCGCGGTGGCGAAGCCGGGCTACAAGGTGAAGCCGGCCGGCTCGGAACTCTTCCTCTTCCTGGAAGACAAGGGCGACTTCGAAATCTCGCTCGAAGCCAACGACCGGCAGCGCGTCCTGCTCGCGGTCGAAGAGGGTTTCTTCACGGCGACCGAATACTCGACCAAAGGTCGCGTCAGCAGCAAGCGCATCGAAGCCGACCTCGGCGACCTCGGTCGGATCGACATCGACGTGCGCCTGCGGCCGAGGCACTCGGATAGCGAACCAAGACAGAGGAACTGCAAGGGGCGCAAATCCATCTTCGTGCCCGGCACCTTCCACGGCACGATCAGGTTCTCCGGCGAGGGAGACATCCCGCCCTTCTCCGTCAAACGGGGAGAAATCGGCTTCTTGCGGCGTTTCAAGCAGGTCTGCAAACTGCGGCGCGCACCCAAGCGGAACCAGAAGAAGCCGAAAGCGGAGAAACCGAAAATCAAGCTGGAGTTCGGTCTCCTGGACACCTCAGGTAAGGGCGACGGCCGCACGGTCCGCTTCGAAGTCTTCAGCCTCGCCCAGGCGCGGAACCCGGCGAAATCGTTCGGGATCTACGAAGCGGCCGCCTCCGAACGGCGGAAGAACCTGCGGATCGTCCGCAGCACCTTCGGTTTCCTCGGTCACAAGGAATTCAGGATGAGCAAGCGCGGCAAGCAACCCCTCACCCTCAGGGTGAAGCCGCCGGAACCGTTCAGCGGCAAGGCTCTCTACAAGCGCGGGCCGGGAGAAAAGGCGACCTGGACCGGCAACCTCAGCCTCGATCTGCCCGGAGCCGAAGCCATCCCCCTGACGGGCGACAACTACGACGCGGTCTTCTGCCGCGGGCTCGACTTCGAAGAGATCGACAGCTGCTACTACGGCAGCGGCTCCCACTCCCAGCCCTTGGCGCTGGCCAAGCTCTCCTCGTTGAGGTAGCGGCGGAACTCGTCCAGCTCGGCCGGCTCGACGCTGTAGACGTGCTCGGGCTCGGGGAACTGGCGGCGGCGAACCTCGTTGCCGTACTGGGTGACCGCCCCGACCATCGTCTCGTGGACGCTGGCGTATTGCTTGACGAACTTCGCCATGTGGCCGGTGGTGATCCCCAGCAGGTCGTGGTAGACGAGCACCTGACCGGTGGTTCCGGGGCCAGCGCCGATGCCGATCGTCGGAACCTCCAGCTTTTTGACGATCTCGTCGGTGATCGCCGAGGGGACCGCCTCGATCACGATCGCGAAGCAGCCGACCGACTGCAGGGCGAGGCAGTCCTCGAGCAGCTTGATCGCGCTCTTGGCGTTCTTGCCCTGGGCTTTGTAGCCGCCCAGCGCGGTCGCGGTCTGCGGGGTGAGGCCGACGTGGCCCATCACCGGGATCCCCGACTGGACGATCGCCCGGGCGCGCTCGACGATGACGCCGCCGGCCTCGAGCTTGACCGCCTGGCAGCCGGTCTCCTTGATCAGCCGCTGGGCGCCGCGGATCGCTTCCTCGTTGCTCGCCTCGTAGCTGCCCATCGGCATGTCGCCGACCATCAGCGGCGTCTTCAGGCCGCGGCGCACGGCCTTGCCGAGGATCACCATCTCCTCCATCGAGACCAGCTTCGTGTCCGGGTAGCCGAGGACGACGTTGGCGGCGGAGTCGCCGACGAGGACAACGTCGACGCCGGCCGCCTCGGCCACGGTCGCCGACGGGTAGTCGTAGGCGGTGACCATCACGATCGGCTCGCCGTTGGCCTTCATCTCTTCCAGGTGCGGCAGGCTGACCGGCTTGCGGCCCTCGGGCTGGGCGGTGTGGGAACGACCTCCGGAACTCATTTGAGCAGCACCTCCGGGTGGCTGTCGATCGCGATTGCCTCGTTGTCGTCGTTCACGTGAACGACGACCGGGTCGTAGTGCTCCAGGTCCTTCTCGTCGTAGGAACCGAAGGTGGCGACGATGATCTTGTGGCCGGGCTCGACCAGGTGGGCGGCGGCGCCGTTGACCTGCATCGCCCCCGAGCCGGGCTCGCCGTCGATCACGTAGGTGACGAAGCGGGCGCCGTTGTCGACGTCCCAGACGTAGACCTGCTCGTTGGTGATCATGTCGGCGCCGGCCATCAGCTCGGTGTCGATCGTGATGCTGCCGATGTAGTCGACGTCGCAGTCGGTCACCGTCGCCCGGTGAATCTTCGACTTCAGCATCTGCCTTTGCACGTGGTCTCCTCTTTCGCGGCTAGGGGTTCGGTTGGTTGGGACCCGGTTGGTCCGAAGCTGAGGGTTGGAGCAGGACGTTGTCGATCAGGCGGGCGGCGCCGACGCGGGCGGCGACGGCGACGAGGACCGGGCGGGCGCCCAGCTCGGCGACCGGCTCCAGCGTCTCCGCGTCGCGGGCCTCGAGGTACTCGGGCTCGATCGCGGCGGCGGCCAGCTCGGCGCGGGCGGCGTCGAGACCGGCGGCCAGCGAGCCCTGGCGGGCGCCGCGCTCGGCGGCGTCGAGGGCGCGGGAGAGCGCCGTGGCGCGCTCGCGGTCGGCCGGCTCCAGGTAGGCGTTGCGGCTGCTCATCGCCAGCCCGTCGGGCTCGCGCACGGTCGGCATCACCCGGATCCGCGCCGGAAAGTCGAGGTCGCGGGCCATGCGCTGGATGACGACTGCCTGCTGGGCGTCCTTCTGACCGAAGTAGGCGACGTCGGGGTCGGCGATGTTGAAGAGCTTGGCGACGACGGTGGTGACGCCGCGGAAGTGCTCGGGGCCGCGGCGCTCGGCGTCGCCGTCGAGGACGCCGGTCAGAGGGCCGGTCACCGCGACCGCGGTCGCGGCGTCGGCGGCGTAGACCTCCTCGACGCCGGGCGCGAAGACGATGTCGGCGCCAGCCTCGCCGGCGAGGCGCAGATCGCGCTCCTCGTCGCGCGGGTAGCGGTCGAGGTCCTCGCCGGGGCCGAACTGGGTCGGGTTGACGAAGAGGCTCATCACCACCAGGTCGGACTCGGCGCGGGCGGCGCGGATCAGCGAGAGGTGTCCCTCGTGCAGGTAGCCCATCGTCGGCACCAGGCCGACCGTCTCGCCGGCCCGCTTCGCATCCGCGACCGCAGCGCGAAGCTCGGCCTTGGTGCGCAGCACGGCCACGAGAGAGCGGGGGCTATCCACGAGGAGTTCTGAGTTCATAGGTCCATGCCCAGGTGGGTCACGGCCAACTACGGAAAGTATAGGCACCGATCGCGCGGTTCTTTACAGATCGGTATTCAAAAAGTTTCTTATTTGGTGATCCACCCAGCGGTCGCCTCCGCAGGACCGGGAAGAAGACCACCCCAGCGGAGGACGAGATGAGCTCAGAAATAGACGCAGTGGTACGCGAGGCCGAGCACGAAGCGACCGAGGCGCTCGAGGGCGACACCCGCCTCGGCTTCCTGAAGAAGGCCGGGCTTGCCGGCGGCGGGCTGGTGGGCGGCGGCGCGCTGCTCAGCGCCCTCACCCCGGCGGCGGCGATGGCGGCCGGCAAAGGGCGACCACCGGCGAAATTCGGCAAGGGCGACGTCGGGATCCTCAATTACGCCCTCACCCTCGAGTACCTGGAGGCAGCCTTCTACAACGAGGCGACCGCCAACAACAAGCGCAAAACCTTCCTCAAGGGTGCCGAGGCCCAGGCCTTCCTCAAGCGGGTCACCGCAGACGAGAACGCCCACGTCGCCTTCCTCAAGAAGGCACTGGGGAGCAAAGCGGTGAAAGCACCGAAAGTCGACTTCGGCGCCACGACCGCCAGCGAGACGGCGTTCCTGAAGACCGCGGTGGCGCTGGAGAACACCGGCGTGGCCGCCTACGCGGGCCAGGCGCTGAACATCACCAACCCGGCCTACGTGGCGGCAGCGCTGTCGATTCACTCGGTCGAGGCACGGCATGCGTCGGTCGCCGGCCTACTGCTGAAACCGACCCCGGCGAGCCAGGCACCCAACGGAGCCTTCGACAAACCGCTGACGGCTGCCCAGGTGCTGAAGGCCGTCGAAGCAACCGGCTTCCTCCAATAACCCGGTCGTTCCGGGAGTCACCCCTCCGGCTGCGCGGCGAAGTCGATTTCCCGGATCGGCTTCGCCGGCGCGCCGGCCGCGATCGTGCCGCCCGCGACGTCGCGGTTGACGACCGAGTTGGCGCCGATCACGCAGCGGTCGCCGACGCTGACCCCGCTGGTCACGACGCAGTTGACCCCGAACCAGCAGTTGGCGCCGATCGCCACCGGGCCCTTCGAGGTGAAGCCCTGCCAGGTGATCGGTTCGTCCGGGTTGTCATAACGATGCTCGGCGTCGCCGACGAAGCAGGCGTTGGCGAACATCGTGTGGTCGCCGATCGTCACCCGCTCCTGGGCGGCGATCATCACGTTGCGGTTGAGGAAGCAGCCCGCGCCGATCTCGATCCGGGCCTCCGGCGCGAGGGTCAGCCAGCAGCCCGGCTCCAGCAGCGTCCCCTCCCCGATCACCAGGCGCCCCTCGTCCAGAGCCTCCAGCACTTCGCCCTCGACCGGGTGACGGATGAAGAAGCCGCCGCGAGCGGCGTGGCGGTTGATCCGCCAGCGGCGCAGGAGGCGATGGTTGCGGTCATACCAGCGCCGCTTCGCCCACCAGAGTCGCCAGCCATTCGTTGCCATACCGGCACGTTATGCCACCGGCGTTCGTCCTTTGTAGCCCCATACGCGACAAATGACGAACGCCGCGTAGACTGCGCCCGTGGCGGACCTGCGCGGCGGCATCGACCTCGGCGGCACCAAGATCCAGGCGGCGATCGTCGACCGGCGCGGCGACGTCTCGGGGCAGGCGCGGCAGCCAACGCCGACCAGCGGCGGGCCCGAAGACGTGGCGGCGGCGATGGCGGCCGCGCTGCGCGAGGCGGCGAAGGAAGCCGGGGTCGAGCCGGCGGACCTGGCCGGGATCGGGGTCGGCTCGCCCGGCGACGCGAACGAGCGGACCGGCGTCGTCTCCTCGGCCAAGAACCTTCCCGGCTGGGAGGGCAGCTTCTCGCTCGCCGAAGTCCTCGCCAAAGACCTGGGAACGGAGGTCAAAGTCGGCAACGACGTCCAGGTCGCGACTGAAGCCGAGTTCCACCTCGGCGCCGGCCAGGAGTTCCAGAGCCTGATCGGGGTCTTCTGGGGCACCGGCGTCGGCGGCGGCCTGGTCCTCGACGGCAAGCCCTGGCTGGGCCGAGGCGCGGCGGGTGAGATCGGCCACATCGTCGTCAAGCGCGGCGGCGCCAAGTGCCCCTGCGGGCGCAAGGGCTGCCTCGAGGCCTACGCCGGGCGTTCGGCAATGGAAGCCGAGGCGCGGCGCCAGCACGAAGAGGGCCACAAGACCGACCTCTTCCACCTGATGGAGAAGCACGGCAAACCGCGCCTCACCAGCGGCATCTGGGAGCGGGCGCTGGACCACGGCGACCACCTGGCCGAGAAGCTGATCGAGCGGGCGATCGAGGCCCTGGGGACCGGAATCGCCTCCTCCGTCAACCTGCTCGACCCCGAAGCGATCATCATCGGCGGCGGCCTCGGGGTCCGCTTCGGCGACCGGCTGATGGACCCGCTGTTGGACGAGATGCGTAAGCACCTCTTCGTCGACGAGCGCCCGCCGGCCGTCCGCGTCGCCTCGCTCGGCGACCTCGGCGGCGCCGTCGGCGCCTCGCTGCTGATCTCTCGCTAGACGCGCCCGGAGGTCTGCCGCTGCTGGCGCGCGACCGCGTCGACCAGGACGGCGAGCAGCAGGACGCCGCCGGTGACCATCAGTTTCACCGCGGAGGAGAGCGAGAGCAGGTCCATGCCGTTGGAGATCGAGCCGATCACCAAAGCGCCGAGCAGCGCGGTCCAGACCGAGCCGCGGCCGCCGAAGAGGCTGGTGCCGGCAATCACCGGACCGGCGATCGCCAGCAGCAGGAGTTCGTTGCCGCCTGAGTTCTGGTTGACCGCGAAGAGGCGGGAGGCGGCCATCACGCCGCCGATCGCGGCCATCGAGCCGGCGATCGTGAAGACCGCGATCCGGACCCGGTTGACGTGGATGCCGGCGCGCCGCGCCGCCTCGGCGTTGCCGCCCACCGCGAAGACGTGGCGGCCGAAAGTGGTCCGCTTGGCGACGTACTCCATGCCGACCACGAAGCCGAGCAGGATCATCACCGCGAGGGGCACGCCACGGTCGGAGTTGAGGATCGCGACAGCGGCGAAAACAATCGCGGCGAAGACGACGAAGCGAACGATCACGGGCAGCGGGTTGATGTCCTCCAGCCCGGCGGCGACCCGGCGCCGGTAGCCGACCGCCGTCAGGGCGCCGTAGGCAAGGACGATCACCGCGGCGAAGATCCAGCCGACCGTGTCCGAATAGAAGATGTTGGCGAGGCCGGTGATCTTGGGGTCGGTGATGTTGAGCGATCCCGTCTGGCCCAGCACCTGCAGGAGCGCCCCTTCCCAGGCCAATAAGCCGGCCAGGGTGACGACGAAGGAGGGCACGACGAAGCGGCTGAACAGCGACCCCTGCAGGCAGCCGATCGCGGCGCCGACCACGACCGCGGCGGCGATCGCCAGGTAGGGATTCCAGCCGTGGTTGACGCTCAGCACGGCCATCACCGCGGCGGAAAGGCCGCTGACCGCGCCGACGGAAAGGTCGATCTCGCCGAGCAGGAGGACGTAGACGACGCCGACCGAGATCAGGCCGATCGTCGTGATCTGCAGCATCAGGTTGGTCAGGTTCTCGGCCGAGAGGAAGCGGGGTTCCTGGACCTGGAAGATGACCGCGATCAGGACCAGGCCGAGGACGACCCGAACCGAGGAGAGATCGCCCTGGAGGATGCGGCGCAGGGTTTCCCCGGTGGTCGCGCGGCGCTCGGCCGTCTCGTCGGCGGTCGCCGCCTCGGGAGCGCTCATGCCTTCTCCCCCTCCTCCGAGTGCTGGTTCCGCTCGCCGCCCTCGCCGACTCCGGTGATCGCGCCGATCACGTGCTCCTCGGTGGTGTCTTCGGCTTTGAACTCGCCGGCGGAGCGGCCGAGGCGAAGGACGAAGACCCGGTCGGCGACCGCGAAGACGTCGACCAGGTTGTGGCTGATGACGACGACGCCGAGGTTGCGCTCGCGCAGGCGCCGGATCAGCTCCAGCACCTGTTTGGTCTGCGGCACGCCGAGCGCCGCGGTCGGCTCGTCGAGCAGCACGACCTTCGGCTCGCCCAGCAGCGAGCGGGCGACCGCGACCTGCTGGCGCTGGCCGCCGGAGAGCGTCCCGACCTCGCTGCGCAGGCTGGGGATCGTCACCGCGAGGTTGGAGAGCAGGTCGGCGGTCTCGTGCTCCATCTTCACCTCGTCGAGCTGGCGCGAGACCTGACCCGAACCCGGAGCGACCTGCTCACGGCCGAGGAAGAGGTTGGCGACGACGTCGAGGTTGTCGCAGAGCGCGAGGTCCTGGTAGACGGTCGCGATCCCCAGTTCGGTCGCGTCCTGCGGGCCTTTGATCCGCACTTCCTCGCCGTTGAAGCGGATCGTCCCCTCGTCCGGGGCGTGGATTCCGGCGATCGCCTTGACCAGCGTCGACTTGCCGGCGCCGTTGTCGCCGACCAGCCCGATCACCTCGCCGGCGTGGACGGCGAAGTCGACCCGGTCCAAAGCCTGGACCGGGCCGAATCGCACGCTTACTCCCTCCAGCTCCAGGAGTGGAGTGCCGTCAGCGGCCATCTCAACCCGAGATTCCCACTTCTTTGCAGTCGGCCGCGTAGGGGCCGGTGCAGAGTTCGGAGGCTTCGACGAACCCGTCTTTGACCACCGTGTCTTTGATGTTGTCCTTGGTCACCGCGACCGGTTCCAGAATCGCCGAGGGAACGTCGGCCTTGCCGTTGTTGACTTCTTCGGTGACTTTGTCCGCCGGCAGTTCTTCGTCGGCGGCGAGGGCGATCGCGAATTCGGCCGCGATTTCAGCCTGCGGCGGGATCGCCTTGTAGATCGTCATGAACTGCTGGCCCGCGAGGATTCGCTGCAGGCCGGCGACGGTCGAGTCCTGACCGGTGACCGGGCGTTCTTCGGGGTTGATCCCGGCGCCTTTGAGCGCGGCGATCGCGCCGCCGCCGGTGTCGTCGTTGGCGGCGTAGACGCCCCAGAAGCCGTCGTTGCCGAGCGCGGTGATCGCCTGCTGGGCCTCACGCTGGGCGTTTTCCGCGGTCCAGCCGGGGGTGTCGTATTCCTTCGCGACTTTCACTCCGGCTTCTTCGAAGCCTTTGCTCGAGCCTTTCTTGAACAGCGCCGCGTTCGGGTCGGCCGGGTCGCCGTTGATCTTGATGATCGGGCCGCTGGGGTGCCCGTCTTCTTTCAGTTTTTTCGCCAGCGTTTCGGCCTGGAGTTCGCCCACCCGTTCGTTGTCGAAGGAGACGTAAGCGTCGACTTCGCTGTTTTCGATCAGGCGGTCGTAGCTGACCACCGGGACGTCCTGGGCGTTCGCCCGTTCGGCGATCGCGGCCGCCGATTTGGAGTCCATCGGGTCGAGGACGAGGACCTCGGCACCTTTGGTCAGCGCCGCTTCGCCCTGCGACTGCTGCTTTTCAGCGTCGCCGCCGGCGTTGAAGTAGATGACTTCGCAATCGGGACACTGTTCCTTCACCGAATTTTCGAAGTCGGGCCTGTCGTTGGTTTCGTAGCGGGGGGTTTCGTTTTCCGGAAGCAGGAGGGCGATCGTCGAACCGCCACCTCCCCCACCACCGCCGCCGGTCGTGTCGTCGCTGCTGCCGCAGCCGACGATGACCAAGGCAAAGGCGGCCAGGGCCACTAGTGCGAACCAAACCCGCGAACTCAGTGCTGACATCGGTTCCTCCTGTTCTATTCCCTGCTCCCGCGACGGTCACTACCCACCTCGGGCGCTTTTATGCGACGAACCAGGGAATTCGCCTCGGAACCGGTTGTCTTAGGTGACCTCTTAGGCCGCGGCGGACAACTCGCGCTTGCGGCCGCGCCGTTTTGGCTTCACCGGCTCGACCAGCTCGACGAGGAAGCGGCCGGTGTAGGAGCCCGCCACCGCGGCGACCTCCTCGGGGGTGCCGGTGGCGACGACCTCGCCGCCGCCTTCGCCGCCCTCCGGGCCGAGGTCGACCAGGTGGTCGGCGGTCTTGATCACGTCGAGGTTGTGCTCGATCACGACCACGGTGTTGCCGGCGTCGACCAGGCGGCCGAGCACGTCGAGCAGTCGCTGGACATCGGCGAAGTGCAGGCCGGTGGTCGGCTCGTCAAGGATGTAGAGCGTTTCCCCGGTGGCGACTTTGGAGAGCTCGGTGGCGAGCTTGACCCGCTGCGCCTCGCCGCCGGAGAGCGTCGTCGCCGGCTGGCCGAGGCGGATGTAGCCGAGCCCGACGTCGTTGAGAGTGCGCAGCCGGCGGGCGATCTTCGGCACGTTCTCGAAGAACTCGACCGCGTCGGAGACCGACATCTCCAGCACGTCGGCGATGTTCTTGCCCTTGAAGCGGACCTCGAGCGTCTCGCGGTTGTAGCGCTTGCCGTGGCACTGCTCGCAGGGGACGTAGACGTCGGGCAGGAAGTGCATCTCGATCTTGATCTGGCCGTCGCCTTTGCAGACCTCGCAACGGCCGCCCTTGACGTTGAAGCTGAAGCGGCCCGGCTTGTAGCCGCGGGCCCGCGCCTCCTGGGTCTGGGTGAAGATCTGGCGGATGTGGTCGAAGAGGCCGGTGTAGGTGGCCGGGTTGGAGCGCGGCGTGCGGCCGATCGGCGACTGGTCGATGTTGATGATCTTGTCGATCTGGTCGAGGCCGTCGATGCCGTCATGGGCCCCCGGCCGCAGCTTCGCCTGGTGCAGGCGGTTGGCGACCGCGTGGTGCAGGGTCTCGTTGACAAGGGTCGACTTGCCCGAGCCGGAGACGCCGGTGACGCAGCAGAAGATGCCAAGGGGGAACTCGACGTCGACGCCCTTGAGGTTGTGTTCGCGGGCGCCGCGCACGACCAGCTCCCCGGCCGGCCGGCGCCGCTCGTCCGCCAGCTCGATCTTTTTCTTGCCGGAGAGGTACTGCCCGGTCAGCGAGCTCGAGTTCCTTTCCACCTGTTTGGGCGTGCCGGCGGCGATCACGTGGCCGCCATGCTCACCGGCGCCGGGGCCGAGGTCGACGAG
>JBIOTO010000124.1:0-32245 GCA_044865945.1 Solirubrobacterales bacterium
CCCACGGCTGCGTCATCTACCAGGAGCAGTTGATGCAGATCGCCCGCCAGATGGCCGGTTTCTCGGGTGCCCAGGCGGACGATCTGCGCAAGGCGATCGGCAAGAAGAAGCGCGACCTGATGGCGACCATGAAGGACAAGTTCATGGAAGGGCTGGCGGAGTCGGGAACCGACCGCGGCGTCGCCCAGGACCTCTGGAAGCTGAACGAAGCGGCCGCCGACTACTCGTTCAACAAGTCCCACGCCGCCTGCTACGGGCTGATCTCCTACCGCACCGCCTACCTGAAGGCCAACTACCCGGCCGAGTACATGGCGGCGGTGATCTCCTCGGTGATGAACACCAAAGACAAGGTCCCGTTTTTCGTCAACCGCTGCGCGGAGATGGGGATCGACGTGCTGCCGCCCGACGTCAACTCCTCCGACCACAGCTTCGTCGTCTCCGAGAACGCGATCCGCTTCGGTCTCGACGCGGTCAAGAACGTCGGCCACCAGGCGGTCGAGGCGATCCTCCGCGCCCGCGAGGAGAAACCGATCGAGTCGATCTGGGACTTCTGCGAGCGGGTCGACAGCCGCGCCGTCAACAAACGGGCGATCGAATGCCTGGTCAAGTGCGGCGCCCTGGACTCCACCGGCGACAGCCGCAAAGGCATGCTGGAGACTCTGCCGGCGGCCCAGTCGGCCGGGCAGAAGGCGCAAGTCGACGCGCAGATGGGGCAGGGCTCGATCTTCGACTTCGGCGAAGAAGGGGGAGGGGGCGCCCAGTCGCAGGGTCAGCACCGGCCGCCGGTCCCGGCCGCCGAGTTCGACCGCGCCGAGATGCTTTCGATGGAGAAGGAGACGCTCGGCACCTATCTCTCCTCGCACCCGCTGACCGAAGTCGGGCCGGCGCTGCGGGCGCGGGTCGACTGCGGCATCGCCCAGCTTTCCGGCAAACCCGACGGCGCCTGGGTGACGGTCGGCGGGATCGTCGTCGCCTGCAAAAAGATCCGCACTAAGAGCGGCAGCCAGATGATGTTCGCCACCCTCGACGACGTCGAGGGCCAGGTCGAGATGCTGGTCTTCAAGGCCGACGAGGCCGACAGCGCGGAGATCATTCAGCCGGACGCGATCGTCCTCGTCCGCGGCCGCCTCGACCACAAGGACCGCGGTGAGACCAAGCTCGTGGTCCAGGAGGCGCAGCGGTTCGAACCCGACCAGGCGGAGATCGCCAAGGCCGCGAAGCTGGCGCCGGCGCCGACCCCGTCGGGCCCGTTCGAGGTTCCGATCGACCCGGCGCGCTGGAGCGACGAGCTCTGCGACGAACTGAAGGCGATCCTCGAACACCACAAGGGCGACGCCGAGGTCCATCTCGTGGTCGGCGGGCGCCGCCTGAAGGTGG
The DNA here is from genome assembly GCA_044865945.1 of Solirubrobacterales bacterium. Classification (GTDB taxonomy): domain Bacteria; phylum Actinomycetota; class Thermoleophilia; order Solirubrobacterales; family 70-9; genus VAYN01. Next base: position 1,378 of record JBIOTO010000124.1, read on the forward strand.
GCGAGGGCTACCGGATCAAACCCTCCGGAATGCTGCGCTCGGAGCTGGACCACCTGCTCAGCGCTCCAGCCCTGGCTGCGTGACCAGTCCAAACCGCTTGGTTCCGCGGTCTGGCATCCCTAAGCTTTTCGGATGACCGCAACGCGCACCACGGTTGGCGAGTGCCGCCAGTGCCGCTCCTTCTGCGACAAGATGGTCGAGCCGCGCGGTTGCGTCGAGCTCGGCTGCCGCTTCCTCTACAGCTACCTCGATCGCTTCACCGGCGAGCAGTACGTCGGCTGCATGCAGGAGGTCTACGCGGCGGAGGTGGAGCTCTCCGCGGTGCTCGAGCCCGACGGCTTCGGCGGGGTGAAGATGACCGGCGAGCCGCTGCCTCACTGCCAGTTCTCGGTCGAGCGCGCCTACGAGGGCTCCGGCGAGTCATACGGCTGCGTCAACCGCCGCTTCTTCGACTGCTCCGACGAGGGCAGCGAGGGGCTACGGGCGTTCGATCTGCGCGACGTTTGATTCGACACCGTTCGGTGTAGACTTCGCCGCCATGGCTGATTCCTCCGTCGCCGACCTCGACGCCAACGCGCTGCTCGACGAGGCCAACTCCACGTCAGAGGCTCAGGGCGAACCGCAGTTCACGCTCGAGCTCAACCAGGACCAGAAGGACATCCGCGACTGGGTCCACGGCTTCGCCGAGGGCGTGGTCCGGCCCGCCGCCGAGGAGTGGGACGAGCGCGAGGAGACGCCCTGGCCGGTGATCGAGGAGGCCGCCAAGATCGGCCTCTACAGCTTCGAAGCGATGGGCCAGTTCTGGGCCGATCCGACCGGCCTGACGCTGCCGATCGCCAACGAAGAGCTGTTCTGGGGGGACGCCGGCATCGGCATGGCGATCATGGGCACGACCCTGGCGGTCGCCGCGATCTTCGGGCAGGGAACCCCGGAGCAGATGGGCGAGTGGATCCCGCAGTGCTTCGGCACTCCGGAGGACGTCAAGCTCGCCGCCTTCTGCGCTTCCGAGCCGGACGCCGGCTCCGACGTCTCCGGCATCCGCACCACGGCCAAGTACGACGAGGCCAGCGACGAGTGGGTGATCAACGGCCAGAAGGCCTGGGCCACCAACGGCGGCATCGCCAACGTCCACGTCATCATCGCCTCGGTCGACCGCGAGCTCGGCTCGCGCGGCCACGCCGCCTTCGTCATCCCGCCGGGGACCAAGGGCTGCGAGCAGGGCGCCAAGGTCAAGAAGCACGGCCTGCGCGCCTCGCACACCGCCGACGTCCACCTCGACGACTGCCGCGTCCCGGGCTCCTGCCTGCTGGGCGGCAAAGAGAAGCTCGACGAACGGCTGGCCCGCGTCCGCGAGGGCAAAAAAGCCAAATCGCAGGCGGCGATGCAGACCTTCGAGGCCAGCCGGCCGACGGTCGGCGCCCAGGCGCTCGGCATCGCCCGCGCCGCCTACGAGTACTCGCTCGACTACGCCAAAGAGCGCGAACAGTTCGGCCGCAAGATCGTCGAGAACCAGTCGATCGCCTTCGACCTGGCGAACATGAAGCTTGAGATCGACGCCGCCCGCCTGCTCGTCTGGCGCGCCGCCTGGATGGGCCGCAACGGCCACAAATTCGAAAACGCCGAGGGCTCGATGTCGAAGCTGAAGGCCGGCGAAGTCGCCGTTTGGGTGACCGAGCGGGCGATCCAGATCCTCGGCGGCAACGGCTACACCCGCGAGTTCCCGGTCGAGCGGATGCACCGCGACTCGAAGATCTACACGATCTTCGAGGGAACCTCAGAGATCCAGCAGCTCGTAATCGCCCGAGCGATCTCCGGCTTCCACATCAAATAACCAAGACTTACGGCGGGAGAAAGCAAGGGCCGGCGCCAGCCGGTCCTTGTCGCCTGCTCTAACGCGGGTGGGGTGGAGGGTGCCGGTGCCGGTGGGGGTGCCCCGGGCGCACCTCCGCCGGGAGGATCGCCTGCTGCTGGCGCCTCAAGAGTTGTCTGCCCGGCTCCATGCTGAGTGCCCGGGACACTCCCACCGGCACCCTCTTTCAGCAGCTTCCGAGGGACGCGTATCAGCGAAACCGTGAAAACGTTCGCTATGCGAATCCTTTTACGGTTTCGCTGAACAGCTGATCTTCGGCTGCTGTCGAGAGGGAGGGACGGGTGCCCCTCTCACAGAGGCTCCTGAGACCACGATGGCGCCCGGCAGTTCGCTCAGCTGCGCGACGGTCTCTGTGAGAGGGGCACCCATCCAGGTGGCGGAGGAACTCGTTGATCGGGTCAAGCGCCGTACGGACACGAAAGCGACCATCACCGTGTCGATGGGCGACGAATCGATCCAGTTTTGGGCTCATCCGAGTTGCGAGCTTGGAAAGGCCGACGAACCCTTACTAACTCTGGAGAGATAACCGCTTCCGTCTACGGAGGCGATGAGATTCACATCTATCTTGCCTTCGGCGAAACCGGGCTCCCCAGCACGGGGTCAATATTCGTGTCAGGGGAACCGACAGTGTGGCAGTCCCTGGCGCATTGCATATCCTCCGGCGACAGGCGAGGAAGGGAAGGTTTATGCCGTTTGCTGAGTCGCTTGTGGCTTGTTACGCGGTTATCGGACTCGTGATAGGAATCGTTGCCGTCAGCATCTACACCTTGGACTCGGACTTCAATGCAGGTCCTTTGTCTACGGTGGCTTTGGTCTCGCGGTCTTCGCGCTTATTGCAGGCGGTTTGCAGGCTGTTCTAACGCCGCGCTTCGAGATGCTTGATCCTGGAAATCCCCGTTCCCGATTTCAACGGTGGGGGAAGTTCGTCGTTAGTGCGATTGTCTTGGCAGGGGCGGTGGCCGCAGTCGTTGCCTTGTTTCAGGATTAGCGTCCGCCTGCGGTCTAACTGGTCAAGACTGCGATTCACGACGCTTGAGCCCCTCTCGGCGCAGGCGCTTGGCGAGGGTTACTTCGGCTTTGCTGGAGCCTTTCTTTTCCGGGCCCGGGGTCTCCAGGGTTGCTGGGAGGCCCTCGAAGCGGGGCTCGGAGAGGAAGGCGGAGAGGCCTCTTTTGCCCATCTCGCCTTTGCCGATGTTGGCGTGGCGGTCGAGGCAGGCGCCGAGGGGGACGGCGGCGTCGTTGACGTGGACGGCGCCGAGGCGCTCGATCCCGACCTTGGCGTCGGCTTCGTCGAGGACGGCGCCGAGGTGCTTCTCGTCGGTGATGTCGTAGCCCTGGACGAAGAGGTGGCAGGAGTCGAGGCAGAGGCCAAGGCGGGAGCCGCTGCCGGCCAGCTCGATCAGCTCGGCGGTCTGGTCGAAGTCGCGGGCGAGGAGGCCTTTGTGGCCCGCCGTCTGCTCGATCAGCAGCGGGCAGGAGTCCGTTTCCTTCAGTGCCGCGGCGATCACCTTCGAAGCCCGTTTCAGCGAAGGCTTCAGCGGGTCGGTTTTCTGCGATCCGGGGTGGAGGACGACCCCCCTGGCGCCGATCCCGTCGCCGACCCGCAGCGCGTGGGTCAGCGAGGTCAGCGACTTCTTCCGCAGCTCTTTGTCTTTGGTCGCGCAGTTGATCAGGTAGACCGCGTGGATGATCACCGCTTCGACCGGGGAGGCCGCCATCGCCTCGCGGAAGGCGGCGAAATCCTCCTCGGTGTGGTTCGTCGGCCGCCACATCCGCGGGCTCTGGTGAAAGATCTGGATGGATTCGCAGCCGCGTTCCGTGCCGCGCTGGACCGCGTTGGCGAGTCCGCCGCCAGTGGAGACATGGGCCCCGATCAGCATCGGCGGAGTCTATTTGCGGCGCTGCCCGCCGGCTCGGCGTCCCCGGACGTTTTTGACCGCGCCTCTCCTGAGTGCATAGGCTCAGGCGCACCAGTCAAATAGGAGGCGCTTTATGGCAGAGGACGCGAAAGTCCTGCACGAGAGGATCAACGCCGCGATCGACCAGCTCGACGAGGTGAAGAAGACCAGGCCGGGGGAGGTGGTCACCGAGATCGAGCCGCGCACGGTCAGCGTCATCGAGACGGGGCTGCGGGCCTCGCTCGCGGTTGCCGAGAGCGCGATCGGCGAATGCCAGAAGGCGGTCCCGTTCTCGCCGCTGCACCCGGTGCTGAAACCCGACGGCGACGATGTCGTCTGGTGCTGCAACCACAACCCGCCGCACTGCACCGGATGAGCTTGCTGAAGGCTTTGCTGGCGGCCGCCTCGCCCCTGCGTGTGCCCTTCCAGGCGCTTCTGGTCGCCCTCGCCGGCGTCGGGATGGCATGGCTCTTTCTTAACGGTCGCTGGTGGATGGGCGCGCTGATCGCGGTTCTCGCCATCCTCGTCGGGATCGTCGTCGACGCGGTGGCCAGGCAAAAGGTCCTGCCCCGCCGCCCGGTCCTCGGGGTCTACCTTCTCCAGTCCTGGCTGCTGATCCCGCTCGCGATCGCGGTCCTCGCCTCAGCCGCGGCGATCGTCGCCACGATCGGGCTGACCGTGCCGAAGGGAACCCCGACCGAAACCGAAAAGCTGCTCGGGTCCCTCAGCACCGGCCTGGTCACCTTTCTCACCGCGGCCTTCGTCTCCTGGAGCGGGGACAAGGAGGACTCGCAGCTCTCCGATCACGCCAAGGCCGCCTTCGAAGCCAAGTACACGCGCCCCGGCACCGAGAAACCGGGGGCGCATGAGTTCCAGCCCGGGTCGCCGGGGGAGCTTTGGGTCTACGCGGCGGAAGTCGGTGGGGTCGAAGGCTGGGGCTGGGAGGCGCGGCTCGCGCGGGCGCGGGGAATCGCCGCCGAGCTCTGAGGGGAAAGGGCGCGCGGGGACCGACCGGGCGTATGCCAGGATGCGCCGGTCATGACCCCGCCGGCGCCAAGACTCAGGTTCGCCCCCTCGCCGACCGGCGCCCTGCACATCGGCGGAGCGAGGACGGCGCTCTACAACTGGCTCGCCGCCCGCCACGGCGGGGGAGAGCTGGTGCTGCGGATCGAGGACACCGACCGCGAGCGCTCGACCGCGGAGAACGTCGAGCAGATCCTCGACGCGATGCGCTGGCTGGAGCTGGAACCGTACGCTGGCCCGGTCTCGCAGGCAGAACGGGCGCCGCTGCACGAAGCCGCCCTGCAGCGACTGCTGGAGTCCGGCCACGCCTACCGCGACCACGCCACCGCCAAGGAGGTCGAGGCCTGGAAGGCCGAGCACGGCGCCGGCCGCGGCTATCGCGGCACTCCCACCGACGACCCCGACGCGGCGATCCGCCTGCGGGTCCCCGACGAGGGGAAGACCGTCGTCCACGACTTGATCCGCGGCCCCGTCACCTTCCCCAACGTCAGCTACGACGACTTCGTCATCGCCCGCGGCGACGGCTCGGTCCTCTACAACTTCGCCGTCGCGGTCGACGACGCCGAGATGGGCGTGACCGAGGTGGTGCGCGGCGACGACCACCTCTCGAACACGCCGAAGCAGCTGCTGGTGCTCGCGGCGCTCGGCCACGAGCCGCCGCGTTACGCCCATCTGCCGCTGCTGCACGGGCCCGACGGCAAGAAGCTCTCCAAGCGCCACGGGGCCGCCTCGGTGCAGGAGCTGCGCGCCGCCGGCTACCTGCCGGCGGCGGTCCGCAACTACCTCGCCCTGCTCGGCTGGGGAACCGACGATGACACCACCCTGATGTCAACCGAGGAGCTGGTCCGCCGCTTCCGGGTCGCGGACGTCGGCAAATCGGCGGCGATCTTCGACGAGAAGAAGCTGCGCTGGCTGAACGGCCGCTTCATGCGCGAGATGCCGCTCGACGAGTACACCGCCGCGGTCGCCCGCCACCTCGGCCGCGACGCCGACGAGCGCCTGCGGGCGGCCTGCGAGATCGCCCAGGAGAAAGCCCAGACCCTGAACGAGGTCTGGCCGCTGATCCGCTTCCTCTTCGAGGCCCCGGTCGAGGACGAGAAGGCATGGAACAAGGTGATGAAAGAGGGGTCAGGAGAGGTGCTGGAGGCCGTTGCCGAGGCGCTGCGGGGGGTCGAGCCGTTCGAGCCGGAACCGATCGAGGCGGCGCTGGCGCCGCTGCTCGACCGCTTCGACCTCAAACCGGGCCGCCTGTACCAGCCGATCCGCGTCGCGATCACCGGCACCTCGGTCTCTCCCGGCATCTTCGAGTCCCTCACGGTGCTGGGCAGGGAGCGGTCCCTGGAGCGGATCAAAGCCGCCATCGCCCGCCTCGATTCCGCTTAGCGGCCCCAAAAGCCCGCTTTTCGCGGTTGCAAGAGATTCCTGGGCTAAACCTGACCGCTTTTGCTGCCGATGAGTTGGCCAATGAGCGTTACGACCGCGCAGACCAGTCGCGCAGCCTCCCTGCAAGGGGAAGCGAACGCGGGATCGAGGAACGCCGCCGCGCCCGGCAGCCGTCTGGCTGAGGCATTCGAGGCGGTTGAGCGTTTCCCCGTCCTGCTTGAGGCGCGCGAGCGAGTGATCTCAGCCGCCACCGCCGAGAACGTCCGCGTGGGCGAGATCATCGAGGCGGTCGAGAGCGACGTCTCGCTGGCGATCTCGGTCCTGCGCCACGCCAACCGCGGCGGTCTTGTCGCCGGCGGCGTCGCCGGTGTCCCCGCCGCGCTTGAGGTTCTCAAGCCGGCCGGTGTCCTCGCCCTGGCTGGGACCGCGCCCAGCTTCGACTTCTTCGAGTCCAACGGTAGCTGGGAGTTGAAGCCGGAGCGCTTCCGCGTCCACGCCCTCGCCACCCAGCGGGCCGCCGACCGGATCGGCCGCGTCGTCGGCTGGGCCGAACGCGACGAGCTCGCCGTGGCGGCGCTGCTGCACGACGTCGGCCGCCTGGTGATCTCCCGCCTGCATCCCGGCTACAAGGTCTACTTCGACGCGATCTCCCGCACCCCCGAGCAGCGCCTGCGCGAGGAACGCGAGCAGCTCGGCATCGACCACGCCCTGGTCGGCGGTGTTCTCGCCCGCCGCTGGAACCTTCCCTCGCGGATCGCGGTGGCGATCGAGCGCCATCACGCCGAGGACGCCGAGGGGCTAGCGGCGATGGTCGCGACCGCCGACATGGTCGCCCATTGCTGCCAGGGCGAGGCGATCGCCCCCGAGCGCTTGAAGGCGAGCGCCGAGCGCTGCGGCCTCAGCCCCGAGTCGCTGCGCGACCTGCTCTACGAGCTGCCGCTGCCGACCCAGGACGCGACCAGGGTGAGCGAGCCCTGCCCGCTCTCGGCCCGCGAGCTCGACGTCCTCCGCCACCTCTCCGAGGGCATGGTCTACAAGCAGATCGCCAGCGAAATGCACCTCTCGGTCTCGACCATCCGCACCCACCTGCACAACGTCTACGGCAAGATCGGCGCGGTTGATAGGGCTCAGGCAGTTCTTATGGCGCGCGACAGAAACTGGATCTAATGACGCGACGCGCTGTTCCCGACCTTTCGCAGTCGCACCCCCGGGTGACGCGCCCGACCGGCGCAAGTCGCCAGCCCCTTCCTCACGAATGGCGCCGCCATTCGCTCGTCAGGGTCCGTCGCCCTGCTTGGTCGGATCACGCCCCCGAGGGCACGCCTGCTCAGGTCGTGAACAGCACGTCGCGAACGGTCTCGTCGCAGACCACGCACGACGACATCGCCTGGTAGGCGGCTAGTCGATCAGGCACTCGCGGACGGCGATCGCCACCGCGTGGGTCCGGTTCCTGGCGCCGAGGCGGGCGAGGGCGTTCTTGGTGTGGGTCTTCACCGTCTCTTCGCTGAGGTCCAGCTCGCGCGCCGCCACCGTGGTCGACTCGCCGTTGGCGAGCAGCTGCAGAATCTGGCGCTGGCGCCGGGTCAGCTTGCCGCGACTGCCTTTCGGCGGCACCGCCGGGTCGACGAAGCGCTCCTGCTCGACCGCCGCTTCCACCGCTCGGGCCAGCTCGGTCGGGCCGGCGGTGCGGGCGACGTAGGCCGAGGCCCCCGCCTGGATCGCCGCGTTCGCCAGGTGGCGCTCGGGGAGCTCACCGTGGGCGACGATCCCCAGGCCCGGCGTGGTGCGGTTCAGCAACCGGATCGCCTCCGCGCCGCTGACCGAGTTGCCGTCGCCATTGCCGCGCCGGCTCATGTCGACGATCGCGACGTCGAAGTCGCCGACGTCGCGGACGAGGTCGAGCGCCTCCTCCCGGGTGGGAGCCTCGTGGACGACGAACTTGCCCTCAAGCGTGTCCCGGATTCCCAACCGGACGAGAGGGTGGCCGTCGATCACCAGGCAGTTTGGGCGCTCGCTCATCCGCGACGCGATCCTACCCAGCCGCGGGGTGCGGTAGAAAGGTCCCAGTGATCTCAATTACCTCAAAGTCGAGATATGCGGTCGTCGCTTTGGCGGAGCTTGCGCGCGCCGGCGAACGTCCGGTGCCGATCAAGGAGCTCGCCGAGCGCCGCGAGATCCCCGAGCAGTTCCTCGAGCAGCTGTTCTCGACCCTGCGTCGCAACGGGTTGCTGACCAGCCATCGCGGCATGCGCGGCGGCTACACGCTCTCGCGCCCGGCCGAGGAGATCACCGTGCTTGAAGTCGTCCAGGTCCTCGACGGCAAAGTCGGCGACGAGGCCGACGAGGCCGGCGGCATCTGGGCCGAGGGGGTCGCCGCCCTGCGCAAGGTCTTCGCCCAGACGACGATCGCCGAAGTCGCCCGCCGCGAGGCCGAAGAGTCCGGCAGCGGCATGTACTTCATCTAGGCCGCTTCGTCCTGGCAGAGGATCTCCTTTGCGACCTTTCGAGAGAGCTCGGCGGTCGACATCCCCATCTTCATCGCGGCATAAATCCTCTCCAGGTCCGCGCTCGCCTCGGAGTAGTCGAGGCGGGGAAGGCGGATGACCGCGAGGTAGGCGTCGATCCTCGTCGTCATCTCCCGCGCGTCGCCGGGGTCCTCGCGGTTCTCGAGTAGCCCCGAGATCACCAGGCTGAATGCCTTTTCCAGCTCTGTGAGAGATTCCTCGCCGTCCGCGGCCGATCCGTCGAGGAGGGTTTCGGCGAGGTGCGTGGTCGCGGTTCCGATTTCCAGGCCGAGAGCGGCGGCGGAGACGGAGGCCTGGACCTTCGAGTGGTTCGGGGTTGGTGGGAACGGGCTGCCGTCTATTCCCTGCACCGCGCCGAAGAGGAGCACCCCGCCGACGAAGGCCGTGGCGGCGGCGGTCAGGGGGCGGCGCGTCAGCCTGCTGAATCCCATCGGCGCGACGTTGACTGAGAAATAAGACGTTTACCAGCCGAGACCGAGAGGAGGCGGCCGGGCGGGCCGGTCGGCCCGCCCGGGTCCGGAAATCAGCAGGACTTACTGACGCTGATCGCCGGGATGGCATCGTTGCTCTTGTTGATCCTCATGATCCATCCATCCTTCTGTGGGGTTTGAGCAACCCGCGGGTACCTCAGTACTACCCCGTACTTAATGAAAACATGGAGACGCTCAGGCAAATCTGAGAAGCCGGCGTGGGCCGGTTTGGCCCAGGTCTTGCGCGAGGTTCCGGCGATCCCTCCTAGACTCCGCGCGATGCGCATCGGAGCGGAGGCCTCGGCCGTGGTCGGCAACACGCCGATGGTCATGCTCGACCGGCTCGCCGCGGGGGTGGGCGGCCAGGTCTGCGCCAAGCTCGAGTACTTCAATCCCGGCGGCTCGGTCAAGGACCGGATCGGCGTGGCGATGATCGACGCCGCCGAGGAGGAGGGGCTGATCGAGCCGGGCCGGGCGGTGGTGGTCGAGCCGACCAGCGGCAACACCGGCATCGCCCTGGCGATGGTCTGCGCCGCCCGCGGCTACGAGCTGATCCTCACCCTGCCGGAGGGGATGAGCCGGGAGCGCGGCAAGCTGCTGCGCGCCTACGGCGCCGAGGTTCGCGAGACGCCCTCGCTGGGCGGGATGAACGAGGCGGTGGCGCTGGCCGAGGAGATCCGCGAGCAGCGCAAGGGGTTCATGCCGATGCAGTTCTCCAACCCCGCCAATCCCGAGATCCACCGCCGCACCACGGCGGAGGAGATCTGGAGCCAGACCGAGGGGGAGATCGGCGCCTTCGTCTCCGGGGTCGGCACCGGCGGAACGATCACCGGCGTCGGCCGGATGCTGAAGGAGCGGGCGCCGGAGGCGCTGGTGGTGGCGGTCGAGCCGGCCAGCTCGCCGGTGCTCTCCGGCGGCGCCCCCGGCCCGCACAAAATCCAGGGCATCGGCGCCGGCTTCGTGCCCGAGAACCTCGACCGCGACGTGGTCGACGAGATCCTCGCGGTCGGCGACGAGGACGCCCTGGAGACCGCCCGCCGCGTCGCCAAGGAGGACGGGGTGCTGGCCGGGATCTCGGCCGGGGCCAACATCTGGGCGGCGCTGGAGGTCGCGGCGCGGCCGGAGATGGCGGGGAAGAGGGTTGTGACGATCGTCTGCGACTCGGGCGAGCGCTACATGTCCTTACCCTTCTTCTCACCATGAGCCGCTGGAAGAGGGTGGTCAAGGAGATCCGCGCCGACCTCAAGGCGGCGCGCGAGCGCGACCCCGCCGCGCAGGGCGTCTCCAGCTTCGAGATCCTCACCAGCTGGGCCGGGGTGCAGGCGCTGCTCGCCCACCGCGCCGCCCACGCCCTGCTCGAAGCCGGGGTGCCGCTGCTGCCGCGGATGATCGCCTACCTGACCCGCTCGGTGACCGGGGTCGAGATCCATCCCGCCGCCCGGATCGGCAACGAGTTCTTCATCGACCACGGCTCCGGCGTGGTGATCGGCGAGACCGCGGCGATCGGCGACTGCGTCACCCTCTACCAGGGGGTGACCCTGGGCGGCACCGGGTTCCAGCCCGGCAAGCGCCACCCGACTCTCGGCAACAACGTCACCGTCGGCTCGGGGGCGAAGCTGCTGGGCCCGATCGCGGTCGGGGACGGAGCGAAGATCGGCGCCAACACGGTGGTCGTCGAGGACGTGCCGCCGGGCGCGACGGTGGTCGGCAACCCCGGCCACCCGGTCAAACTCGAAGGCAAGCGGGTCGAAGGCCCCGACGCCGACTGGATCCACCTGCCGGACCCGATCGCCGAGGCGATCAAGGCGCTCTCGGAGCGGATCGCCGACGTCGAGAAACGCCTGGCGCGGCTCGACGGCGGCAACGGCCCGAGCGCCGAGACGGCGAAGATCGAGCCCCGCACCGGCCGCTCCTCGGCCGGCGGCTGAGGCAAGGCGCCTTAGTTGACCCCTGGTTTGCCAAAGCGCCTGGCGTCCGCGGGCGCGTTGCTCTTCGCGGTGCTGGCGCTTGGGTCATGCGGCGGGAGTGGCGACCAGGAGGCGCTGCAGAAGATGATCCACGCTTCGATGGCCGAGGCGGGGCCGGAGACCTGCCTGAAGTTCAGCACGCTCCGCTTCCTCGAAAAGATGAGCGATCTAGAAGACGAGGCGGCAATCCACCACTGCGAAGAATCGACTCTGGATCCGTTTTTGGAACCGCCAACGAAGATCGATGTCTCCCGCATCGAGGTCGAGGGCGACTCGGCCACCGCTCTCATCGCCTACAAGGGGTCTTTCTACGATGGTCAAAAGGTGCGGTACGCCTTCGTCGAGCGCGACGGCAGGTGGAAGTTCAACGACTTGCTGGGCTTCGTTGACCTCGATGCCGCGCGGCTGGTCCTGCAGGCAGGACGTTATGGAATGTTGGGAGCCGAAACGCCAGGGGAAGCGAAGAACATCGCCTGCTGGATCGGCCGGATGGAACGGATGAGCGACGAGGAGCTGGAAGACCTGCTGCTCGGAGATGGCGCCGAATCGAGCAACTGCACTGCCGAATCGAGCTCGCTCTGAGGCTGGCGGGCCCCGCCGCGGCCATGGCTATGCTCGCCAGGTGAGTCTGCAGGAGCATTTCGACACCGATCCCGAAGGTGCGACCCCGGCTTCCGGCGCGCCCACCGAGCCCGGCGCCGACCGGGCTGAGCGGCTGCTGGCCGGGTTGAACGGTCCACAGCGGGAGGCGGTCGAACACGGCGAGGGGCCGCTCTTGGTCCTGGCCGGCGCCGGCTCGGGCAAGACCCGGGTCCTGACCCACCGGATCGCCTATTTGCTGGCCAACGGCACCGCCCGGCCGGGCGAGATCCTGGCAATCACCTTCACTAACAAAGCCGCTGCCGAGATGCGCGAGCGGGTCGGCCAGCTGGTCGGCCGCTCGGTGCGGGCGATGTGGGTGACGACCTTCCACTCGGCCTGCGCGCGGATGCTGCGGGTCGACGCCGAGCGGCTCGGCTACTCGAAGGGGTTCACGATCTACGACCAGGCCGACTCGCTGCGGATGCTGAAACGCTGCCTGACCGAGCTCGGGGTCGACCCGAAACGGTTCCCGCCGCGGGCGATCCACTCGAAGATCTCCGGCGCCAAGAACCAGCTGATCGACTCCGACTCCTACAACGAATCGGCCCTGAACGAATTCGAGGAGATCGTCGCCGAAGCCTTCCCGCTCTACGAGAAGCGGATGCGGGAGGCCAACGCGATGGACTTCGACGACCTCCTGGTCCGCACCGTCAACGCGATGGAGCTCTTCCCGGAGGTGCGCGAGCGCTGGCAGCGCACCTTCCGCCACGTCCTCGTCGACGAGTACCAGGACACCAACCACGCCCAGTACCGGCTGCTGCAGCTGCTCGCGGGAGAGCGCGAGAACCTGATGGTCGTCGGCGACGACTCGCAGTCGATCTACGGCTTCCGCCATGCCGACGTCCGCAACATCCTCGACTTCGAAAAGGACTTCAAGGACGCCGAGGTGGTCAAGCTGGAGCAGAACTACCGCTCGACCCAGACGATCCTCTCCGCCGCCAACGCCGTCATCGAACGCAACCGCGAAGGCCTGAAGAAGGAGCTCTGGACCGAAGACGCGGGCGGTGAGCCGGTCCAGCTCAACGAGCTGACCGACGAGCACCAGGAGGCGCGCTGGGTCGCGGGTGAGATCGAACGCTTGGAAGAGGAGGACGGGGTCGCCCGCTCCGAGGTCGCGGTCTTCTACCGGACCAACGCGATGAGCCGGGTGCTGGAGGACACGCTGCAGCGCTTCGACGTCTCCTACCAGGTGATCGGGGGCACCAAGTTCTACGAGCGGGCCGAGGTCAAGGACGCGGTCGCCTACCTCAGCCTGCTGGTCAACCCGGCCGACCTCGTCTCCTTCACGCGGGCCGTCAACTCGCCGCGGCGGGGAATCGGCAACACCACCCAGGGCCGGATCGCCTCCCACGTCAACACCACCGGCCTGCCGGTCTGGGAGGTGCTGGAACGGATCGAGGAGGTGCCGGGTTTGAGCGGCGCCGCGATCAAGGCCTGCGGTCGCTTCTACGAGACGATGGCCGGGCTGCGCGAACGCGCCGACGAAGGCGGGCCGGTGGCGACCCTGCTGGAGTCGGTCCTGCACGAGACCGGCTACCTCGACGCGCTCGCGGCGGAGCGGACGATCGAGGCCGAAGGCCGGGCGGAAAACCTGGAAACGCTGATCGGCGGCGCCGCCGAGTTCGACATCGAGCGCGAACGCGAGGGGGAGAGCGAAGTCTCGCCGCTGGAGGAGTACCTGCAGCAGATCTCCCTCTACACCGAGCAGGACGGGCTCAGCTCCGAACAGGAGCTGGTGACGCTGATGACCCTGCACAACGCCAAGGGGCTCGAGTACGACACGGTCTTCATCGTCGGCTGCGAGGAGGGGGCCTTCCCGCACATGCGGGCGCTGGAAGAGGGTGGCGAAGAAGAGGAGCGCCGCCTCTGTTATGTCGGCATCACCCGCGCCCGCAAACGCCTCTACATGACCTGGGCGCGGGAGCGGCGGCTGTTCGGCCGGGCCGAGCACAACCTGCCCTCGCGCTTCGTCGACGAGCTGCCGAGTGAGCTGACCGAGAGCCACTCGACCGCGGCCCGCAGCCTGGGGACCAGCTGGAGCACCTCGGTGACCGACGAGGTGACGCCGGCCCAGGCGGTCGACCCGGGCCCGGCGCTGGAGCTGCAGACCGGCGACGACGTCGTCCACGCCAGCTTCGGCGACGGGGTGGTGACCGGGGTCGAGCCCGGCGGGGTGATCATCGTCCGCTTCTCCGGCGACGGCGCCGAGCGCAAGCTGATGGCCGACTACGCCCCGATCCGGAAGCGGTGAGGCGATGGCCGCGCGGGTGATCGACGGCAAAGCGGTCGCCGTGGCTGTGCGCGAGCGGGTCAAGGTCGACGTCGCCGCCTACGAGCAGGAGACGGGGCGAGTGCCGGCGCTGGCCACGGTCCTGGTCGGCGAGGACCCAGCTTCGGAGATCTACATCCGCAACAAGCGCCGCAGCTGTGAGGAAGTCGGGATGCGCTCGGTCCACCACGGGATCGAAGCCGGGATCAATCAGGAGGAGCTGCTCGACCTGGTCCGCTCACTCGGCGCGGACGACGAGGTCGACGGGATCCTCGTCCAGCTGCCACTGCCGGCCCACCTCGACTCCGATGCTGTTGTGCGAACGCTGAACCCGGATAAGGACGTCGACGGCCTGACGCCGGTCAACGCTGGCCTCCTCGCCCACGGAACCCCCGGACTGGTGCCCTGCACCCCAGCCGGGGTGATGGAGCTGCTGGCCCACGAGGGCGTCGAGCTGGAGGGCGCCGAGGCGGTCGTCGTCGGTCGCTCGAAGCTGGTTGGCGTGCCCGTCGCCCGGCTGCTGCTGAGGGCGAACGCGACGGTGACGATCTGTCACTCGCGCACCCGCGATCTCGACGCCAGCTGCCGCCGCGCCGACGTCCTCGTCGCCGCCGTCGGCGTGCCGCGCCTGCTGGGCGCCGAGGCGGTGAAGCCGGGGGCGGTCGTGATCGACGTCGGCATGAACCGGCTCGAGGACGGTCTCGCGGGCGACGTCGACTACGAGGCCGCGGCCGAGGTCGCGTCGGCGATCACGCCCGTTCCCGGCGGCGTCGGGCCGATGACGATCGCGATGCTGCTCAGCAACACGCTGCAAGCGGCGCGCCAGCGCGCGGCCGCCGGGTAGGAAACCCGGCCATCCGCGTCGAAGGCACCTCTGATCAGGAATAGGGTCACCCCGACCCCACCCCAAACTCCGAGGAGGAGACAGATGGACAGGCTCAGTACGGGGGAGAAGATCGCCGGCGGGTCGGCTGTCCTTCTCTTCATCTTCATGTTCTTCGACTGGTTCAAGGTCGACATCGACAGCGGCGACGGCCTCTTCAGCCTCAGCGTCGGCGGCAGCGCCTGGGAAGCGTTCAGCTACACCGACCTGTTCCTGATGCTGACGATCATCGTCGCGGTCGCGGTTGTCGTCATCGAGCTGTCCGACGCGCTGGTCGAGCCGCCCGTCTCGCTCAACGCGGTGGCGGCGGTGCTCGGCGCGGTCTCGGTCCTGCTGATCGTCTACCGGATCATCGATCCGCCCGGCGACACCGGTGGCGTGCCCGGGGTCGACATCAGCCCCACGATCGGCGCCTTCCTCGGCCTGCTCGCCGCGGCCGGGATCACCTACGGCGCTTACAGGGCGATGCAGGAAGAGGGGACCTCGTTCGGAGAGATCGGTGACCAGTTCTCCAACCGTGGTGGTCCGGGTGCCGGCCCGCCGCAGCCGCCGTCCTCTACGCCGCCGAGCCCACCGCCGCCTCCCCCGAGTAGCTGAGGGAGGACCCGCCTCCGGCGACTTCCCGGGAGACCTGCTTCGCGAAGGCGATGATGGTCATCATCGGGTTGACGCCGGGCGCGGTCGGGAACAGGGACGCGTCGGCCACGTAGAGGCCGGGCGTCCCGTTGACCGAGCCGTCGGGGCCGCAGACGCCGCGGCGCGGGTCGGCTGAGATCCGCGCCGTTCCCATCGGGTGGAAGGCCTCGAGGCGCAGCTCCGAGGCCTTGAAGCGGGTGGTCTCGAAGGTCGCCAGGTCTCCTGGCTTCAGCACCCCGGCCCGGGGGATGTTCGGGTAGACCTCGGTGGCGCCGGCGGCGAAGTGGACTTCAGCCGCGCGGGCGATGCCGAAGATCGTCTTGCGGGTGTCCTCGTCGTTCAGCTTGTAGCTGGCGCGCAGCGCGCCTTCGTTGGCGAGGCCGACGGCGCCGACCGAGACGTCGCGCAGCTGGACGCCGATCGAGCCGATGCGGCCGAAGTTGAGCATCGAGCGCTGGTGCTCGGTGCCGGTGCCGACCAGCCAGGCGCCGCCGAAGGCGAGCGGGGTGAAGGTGGCCTCCAGGAGGACGCCCTGCTCGTGCTCCCACTGGTCGACGTAGTAGCTCTGCATCACGCCCTCCCAGCCGTGCACGTCCTCCTCGTAGCGGGCGCCGACCCAGCAGGCGGGGTGGATGCGGAGGTTGCGGCCGACCTGCTTGCCGCCGAGCCCCGAGCGCAGCAGCAGCTCCGGGGTGCCGAGGGCGCCGCCCGCGGCGATCACGGCGCGGCTGGCGCGGACGGTGAAGGGGCGGGAGCGGCCGCTGGCGTCGCGGGCCGAGCAGGCGAGCCCGACCGCGCGGCCGTCCTCGACCAGGACCCTTTGCGCTTCGACCCCGGCCCGCACCCGCGCCCCGGCGGCGACCGCGCGCGGCAGGTAGCTGACGTGCATCCCGCGCTTGGCGTCGATCGCGCAGCCGTAGGGGCAGGAGCTGCACTGCACGCAGCTGCCGGCGTTGCGGGCGATCGGGCCGCCGCTGGCGCCGATCGCCGCCGCGCCCTCCATCGCCAGCTGCCCGTTGCGGCCCATGGTGTTGGGGTCGAGGGGGGTGACGCGGAGGAAGTCCTCGGCCTCGGCGAAGTCCTCGTCCAGCTCCCGCGCCCAGCCGATCCCGAACTCGTCGCGCCAGCCGTCGAGGATTCGGTCGGGGGCGCGGAAGCAGGTGCCCGAGTTGATCACCGTGGTGCCGCCGACGACCTTGGCCACCGGGACCGGAATCGGCGGCCGGCCTTCGGCGATCGTCAGGCCGGCTTCGCGGTAGAGCTCGGTTATCGCTTCCAGCCGGCCCTCGGGGTAGTTGTCGCGGTTGTAGTGGTCGCCGGCCTCCAGCACGAGCACGTTGAGCCCGGCCTCGGCCAGCATCGCCGCCGCCACCGCGCCGCCGGCGCCGGAGCCGACGATCGCCACCTCGCATTCCTCGCCCTCGCCGGGGGCTTCGGTCTCGCCGAGCGAGCCGGCCGGCTCGGGCAGCGTGCCGTCGGCCAGGGCGCAATCGGTGCGGACGCCGATCTTCGCCTCGACCTCGGGCGCGACCGCGTAGCCGAGGGTGGAGAAGAGCTTCGCCATCAGCAGCAGGTCGTGGTGGAGCGGGAAGCGGGAGGAGTCGAGCTTGCGGAGGAAGTCCTCGGCCGCCTCCGGGTCGAGCCGGCTGAAGCGCCAGGGGAAGGGCAGCCACTCGAAGGCGCGCAGGCCGAGGCGCAGCCGCAGCAGCACCCGCGGCGAGAGCGAGCGGAGGAACTCGGCCACCGGGCCGGACACGTCGATGTCGCGCTCCGCCGCCGGCAGGCCGTCGATGCCGGGTGCCTGCGCCGCACAGATCGCGCTCAGGGTGCGTTGCTCAGCGGTCGACAGCCCTGGCGGGCGCTTTCAACCGGGGGCGGCCGGGCGACCGACCCGGCCCGCGAGGACGAAGAGCCAGAGCGCCAGCAGCGCCAGGAAGCCGTCGACGAGGAAGTTGAGCAGGTAGATGAAGACCTCTTCCTGGATCAGGAAAAAGGCCAGCGAGCCGAGCGAGGAGGCAGTCTTGCCGGCGGCGAGGACCAGCAGCAGCGGCCGGTAGCGGACCACGTCCGCCTGGGCGACGAGGCAGATGCCGGTGATCACCACCATGTAGGCGAAGCCCAGCGCCAGCCAGAGGTACTCCTGGGTGTGGGGGGCGCGGGTGTCGTTGCCGAACCATTCGCCGACGTCAGAGATGACGTCGAGGACGCCGCTCGGGACGAGGAGGAAGAGCAGGCCGACCACGGCGAAGGTGGCCGCCAGCAGGCGCAGGTTGAAGACGACGAATCTCTCGGCGGCGGGTCCCTGCATTGGCGGGCACTCTAACTGGCCAGGCAGCCAGTTTCCACACACACCTAGAATCCGCCGCCATGATCGACCGCGAGCAGGTCCTGCACGTGGCGAGGCTCTCCCGGCTTCGCCTCTCCGACGACGAGGTGGAGACGATGGTCGGCGAGCTGTCGGGGATCCTCGAGCACGTCGACCGGATCGGCAACCTCGATCTGGAGGGAGTCAAGCCGACCTCGCACGTGGTGGCGCTGGAGAACGTCCTGCGCGACGACGAGCCGTGGCAGAGCCTGCCGCGCGAGGTCGCCCTCGCCTCGGCCCCGGAACCCGAAAAGGGCGCCTTCCGCGTTCCCTCACCGCAGGCCGAATGAAGATGCCTGGCCCCGCGACCACGCACGCCTGGATGCCGCGCACGGCACTTCGCATCTCTGCGTCCTCGGGTTTGCCTTTGCCTCCAGCAAAGGCTGCACCCCGCGTCCTTGATCTGCTCGGCCGTGCGCGCCCCCAGTCGCACGTGGCCACGAAGCCAGGCATCTGATGACGGACCTGCTGGCACTGACCGCCCTGGAGGCGCACGAAGCGATGGTCGCGGGGGACCTCGACGCCGCCGAGTACACCGCCGCCTGGCGCCAGGCGGCCGCCGGGGACGAGCTCAACGCCTACCTCTGGCGCGACGAGGGCGGCACCGACGCGGTGGCGATCGCGGTGGAGCGCGACTGCGTCGCCCCGATCGCCGTCAAGGACATCTTCTGCACCGAGGGCGTGCCGACCACCGCCGGCTCGCGGATACTCGAGGGCTACCGCCCGCCCTACACCTCGACCGCGGTCCGCAAGCTGATCGAGGCCGGCGCCCCGGTCCTCGGCAAGACGAACATGGACGAGTTCGCGATGGGCTCCTCGAACGAGAACTCGGCCTCCGGGCCGGTCCTCAACCCCTGGGACCGCCAGCGGGTGCCTGGCGGGTCCTCGGGCGGCTCGGCGGCGGTCGTCGCCGGCGGCCTCGCGCCCTGGTCGATCGGAACCGACACCGGCGGCTCGATCCGCCAGCCAGCCGCCTTCTGCGGCATCGTCGGCCTCAAGCCCACTTACGGCGCGATCTCCCGCTACGGGATGATCGCCTTCGCCTCCTCGCTCGACCAGTGCGGGCCGCTGACCCGGACGGTCTCCGACGCCGCCCTGTTGCTGGGGATCCTGCAGGGGCACGACCCGCTCGACTCGACCTCGGTCGGGCTGGAGGGCGGGGTCACGCTGCCCGGCCGCGAGGATCTCTCGGGCCTGCGCTTCGGCGTCCCCGCCGAGCTCGCCGGCGATGACCTCGACGCCGGCGTGCGCGAGGTCTTCGAGGCGACGCTGAAGAAGATCGAGGCGCTGGGCGGCGAGATCGCCGAGGTCTCGCTGCCGAGCTCAGAGCACGGTATCTCGGCCTACTACGTGATCGCCCCGGCCGAGGCCTCCTCCAACCTCGCCCGCTACGACGGCGTCCGCTACGGGATGCGCGCGGGCGGCGACGGCGACCTGATCGAGATGTACGAGACGACGCGCTCGGAGGGCTTCGGGCCGGAGGTGAAGCGGCGGATCATGCTCGGCACCTACGCGCTCTCCTCCGGCTACTACGAGGCCTACTACGGGCAGGCGCAGAAGGTCCGCACCCGGATCGCCCAGGACTTCGACGGCGCCTTCGCCGACGTCGACTTCGTCGTCACCCCGACCGCGCCCTCGGTCGCCTTCAAGCTGGGGGAGAAGAGCGACGACCCGCTGGCGATGTACCTGAACGACTTCTTCACGGTGCCGATGAGCCTCGCCGGCATCCCCGCGATCTCGATCCCCGCCGGCCTCGCCGCGCCGGAAGGCGGCGGCCCGCAACTGCCGGTCGGGTTCCAGATCGCCGCCCCGGCTTTCGCCGAGCAGCGCCTGCTCGACGCCGCCTACGCGCTGGAGCAGGGGATTGGTTTCGACGCCCGGCCGGGAGGCTCCGGTGGCTGAGCTGGAGGCGGTGATCGGGCTGGAGATCCACGTCCAGCTTGCGACCGAGACGAAGATGTTCTGCGGCTGCGAACTCTCCTTCGGCGACGAGCCCAACGTCCACACTTGCCCGATCTGCCTCGCCCACCCGGGCGTGCTGCCGGTGCCGAACGAGAAGGCGATCCGCTACGCGCTGCAGATCGGCGCGGCGCTGGGCTGCGAGATCGCCCCGCGCTCGATCTTCCACCGCAAGAACTACTTCTATCCCGACAGCCCGAAGGCGTACCAGATCAGTCAGTACGACATCCCGATCTGCGGTCCCGGTCGGCTCGGCCAGGTCCGCATCCATCGCGCCCACCTGGAGGAGGACGCGGCGAAGACGATCCACGTCGGCGATTCGGGCCGGATCCACGGCTCCGCCGCCTCGCTGGTCGACTTCAACCGCGGCGGCACGCCGCTGGTCGAGATCGTCACCGAGCCCGACCTGCGCGATCCCGCCGAAGCCGCCAACTGGGCGCGCCTCCTGCGCGAGACGGTGCGCCAGCTGGGCGTCTCCGACGTCAGCATGGAGGAGGGGAGCCTGCGGGTCGACGCCAACGTCTCGGTGCGGCCAGCCGGCAGCGAGGATCTCGGGACCAAGACCGAGCTAAAGAACATGAACAGCTTCCGCTTCCTCCAGCGCGGGATCGAAGCCGAGCTGGCCCGCCAGCGCGAGCTGGTCGAGGCGGGGGGGACGGTCGAGCAGGAGACGCTGCACTTCGACCCGGCCAGCGGCAGCCTCACCTCGCTGCGCTCGAAGGAGGAGGCGCACGACTACCGCTACTTCCCCGAGCCCGACCTGGTGCCGCTGGTGCCGACCGAGGAGATGATCCGCGAAGCCCGCGAGGCGCTGCCAGAGCTGCCGGCGGCGCGGATCGAGCGCTACGAAAAGGAGCTGGGACTGGCCGGCGACGTGGCGCTGACCCTGGCGACCGACCCGGAGACGGCGGGCTACTTCGAGAGCGTCGCGGCGGCCGCCGACGGCGTCGAGCCGAAGGTGGCGGCGAACTGGGTGACCGGCGAGCTGGCGGCGGCGCTGCGCCAGGCCGAGGCAGAGGGTGGCGCCACCGCCTCCAAGGTCGTGCCCGAGCAGCTCGCGGCCCTGGTCGCCCTCGTCCAGGAGAAGAAGATCTCCCACGGCAGCGGTAAGAAGGTGCTGGCGATCATGGTCGCCGAGGGTGGGGAGCCGGCGTCAATCGTCGAGCGCGAGGGCCTAGCCCAGATGTCGGACTCAAACGAGCTAGAGGCGATCGTCGAGCAGGCGATGGCCGACAACCCCGACGCCGTAGAGAAGATCCGCGAAGGCAACAACAAGGCGATCGGCGCCATCGTCGGCGCCGTCATGAGAGAGACCAAGGGCCGCGCCGACGGCGGCGAGGTCAACCGCTTGATCCAGGAGAAGCTGTAGCCGGACTTAGTGCGTTTTGCACTTTGTAACAACGTGTTACAAGCGTGCTAGGTTGGAGTCATGGCCTGGAACGTGGTGATCGCTGGCGGTGGGTTTGGCGGCGCCGCGGCGGCGCGGGAGCTGGAGCGGACGCTGCCGAAGCAGTCGGCGCGGATGGTGCTCGTCAACGAGACCAACTTCGCGCTCTACACGCCGTTCCTGCCGGAGGCGGCGGCCGGGACCCTGGAGCCACGGCACGTGGTGACGCCGCTGCGCGAGATCCTCAAACGGACTTATCTGCGGCTTGGGTCGATCGTCGGTCACGACCCCGAGGCGAAGACCGTCACCCTGCGGGCCAAGTACGGCGAAACCGAACAGCTGCCATACGACCAGCTGCTGCTCTCGATGGGCTCGGTCTCGCGGGTGCTGCCGGTCCCGGGTCTGGCCGAGCACGCGGTCGGCTTCAAGAGCCTCGCCGACGCGATCTACCTCCGTAACCACGTGATCGAGACGCTGGAGGAAGCGAACGCGACCGAGGACCCGGCGCGGCGCGAACAGCTTCTCACCTACGTCTTCGTCGGCGGCGGCTACGCCGGGCTCGAGGCCCTGGCCGAGCTGCAGGACTTTGCCGCCGACGCGATGGACTCCTACCCGCGCGCCCGCCTGCACGGGATGCGCTGGGTGCTGGTCGAGGCGACCGACCGGGTTCTGCCCGAGATCGACCGCGACCTCGGCGAATACGCGCTGCGCGAGCTGCGCGGTCGCGGCATCGACATTCGCCTCGGCACGACGCTGGAGGAGGTCGGCCCCGACAGCGCCCGCCTCTCGACCGGCGAGGTGCTGCCGAGCAAAACCGTCGTCTGGACCGCCGGCGTCGCTCCGCAGCCGATCCTCAAGGAGCTGAACGTGCCGCTCGACGAGCGCGGCCGGGTTCCGGTCGACTCCTACCTGCGGGTGCGGGGGATGGACTCGGTCTGGGCGATCGGCGACTGCGCCGCGGTTCCCGATCCGAGCGGCGGCACCTCGCCGCCGACCGCGCAGACGGCGGTGCGGCAGGGGCCGGTCGCCGCCCGCAACATCGCCGCCGAGCTCGGGGTCGGAAGCCCCAAGCCTTACGAGTACCGCTCCCAAGCGGCGTTCGTGAACCTCGGCCGCTACAAGGCGGTCGGCAAGATCGGCGACCGCACCTTCCGCGGCTTCCCCGCCTGGTGGATGGCGCGGACTTACCACATGAGCCAGATTCCGGGCTCGGCTCGCAAGGTGCGCGCCGTGCTCGACTGGACCGCCGGGCTGCCCTTTCGCCGCGACCTCTCCGAGGTGGGCTCGATCGGCCACCCCAAGCCGCTGCTCTGAGCTAGGAGTCGGCGACCTGCAGCGTCGTGTGCATCCCTTTTTCCTCGTGTTCGGGGAGGGAGCACCAGAGTTTGTATTTGCCCGCCGGTAGGTCGAAGCTGGCGACGTTGCGCTCTTCCGAGTCGGTTTCGGGGATCTCCAGCGGTTCCCCTTCGGTCCCCTCAAGACGCAGATTGAGGTTGTGGGGGTCCTCGTCCTGGTTGTTGAGCTCGATCGTCACCGCGCCCGGTTTGACGCTGGGCCGCGAGAGCACGAAGTAGAGTTTCCGCGCCGTCACTGACAGTCGGTTCGCTTCCGGTTCGGGTTCGGGATCTGGCGACGCCGGTGCCGGCGAAGCTGGATTGGGACTCGGCGCGATCGGCGCGGCCGCCACCGGCACGCAGACCCAGCGGACCTTGCGGCGGACCACCCGCCGCACCTTGCCGTGGCGCTTGACCCGTTTCACCACCCGCTTGACCTGGCGCTTCCAGGCGCAGTCGGCGGCCGCGGCGCGGTCGGGGGCGAGCGAGGGCGCGGCCAGCTGCGCGCCCAGGGAAGCGGTCAGCGCCAGCACGATCGCCAGGAACCCGGCCAGGGCCAGTCGCGTCGCCAGCCGTCTCACGGCTTGATCAGCACCGGTCGGGCGAAGCCCGAGGCGCCGGGGATGATCGCCTCGGCGTCGAAGCCGAGCCACTGCTCCAGCAGCGAGCAGTACATCCCGCGGAAGTCGCTGGTCACCCGCAGGTTGTCGTCTTCGTCGAGTTTGGTCAGGCCGGGGAACTCGCCGACCATCTGGCCTTTGGCCTGTGAGCCGATCACGAAGGCGCAGCCGGCGGCACCGTGGTCGGTGCCGAGCGAGCCGTTCTCCTCCGGCCGCCGCCCGAACTCGCTCCACATCTCGATCATCACCCGGTCGGCGAGGCCGCGGGCTTCGAGGTCGCGCTGGAAGGCGAGGATGCCCTCGCAGGTCTCGCGCAAGTTGTCTTCGAGGTCGCCGGCCTGGTCGGCGTGGGTGTCGTAGCCGCCGGGGGCGCGGATCGTCACCACCCGCATCGGCAGGCCGACGGCGATGTAGGCGGCGAGGCCGGCGAGCTTGTGGGCGAACCAGTGGTCGGGGTATTCGACCGGGCTGCTGAAGTCGCCGACCCCGTCGAGATCCTGGCGCAGCTTGTCGGTCTGCGAGGTGGCGCGGCGCACCTGGCTCATCGCCGGCGAGTCGGCCGGCAGCGAGCCGAAGCGGGCGAAGCTGTTGAACATCTCGGCCTCGATCGGCTCGCCCACCCGCGACCAGAGGTCGTAGCCGTCGACGCTGTCGATTGCCGCCACCGGCTTTTCGGCCGTGGCGATCATCGGCGAGAGCGAGCCGTCGAGCGAGAGGCCCTGGAGCGGGTTCTCGCTGTCGCCGACGGCGTCGATGTAGCGGCCCAGCCAGCCGGTCCGGTAGCCGACCTGCAGCTCGCCGATCTCGTAGTAGTGGCGGGAGGTGAAGTGGGACTGGTCCGGGTGGTCGTAGCCGATCGCCGGGAAGGCGCTGACCTTGCCCTCGCCGTGCAGCGTCGCCAGCGCGGCGGCGGACGGGTGCCACTGCAGGCTCGGGTCCTCGCTGAAGGTGGTGCCGGCGCCCGGCGCCAGTTTCAGGTTCGGGCGCAGCTGCTGGTAGCGGGAGTCGTTGACCGGCGCCAGCACGCTGAGCGCGTCGATGCCCCCGTCGAAGAAGACCGAGATGAGGATCTTGTCGGTCGGTGCCGCCTGGGCGATCCCGGTCTCGAAGGCCGAGAGCGGGATCTTCGAGGCGCCGTAGACCGCCAGCGCCAGGCCGGCGCTGCGAGAGAGGAACCTGCGGCGCGAGAGCCCGGTCCCCGCCGGCTCCGGCATCCCCGGCTCGATCGCCGGCAGCCCCTGGCCGGCTTCGGCGGCAGCCGAGCGCAGCAGCTGCGAGCGGGTGTAGCCGTCGCAGCAGGAGTGGTGTGGGCGGCTCGGGCTCATTGCAGGGTCATGTCCGGGCTGACGCCGATCAGCTGCAGGAGCGCGTTCTGGCGCATCGCCCGGTAGGGGCCTTTCTGCCAGCTGGCGACGATCAGTTTCTCGCTGCGTTTGGCGAGGTCGAGCAGCTCGGCGCGGTGCTCGTCGCGCAGCGCCGGCGAGCCCCAGGAGGCGACCGCCTTGGCGAGGGCTTCCTCAGGGGTCTCGGTGGCGCTGTAGGGCTCGTTCCAGGGGTCGGGGGCGATCTCCTCCAGCGCGTAGGTGACCATCAGCCAGCGGGCCCGCATCGTCGAGGTGTCGAGCCAGCGGTTGTCGTCCCAGCCGGAGACATTGGGCGGCCAGAAGAGCTGCTGCCCAGCCAGGTCGCAGATGTAGATCCAGGCCTCGGTGTCGATCGGCCGGCCCAGCGCCCGCAGCATCGAGGCCAGCTGGACGACCGGCGGCTTCACCATCGGCGGCCCCTCGTAGAACTCGGGGCTGGTCAGGATCGCCTCCAGGACCGGCCGGATCTGCCAGCCGGAGCTGACGTAGGCGTTGGCGAGCTGGTCGCGGACGGCGGCCGAGGGCGGCGCCGGGATGAAGTAGCTCCACAGCTTCTCGACGAAGAAGGAGGCGTGGAGCGGGTGCTCGACGCAGAGCCGGCAGGCGTCTTCCCAGCCCCAGTTGCCGGTCTTGCCGAACACCGTCTTGTTGCCGGTGTCGTGCCATTTCGGTTCGAAGCGGAAGTTGTGGGCGCCGAGCTCGCTGGACCAGTCGTTGCGCCAGCCGGTCAGGGCGCGGGCCGCTTCGCGGATGTCGTCCTCGGTGTAGGCGCCGCGGTCGGCCCCGAGCGAGAACAGCTCCATCATCTCGCGGCCGTAGTTCTCGTTCGGCGCCCATTTGTAGTTTTCGTTGCCGTTCAGCCACTGCAGCATCGCCGGGTCGATCGTCACCGCCTTGAAGAGGTCGAGGAAGGAGCCGAAGCAGCGCCCCCGGAAGAGGTTCGACTGGTCGATCATCTGCTGGGTTCTGGAGACGTTCGCGTTCGAGGTCGCGAACCAGTCGTGGAAGACCAGCGCCATCCGCTCGACCAGCGGCTGGTCGGAGCGGATCATGCGGTCCAGCCACCAGAGGTGGTCGTGCCCCCAGGCGTCGCCCGGGGCGAGGGGGTTGCCGTCGTCGTCGCGCGGGGCGGGGCCGTTGAGGTGGGCCGTGCCGCCGGGGCGGGTCAGCGACTGGACCGCGCCGACGAGCCCCAGCGAGACCAGTTGCTCGGCCTGGCCGGAGGCGGGGCCGAAGCCCGCGCGGTGCAGCAGACGCACCGCCTGGGCGGTGCCGAAGGCGCCCTGGTAGGCCTCGGGCGGGCGCTGATCGAAGGGCGGGGCGGGGGCGGCCGCCGGCGCCGCCGCGGTGGCCTGGGCCCGGCGCGCCGGCTTCTTGCCGGGACCGCGCGAGTGCCCTTTCTTCGGTTTGTGGTGGTGGCGGTAGAGGAAGGCTTCGACCTTCCAGTCGCCCTGGCCGTCCGGCACCCAGCGGAAGTGCTTGTCCTTCCAGACGCGCCGGCGCTTGCGCCGACGGTCTTTCGGCCTCGCAGCGACTGGTTTCTCTTGCGGGATCGCCATGCGCGAATTGGCCCCGGTGGGCCCTCACACTCTCCTCGGAACCGCGGACGCCGCCCTTGAGCGGCGCACGGTCACCGCTGGACGTTAGGTCTAGTTCGCCCGAAGCGCAAGAATGGAGGCGTGGAGTACCTGGTCATCGCCTTCTCCTTCGGCCTCGCCACCGGCCTGATCGGCCGGGGCAAGGGCAGCTCGTTCTTCATCTGGTTCCTGATCGGGGTCGTGCTGCCGCTGCTCGGCCTGATCGCGGTGATCCTCTACCGGGTCGACAAGGACGAACCCGAACGGCAGTGTCCCACCTGCCACAAGGCGCTGAAGCTCTACGTCCAGGTCTGCCCGCGCTGCGGCACCGACCTGTACCTGCCGGACCCGGCGGCGGTCCGCCACCCCGGCGTTCGCTGACGCTCAGGCGAAGCGCTTGACAAAGGCCAGCGAGCGGTCGCAGACCTCGCGCCAGCCACTGTCGATCGTCAGCGAGTGCCCGCGATTGGGGATTTTCTCGATTTCGGTGACCGCCTGGTTGCGGCTCTGTTTCTTGTAGGAGGCATTGGCGATCGCCCAGGGGACGGTGTGGTCCAGCTCGCCGTCGATGATCAGCAGCGGCCCCCGGTTCGGGTTCTTCGGGTCGAGCTTGGCCTCGGTGAAGGGGTTGAGGTTGGCGTTCGCCATCTGCATCAGCGCCACTCCGGGGGCGGCGACGTGGAAGGTCTCGTACAGCGCCGTCGCCTCCTCGTCGTCGAGCGCGTTGGCCCAGCCGTACTTGAACTGCTCGAAGCTGAGGGTGATGGCCTTGCCGCGGTTGAGCGGGTTCCGCAGCACCGGCCAGGCCGAGCGCAGGGCGGAGAGCGGCAGCGGCAGGACGCCGCGGAACGGCCCCGGGTCGATCGCCACCGTCGCCGCCGAGAGGCCGCGGTCGGCGATGATCTGGCAGAGCAGGCCGCCGGTCGAGTGGCCGAGGACCGCCGGCTTCTTGCTGAGGCCGTTGATCACCTCCGCGGTGTGGTCGGCGATCATCCCCAGCGTCTTCTTGGCGAAGACGTCGGGGTTGGCGCGGGCCTCCTCGACGGTGCGCGGATCGTCCGGCCAGGTCGGCGTCAGCGGCGCGTAGCCGGCCTCCTCGAAGACCTCGGCCCAGCGGTCCCAGCTGCTCGGCAGCAGCCAGAGCCCGTGGATGAAGACGACTGGCGTGTTGCCGCTCGCGTTCGCCTTCTCGATTTCAGCGGCCTCGTACTCGGTGATCGACATCCCTGTTCCTCCGTTCGGTCGACCCCCCGCCGCCATGCAGCCTTTCACGGCGGTCAAGTTGGAGCGAGTTTCCTTCGCAAATGGTGCCGGAACGGCTAGCGCAGCCAGGTGCGGACGATCGCGTTGGCGAAGCCGGCGCCGTAGCGGAAGGCGGCGGGCTTCTTTGAGTGCCCGTGGAGGCGCTGGTCGACCGTGATCGGCACCTCCTTGGCGGGGATGCCGCGCTTGATCGCCTCGATCATGAACTCGGAGGTGTGGAACTGCTCCTGGCGCAGGACCAGCTGCGGCAGGACCGTGGTGCGGACGGCGCGGTAGCCGTTCGAGCAGTCGGTGACGTGGGTGCGGGTGATGAAGGAGACGAGGCGGTTGAAGAAGACGATCCCGAGCTTGCGGGCGAAGTGGTTGCGGTCGGCGTGGCCGAGGACGCGGGAGCCGTGGGCCATGTCTACCTCGCCGTCGACGATCGGTTTGACCAGGCGCTCCATCTCGTCGGGGCGGTGCTGGCCGTCGGCGTCGAGGGTGACGACGATCAGGGCGCCCGATTCGACCATCAGCCGGTAGCCGGTCCGCAGCGCCGCGCCGCCGCCGCGGTTGGTGACGTGGCGGGCGACGGCGGCGCCGTGCTCGGCGGCGACGTCGCCGGTCCCGTCGCGGGAGCCGTCGTCGACGACCAGCACCTCGGTCCCGACCCCGCAGACCGCGGCCGGGATCTGGCCGAGGACGGTGCCGATGTTCTCCGCCTCGTTGTAGGCCGGGATCAGGATCGCGATCTTGCCGCGGAAACGCTCGGGCAGGCCTGCCTGGCGGAACTCCTCCCAGGCGAGGCCCTCAAGCGCGGCGGCCAGCTGGCGCCCGTTGCGGGCGGCCTGCGAGAGCGCCCGCAGGACGAGCAGGAAGAGGATGAAGATGGCGAAGACGGCGAGGCCGAGGATGCGGCCGCCGTTGCCCTTCTCGAAGGAGAAGGCGGAGAGCAGGCCGTTGACGATTTCGGTCCCGGCGACGATCGCCAGCCCGAGGCCGGAGGCGAGCAGGATCAGCACGTCGGCGTTCCGCAGCGAGTGGCGGCGGACGACGGCGTAGGCGATCAGGAAGATCGCCAGCAGCACTCCGGCGCCGCGCAGCGCCGTCAGTTCGGCGGGGAAGATGCCTGCTCTGGGGACCATTTGCGACCGGAGAGTATGGCCGCCAGCCCGGAAGAGAGGGCGAGACCGGCAAGTGGGAAGACAAGCGTCATCAGCACCTCGTTGCGCCGGGGGGCGGCCAGCGAGACCGCGCCGACGGCGGTGACGAGGACGATCGGCGTCGCCAGGGCGACCAGCTCCCACCAGCGGCGGCGCAGCGCGAGCAGGGCGAAGCCGGCCAGGCCGAGGGCGACGAGGAGGACCTGGACGACGCGACCGGCGGTGGTGCTCATCGCTTCGCCGACGCCGCTGCTCCACATCCGCCCGACCTTGCGCGCGGTCATCGCCGCGTAGCCCCAGGGGTCATCGCCGAAGTACTTGTCGAAGTTGTCCTTCCCGGCCCGCCCGAGCGCCTGGTCGCGGGTTAGGTCGGGGTGTTCCGTTTGTACTTCCCTGGCGACTGCGTCGAAGAGTTCGGTCGGGTTGACCTTGTCGAGTGCCTCAGAGCCCGGTTCGAGGTCGCGGCCGAGGTAGCGCTCGGCGAGGATCGCCTTGACCCGCTGGTATTCGCCGTCGGCCGGCAGATAGGTGCCGACGTAGAGCGCCTTGCCGCCGCCGGTCGAGATCGGCACCACCCGGTCGAGGACGATCGCGTTGCGGACCGCCCAGGGGACGATCGGCAGCGCGAAGGCGACGAGAAGGACGAGTGCGGCGGTCAGGCCGCGACGCCAATCGCTCCCCAGGCCCGCGCGAAGCGCGGCGAGGACCACGAACGCAAGGCCGACGAACAGGTACTCGGGACGGAACATCGCCGACAGGCCGAACAGCAGTCCCGGGGCCAGCCACGGCCAGGTGCCGCCCCGGTCGCTGGCCCATAGGAAGGCGAGGATCGCCGCCGGCAGGGTCAGCATCGCCGGCGGCTCGCTCATCAGCTCGCCGGTGGTGTGGATGAACGGCGGGTAGACGGCAACCGCGAAGGCGGCGAAGAGACCGACCCAGCGGCCCAGCTCGCGCCCGCCCAGCCGCCACCCCAGGGCGAAGACGACGAGGATCGTCGCCACCCCCAGCAGCGCCTCGACGATTCGCGCCGTCCCTTCCCGGGCGCCGCCGGTCGCGTAGTAGGCGGCGGCGTAGAGGAAGGGGGCGCCGGGCGACCAGTCGCTGGAGTCGCGGAATTCCGGCCCCCCGAAGCTCTGTTCCGTATAGAGGGCCTTGGAGATCGCGTAGTAGGCGGCCGAGTCGTCGGCCGGGTGCTCAACCGGGTTGACGACCACATAAGCGCGCACCACCAGCCCCAGCAGCGCGATCGCCGCCAGCGCAACCAGCGTCCGCGTCCCATAGCGAGTCGAGAGAGCGTTCAAGGCGCGCCCAGGCTACTCGGGGAAGCGGGCACGGTTGGTGACTTGTGGCCCCTATAGGGCACCAAACTCGCCAATCGTTCAACGCCGACGCTCCCGAGCGCGGCCAGCAGGGGAACGAGGACCAGGACGCGCCGCGGCGAGGCGACGAGCAGGGCGCTGACCAGGGTGATCGCGAGAAAGATCGTGCCGATCAGGAGCGCCTCCCAGCGCCGCTGCCAGGCGAGGATCGCGAGGCCAACCAAGCCGAAGGCGACCAGCAGCCAGTGCAGGACCTCCCAGACCGGCTCCCGCATCACATCCCGTGGCCCGTGCGACCAGATCCGCCAGACCTTGGTCGCGACGAAGGCGGCGTATTCGACCGGCTCTTCAGTGACGTCGTCCCAGAGCTGTTCCTTGCCCAGCTTCGAGAGCGCCAGGTCGGTTTCCATCCCTGGATAGCGGTCGGCCGCCAACCGAGCGAGGATCTGCTCCAGCCTTAGTTGATGGGCGTCTCCGGGCTGAAACAGATCTGGGTTTTCCGCCGTCACCTCGGCCCCGACCTTTTCCGGATCCCCGTCCGAGGGCAGGTAGGTGCCGGCGAACAGCACCTGGCCGCCGCCGGTCGAGATCGGGACGAAGCGATCGAGCGCGACCGCGTTGCGAACCGTCCAGGGCGCGACGACCACCACCAGGCCGAGCACGAAGATCGCGGTCCGGACGAGAGACGTGCGCCAGTCGCCCCGCGCCTCCCGCGCGAACACCACCAGCGCCACGAGTCCCGCGATCGCCAGGTACTCCGGCCGCGTCAGCGCCAGGGCCCCAAACAGCACCCCCGGCAGCAGCCACCGCCAGCGCCCGCCGTCCCAAGCCCAGAGTGCCGCCAGCACGCCACCCGAGAGCAACGTCGCCGCGAGCGGCTCGCTCATCAACATCCCCTGGTACTCCAACAGCGCTGGATAGATCGCCACGACCAAAGCCCCGATCAACGCGGGTGCGACCCCGCTCCAACCC
>JBIOTO010000125.1:0-3323 GCA_044865945.1 Solirubrobacterales bacterium
TCTTCGCCGCAGACCTTGAAGCCGTAGGCCCGAGCCAGTTCGTTGGGCTCGTCGAAGACTTCTTCCTTGAAGACGAGCCTGGGTTCGTCTTCGATTTCGTCAGTCGCGCCTTCCAGCGAGACGATGATCTTTTCGACCTGCTCCTCGTCCCCCTCGGGGGCACCGAGCGCTTCCAGTCCCTCGGCCTGCTGCCTCAGGCTCGACACGAGCACCTCGGCGACGGCTTCTTCCAGCTGTTCTTCGTTCGCTTTTTCGAGCGTGAAGCCGTTTTCCTTGGCGAATTCTTCGGCTTCCTTTTCGCTGTTGTCCCCGGCCTCTTTGCAGATCGCGTCGCCCTGTTTGATGAACTCCTCCTTGGTCAGGGTCACACTCTCATCGGTGGCCCCGTCGGTGGTCTCGTCGCCACCACCGCACCCGGCGACCAGCACTACGAGGGCGGCAGCCGCAACAGCCGCAGTCAGAAGCTTGCTCACGTTTCTCCTTCGCTAGTTGGACGACGCCGGAAAGCTAGTCGCCGGCGAGGACGAGTGAGGTCCGCTCAGGGCTGGCCACAGAGCCAGGGGCCGTAGGCGGAGGTGGTTTCGTAGCTCGCGTCCCAGAAGTCGTCGGGCGGCTTCTTCTTGGCGAAGGGTCGCGGTTCGGCGAGGCCAGCCGGTTCCTTTTCGCTCTTCTCCAGGCCTTCTTCGAAGGCGACGATCATCCCCCTGACCTCCTTCCCGTCGCCTTCCGGGACGGGGAGGGACTTGAAGTAGTCGATTTTGTCTTCGACGTATTCGAGGACGATCTCGTTCAGCACTTCCTGTTCCCAGGGCTCGCCACCGCCGAAGAGGAGCAGGTGCTTGTCGGCGTACGCTTCCATGTCCCGTTCCTCGGCCCGGTATTCCTTGTCGCAGAAGGCTTCGGCCAGCTTGACGAACTGCTTTTTCGTCAGCGTCTTCTCTTCGGCTCCGGAGCTATCGCCGCAGCCCGAGATCAGCAGCGGAGCCCCGATAACGAGCAATACGAGTACTAAGAAGAACCTGCGCATTGCGCGGGCAGTATATGCCCGCTATCGCCGCGGGATCAAGCTCAGACCCGCTGGATCAGGGTGCCGGTACCGAGGCCGCCGCCGCAGCACATCGTCACCAGGCCCATCTCCTTGTCGGTGCGCTCCATCTCGTGCAGCAGGGTGGTGATCAGGCGGGCGCCGGTGGAGCCGAGCGGGTGGCCGAGGGCGATCGCGCCGCCGTTGACGTTGACCCGGTCCATGTCCGGTTCCAGCTCACGCCGCCAGGCGCCGACCACCGAGGCGAAGGCCTCGTTGATCTCGACCAGGTCGATGTCGTCCATCTTCATCCCGTTGCGCTCAAGCAGCTTTTCGGTCGCCGGGATCGGGCCGGTGAGCATGATCACCGGGTCGACGCCGACGGTGGTCTGGTCGAAGATCCGCGCCCGCGGCTTCAAGCCCAGCGCGTCGGCCTTTTCGCGGCTCATCAGCAGCACCGCGGCGGCGCCGTCGGAGACCTGGGAGGAGTTGCCGGCGGTGATCTTGCCGTCCTCCTTGAAGGCCGGCTTCAGCTGCGCGAGGCTCTCGATCGTCGTCTCGCGCAGGCCCTGGTCGGTGACGTAGGTGTCGCCGTTGACCTGGATCGGGATCATCTCGCGCTCGAAGCGGCCCTCGTCGGTCGCCTGTTTGGCGAGCTGCTGGGAGCGGGCTCCGATCTCGTCGAGCTCGGAGCGGGGGATCACCCACTGGTCGGCGATCATCTCCGCCGAGAGGCCCTGCGGGATCAGGTTGTACTTCTCCATCAGCTCGGGCGAGAAGGCCAGCCCGTGCTCCTCCATGACTTTGTAGGAGTCGGCGAAGGAGATGTGGCCCATGTGCTCGACGCCACCGCCGATGGCGACGTCGTGGACGCCGGCGGCGACCAGCGCGGCGGCGAAGTTGACCGCCTGCTGGGCCGAGCCGCACTGGCGGTCGACGGTGGTCCCGGGCACCTCCTGCGGCAGGCCGGCCTCGAGCCAGGCGTTGCGGCCGATGTTGAGGCCCTGCTCGCCGAACTGCTGGACGCAGCCGGCGATCACGTCGCCGACCTCGTTGGGGTCGATCCCGGCCCGCTGGATCAGCTCCGCGTAGGTGCGGGCGAGCAGATTCGAGGGGTGCAGGTCCTTGTAGTAGCCCTTCTCCGGGTGGCCGCGGCCGATCGGGGTCCGCGCCGCCTCGACGATTACCACTTCCCGTCCGCTGAGCTTGCCGTTGCCGTTGTCCATCGCCAGCCTCCGTTCCTGAGGAAAGATCTCGGGCGCGCACCGCGCGGCCTCTGTATATGAGGGTAGCCGATTGACTGGTCAGTCAGCCAGGGTTGCGGACGCTTCGCGGGCGCACGTCACCGCGGAAGGGCGGCGTGATAGGAACCCCGGCCAATGAGCGCTAACCAGGGTTACTCGAGTCCGGGGATCGCGGGCAGCGGGGCAATCGCCACCGGCCTTGCCGCGGTCTCAACCACCACCGCCGACACGATTCTGCTGGCTCGCAGCGAGGCTTCCGCCTGGCGCGCCGAGGAGAAAGTGGTCGCCGCCTGCGCCAAGATCGAGGGCGCCGAGCCCTCGCGGCTGCGGGTCACCACCGACCCCAACGACCTCGCCGACTGCGACGTCGTGGTCGAGGCGATCGTCGAGGAGGTGGCGCCGAAGGGCGAGCTGATCAAGACCGTCGCCGCCGCCTGCCCGAACGCCGACCTCGCCACCACCACTTCCTCGCTCAGCATCGGCGCGATCGCCGCGGCCGCCGGGGTCGACAGGCTCTTCGCCCTGCACGTCTTCAACCCGGTGCCGCGGATGAAGCTGATCGAGGTCTGCTTCCCGGACGGCGCCGCCGACGCCCGCGAGAAGGCACTGGCCTGGTGCGCGGCGCTCGGCAAGACCGCGGTCGAGGTCCCCGACCAGGCCGGCTTCGTCGTCAACCGCCTGCTCTTCCCCTTCCTCTTCGAAGCCGTCCGCCTGATGGAGCGGACCGGGATGGAGGCCGGCGAGGTAGACACCTGCATGAAGCTCGGCGCCGGCCACCCAATGGGCCCGCTGGCCCTACTCGACTTCGTCGGCCTAGACGTCTCCAAGGCAATCGGCGACGCCCTCTACGCCGAGAACAACGAGGCCGCCAGCCAGCCTCCGGGACTGATGGTCGAGATGGTCGGCGAAGGCAAACTCGGCCGCAAGAGCGGCGCAGGGTTCTACTCGTACGACTGAGAAGCGTGGGGGTTGGAGGGGGCCGGTGGGGGTGTCCCGGGCGCACCTCCGCCGGGAGGATCGGCTTCTGCTGACGCCTCAAGGTTTGCTGCCCGGCT
>JBIOTO010000126.1:0-11220 GCA_044865945.1 Solirubrobacterales bacterium
CAAAGGAACCACAGGGTCAGGCGCTCCTAGGGCTCCGGCGAAGTTGTGGTTCCTTTCGGACCTTGAGCGTTCAAAAGGAACCACGACCGTGGGTGCGCCTCCGGTAGCTGTCGAGAGGAGGGGCACCCGCCCCTCCCAACCACTCGCCGACGTAGGATTCCGCCATGGAGCGGACTTGGAGCGTTTACCTCTCGGGCGAGATCCACAGCGACTGGCGCGAGCGGATCGAGGCCGGGGTGCGCGAAGCCGGGCTGCCGGTGGCGTTCTCGGCGCCGGTCACCGACCACGCCGCCTCCGACGACGCCGGCACCGGCACGCTCGGGGAGGAGGGCGAGGCCTTCTGGCGCGACCACAAGGGGGCCGGGGTCAACGCGATCCGCACCCAGACCCTGATCCGCGACGCCGACCTGGTCGTCGTCCGCTTCGGTGACAAATACCGCCAGTGGAACGCGGCCTTCGACGCCGGCTACGCCGCCGCCCTCGGCAAGCCGGTCGTCACCCTCCACGACGGCGAGCTCGACCACGCCCTGAAGGAGGTCGACCGCGCCGCCCAGGCCACCGCCCGCACGGCGGAGCAGGTGGTCGATGTCCTCCGCTACGTGATCGAGGGGAAGCTGCCCCGCGGCTAGGGCGTAAGGTGGGCCGATGCCCGCCGCGGAGAACAAGGCGACGATCGAGCGCCTCTACGAGGCCTTCGGGAAGTGCAACGGCGCGGCGATGACCGCCTGCTACGCGCCGGACGCCCACTTTCGCGACCCCGCCTTCGGCGACCTCGAGGGCGAGGAGGTCGGCGCGATGTGGCGGATGCTCACCGCCCGCGCCACCGACCTCGAGATCGAGCTGCGCGAGTACGAGGCCGACGATGAGCTTGGCAGCGCCCACTGGATCGCCAGCTACACGTTCTCCACCGGGCGGCCGGTCGTCAACGACATCCGCGCCAGCTTCAAGTTCACCGCCGACGGCAAGATCGTCGACCACGTCGACGAATTCGACTTCCGCAACTGGGCGAAGCAGGCGCTTGGCCCCAGCGGCCACCTGGTGGCGCTGCTGCCGCCGTTGCGATCAAAAGCCAGGGCACGGGCTCAGGAGCAGCTCGCGACCTTTCGGCTCGAAGAGACCAGCTCGAGCGTCTAACCGCCTTCGTCCAGCTGCTCGAACTTGCACTCGGACGGCTCTTTGTCGTCCCTGAAGGCGTGAAACCGTGCGCCGTGCCTAATGCGTCCCGACGCCGCGTGGTCATACCCGACCTCGATCACCAGCTCCGGCCG
The DNA here is from genome assembly GCA_044865945.1 of Solirubrobacterales bacterium. Lineage (GTDB taxonomy): Bacteria > Actinomycetota > Thermoleophilia > Solirubrobacterales > 70-9 > VAYN01. The sequence continues at coordinate 1,269 of JBIOTO010000126.1, forward strand.
CAACTCGACCCACTCCAGGTCGCGCCCGCCGGTCCACCGGCTCGGCTCCGCCGTCCCGCTTTCGCCCGTCTCCAGCGGCGCCAGCATCGCCCGCATGCTCTGTTTCGCGGCTTTGGAGAAGCCGGAGATGTGGCCAACGGTGCGCAGCTCGCCGTCGTCGTAGAGGCCGAGGATCAGCGAGCCGACCGTGCCCTCCTCTTTGCCTGGCCGCCAGCCCATCACCACGCAGTCGATCGTCCGCTCGCGCTTGACCTTCGCCATCCCTTTGCGTTTGCCGGGGACGTAGGGGGCGGTGAGGTCCTTGGCCATCACCCCCTCGATGTTCGCCAACCAGCGCTCGGCCTGATCGGCGTCGTGGGTCAGCGGCGTCAGCTCCAGCCCCGCCTTGGCGGCGATCGCCTCCAGCCGCTCGCGCCGCTCGCGCAGCGGCCGCTCCAGCAGCGATTCGTCGCCCTCGGCGAGCAGGTCGAAGACGATGTAGCTGGCCGGGATCTGCTTCGAGAGCAGCTCGATTCGCGACTGCGCCGGGTGGATCCGTTCCTGCATCGCGTCGAATTCGAGGTTGCCGTCGCTGTCGCGGATCACCAGCTCGCCGTCGAGCACCCAGCGCCCCGGCGCGAACCCGAGCTCCGGGAAATAGCGATTCAGGTCTTTGCCGCCGCGTGACTGGATGTAGCTCTCCTCGCCGTCGACGAAGACGATCGCCCGGAAGCCGTCGAGCTTCGGGTCATACGCCCACTCCTCGCCCTCGGGCAGCGCTTTGCGGGTAAGCGCAAGCTGCGGTTTGATCGGCGGCGAGAGCGGCAGGTCCACTGCCTGCCGAGGCTACGCCAGCGGCCTAACGGCTGCTCGCCCGTTCCCGGCTCTCTTTGGGATCCGGGATCGGAACCGCCGCCAGCAGTTTCTTCGTGTACTCGTCCTTGGGCTGCTCGCAGACCTGGTCGGCGCTGCCCTGCTCGACGATCTTGCCCTCGTTCATCACCGCGATCCGGTCGGCGATGTGGCGGACGACGCCGATGTCGTGGGCGACGAACAGGTAGGCGAGGCCGAGCTCGTCCTGGAGGTCGTCGAGCAGGTTGACGATCTGTGCCTGGATCGAGACGTCGAGGGCGGAGACCGGCTCGTCGCAGATCACCAGCTTCGGCTTTAGCGCCAGCGCCCGGGCGATCCCGATCCGCTGCCGCTGGCCGCCGGAGAACTCGTGCGGGTATCGATTGAAATGCTCGCTGGAGAGGCCGACCCGCTCCAACAGCTCCTGCACCTGGCGGCGCAGTTCCGACCCGGAGGCGACCCCCTGGCGCTTGAGCGGGTCGCCGACGATCTGCCCGACCCGTTTGCGCGGGTTGAGCGAGGCGTAGGGGTCCTGGAAAATCATCTGCATCTCCCGCCGCAGCGGCGTCATCTGCCGGCGGCCGAGGCCGGCGATCTCGCGCCCCTCGAACTTGACCGAGCCGGAGGTCGGCTTGATCAGCTGCAGCACCGCCCGGCAGGCGGTCGACTTGCCGCTGCCGGACTCGCCGACCAGCCCCAGCGTTTCGCCGCGCTCGACCTTGAAGCTGACCCCGTCGACCGCCCGCACCTGGTCGACCTCGCGGTCGATCAGGATCCCGCGCTTGATCGGGAAGTGCTTGACGAGGTCGGTGACCTCCAGCAGCGGGGTCATCGCGGCGCCTCCAGTCCGATCTGCCCTTCGACCTGCCGCTTCTCTCGCTTCTCCTCGGGGCTGAGCCAGCAGCGGTCGCGGTGGTCCGGCTCCTCGCTGAGCCGCGCGTCGAGGCCGGGGTACTGGCCGCACTTGGAGAACTCGTGCGGGCAGCGGGGCCGGAACGGGCAGCCCTCGGGCAAGTCCAGCAGCGAGGGCGGCTGCCCGGCGATCTGCGGCAGCCGGTGCGGCCGCGGCCGGTCGATCCTGGTCAGCGAACCGATCAGGCCCCAGGTGTAGGGGTGCTGGGGGTCGTAGAAGATCTCATCGAGGGTCCCCTGCTCGACCACTTTGCCGGCGTACATCACCAGCACCCGGTCGGCCACCTCGGCGACGACGCCGAGGTCGTGGGTGATCAGGATCGTCGCCAGGTTGCGCTCCTGGTTCAGTCGCTCAAGCAGGTCGAGGATCTGCGCCTGGATCGTCACGTCGAGCGCCGTCGTCGGCTCGTCGGCGATCAGTACCTCGGGCTCGAGTGCCAGCGCCATCGCGATCATCGCCCGCTGGCGCATCCCGCCGGAGAACTCGTGCGGGTAGTCGTCGACCCGCTGCTCGGCTTTGGGGATGCCTACAGCTTCGAACAGCTCCACCACGCGCGCCTTGCCCTGCCGCTTGGAGGTGTCGGGACGGTGGGCGCGGATCGCCTCGACGATCTGGTCGCCGATCCGGTAGACCGGGTTGAAGGAGGTCATCGGGTCCTGGAAGACCATCGCTACCTTCTCCCCGCGCAGGCGCCGCATCTCGGCGTCGCTGGCCTCGGTCAGCTCCTCGCCGTCGAGCTGCACCGTGCCCTCGATGCGGGCGTTGTTGGCGCGGGTCAGCCCGATCAGGGTCTGCGCGGTGACGCTCTTGCCCGAGCCGGACTCGCCGACGATCGCCAGCACCTCACCCGGTCGCAGGTCGAAGCTGACCCCGTCGACGGCCTGCACGACACCCTCTTCGGTCGCGAAGCCGACCCGCAGGTCGCGGACGGAAAGCAGTGGCGCCTGGCTCATTGCGAGGCGCTCTCTCCCAGTCGCACGCGGGGGTCGAGGTAGGCGTAGAGGATGTCGACGATGGTGTTGAGAAGGACGACGAAGAAGGCGCCGTAGATCGCCACGCCCATGATTGGCGGCAGTTCGAACTTGGTCACCGCTTCGGCCGCGTAGAGACCGACGCCGTCGATGTCGTAGAGCGTTTCGGTGATGATTGCGGTGCCGGCGATGGTCGCCCCGAAGTCGAGGCCGAAGAGGGTGATGTCCGGGATCAGCGAGTTGCGCAGTACGTGCCGGGTCATCACCTGTCGCTCGCTCAGCCCCTTGGCCCGCGCCGTCCGCACGTAGTCCTCGTTCATCACGTCGAGCATGTTCGAGCGCAGGACGCGGCTGTAGAAGCCGATCGAGAGGATGGCCAGCGTCAGCCAGGGCAGGATCAGGTGGTTGAGCCACTCGGCCGGGTCTTCGCTGAACGGCACGTACTGGCCGTTGGGGAAGATTTCGAACTTGTAGGTGAGGAAGTAGATGAACACCGGGGCGAGGAGGAAGACCGGAATCGAGATGCCGGCGATCGAGATCCCGGTGAGGAAGCGATCGAGCCAGCCGCCGGCCTTGATCGCCGATATGTAGCCGAGCAGGAGGCCGAAGAAGAGCCAGATGATCGCTGCCCCGATCGTCAGCGAGAAGGTCGCCGGGATACCTTCGATGATCTTGTCGTCGACCGGGATCCGGGGTTCGTACTGGACGAGCTCGCCGGTGAAGATCTTCTTCATCATCGTCAGGTACTGCTGCGGCAGCGAGTCGTCGAACCCCCATTCGGCTTCGATGTTCTTGACCAGCAGCGGCGTCGCGTTCTTGCCGGCCAGGGACTGCGCCGGGTTCTGCTTCGGCAGCACCATGAAGACGACGAAGACGATCACCGAGACCGCGAAGAGGACCGCGATCATTCCCACCAGGCGCCTGGCGATGAAGCGGGCCATCAGACCGCCGCTCGTCCCTCGGCCACGGTGCCGGCCTGCGCCTCGAACTGCAGCGCCGCGTCCATCCGCGCCTTGCCGCGGGGGTCGAGCGCGTCGCGCAGGGCGTCGCCGACGATGTTCAGCGACAGCACCGTCAGCATGATCATGAAGCCGGGGATGATCGCCAGCAGCGGCTGGATTTTCAGCAGTTCGACCCCGGTCGTGATCATCGTCCCCCAGGAGGAGTTGGGCGGCTGCACGCCGGCGCCGAGGAAGGAGAGGCCCGCCTCGAAGAGCATGCTGTTGGCGATCATCAGGGTGAAGAAGACGATGATCGTCGAGGCGAGGTTGGGGAGGATCTCACCGAACATCACCCGCAGTGGGCCCGCCCCCTGGGCGATCGCCGCCTCGACGAACTCTTTTTTGCTGAGCGAGAGGACTTCGCCCCGGATCGGTCTGGCGATGTAGGGGACGGTGAAGATGCTGATGATCAGGATCGGGTTCCAAAGCGAGCCGCTGGACAGTTCGAGGGGGCCGATCTTGAGCCCGCCGACGGCAAGGGCGATGCCCACCGAGAGGCCGATCAGGAAGACCGGCAACGACCAGATCGTGTCGAGGATGCGAGCGATGATGCTGTCGGTCCAACCGCCGAAGTAGCCGGCCAGGAGCCCGAGGACGATGGCGAGGAAGGTGGCGATCAGGGCGGCGGTGATCCCGACCAGCAGCGAGGTCCGGCCACCGTACATCAGCCGCACCATCTCGTCGCGGCCGAGGCGGCTGTCGGCACCGAGGAAGAACTCGCCGCCGGCGTTGAACCACTGCGGCCCGATCGGCTTGCCTTCAGGCGTGACGACGTCCTTCTTTTCGCCGTCGACGGTGACGGTGTCGACCGTGTGCTCCTGGTTCGGCCCGGTGTGGGCGACGTGATCGGCCCACAGCGGCGCCGCCAGGACGAAGACGACGATCAGGAGGAAGACCCCGAGGAAGGCGACCGCGAGGCGATTGCGGAGGAAGCGGCGCAGAGCGAGGGCCCACGGCCCTCGCTCTGCGTTCGCTTCCTCAGACACGTTGTTCTTCTACCCCTGGGGGTGCTACTTGAATTCGAAGCTGCTCAGGTAGTGCCCGAAGGTGGGATTGAAGATGACGCTTTCGAGGTCGACTTTGTCGGAGACGAAGGTCGACAGGGTTCGCGTTCCGTACGGCGCCCAGGGAGCCTGTTCCATCACTTCTTTGTCGAGTTCCTTGTAGGCGTCTTCCTGCTCCGGCCCGAGCTGCTCTTCACCCAGTTCGGTGATCTTTTTGTTGATCGCCGGGTCATCGAGGTGGGCGAAGTTGCCGTTGTTGGTCGGCAGGATGCTCTCGCCGGCGAGCAGCGGCTGGAAGAAGTCGTTCGGGTGCGGGTAGTCCTGGAACCAATCCGACCAGCCGGCGTCGAGGTTGGGCGTCGTTTCGTTGCCGATCACCGTGAAGTAGTTGTCGGCGTTGAGGATTTTCAGCGTCGTGTTGAAGCCGAGTTCCTTCAGGACCTCGTTGAGGTATTCGCCCGCTTCGTTGTTCGGGCTTTCGGTGTCGGTCCAGACGGTGATGTCCATGTCCGACGGGTTGGCATCTTCGATCATTTCCTTGGCTTTCGCCTTGTCGGTCGGGTAGAGGTCGAACTGTTCGTAGCCCGGCATCCCCGGCGGCAGGATCTGATGGGTGCCCGCGATCTGGCCGGCGTAGATCCGTTCCAGCGCCTTCGCGTCGATCGCGTAGATGACCGCCTGGCGGACTTTGACGTCGTCGAACGGCGCCCGCTGGGAGTTCATCCAGAAGTAGTAGGTGCTGATCGTCGGCTCGACCCGGAACTGGGTGCCCTCGAAGTTTTCCTTCACTTCGGTGTAGCGCGAGGAGGGCGGCGGGTTCTGCATCCAGTCGTAGGTGCCCTGTTCGATGTCGTCGACCTGCGACTGCTCGTTGCGGATGATGGTGATCTTGGCGCCGTCCATCACGCCTTCGGGCAGGTCGGGCATCGCTTTGCCGTTGGCTTTCGCCCAGTACGGGTTGCGTTTGTATTCCCAGCCCTTGCCCGGTTCGGACTTGGTGATCACGTACGGGCCGGTGCCGGGGGGCGGGTTGGCCGAGAGGTCTTCGATCGGCGTGTCCTGCGGCAGCGGCGCGACGAACATCAGGCCGAGCTCGTTGACGAAGGTGCCGCTCGGGTCTTCGAGGTTGATGACGATTTCCCCGGTTTTGTCGTCGGCCTTGATCCCGGGGATCGGGCCCTGTTTGGTTTCGGCGAACTTTTCAGCGCCTTCGATCTTCAGGTAGAAGGGCGAGCCGCCGGAGTTGAGCTCGATCATCCGTTCGACCGCGAAGGGGAAGTCGGAGGCTTTGACCGGGGTCCCGTCGGAGTATTTGAGGCCCGGCCGGAGGAAGAGAGTGTAGGTCTTGCCGTCTTTGCTGATGCCGCCGTTGCTGGTCGATGGCACTTCTTTGGCCAGGCCGGGGATGACCTCGGAGCCTTCCTCGCCGTTGGCGTGCTTGTAGGTGAGCAGCGGCGTGTAGACGTCGGCCATCGCCGTCCATCCTTCCGCCGTGTAGGAGAGGGCCGGGTCCATGTAGTCCGGGAAGGACGCGTAGGTCGCGTTCAGGATCCCGCCCTTTCCGCTGCCGCTTCCACCGGAAGTCTCGTCGCCGCCACCGCACGACGCCAGTCCGATCGCCGCGACCGCCGCAAGAACCAGAACCGCGAATACTGCCCCTAGCTTCTTCAACGTCTCTCCTCCAGATTGCCGGACCTGTAGTTCCCTGGGATCAACTCCACCACAACGTCGTCTGGCCCGTCAAGCGACGCCTCTTGTGGCATTTCATCTGGCACTTCGCCCTTCTGGAGCCAATTCCCTCCAAGCAAAGGTGCCATTACGACAACGATCGCGATTACCCCGCATCCCGCGACGAGAAACGTCATCCGCGGGCTGACCAGGGCGGCAATCACGCCGCCGACCGCGAAACCGACTCCCGGCATCGCCGCGCCGATCGACTCGAGCACGCTCATCACCCGCGCCTGCATCGATTCTTCGGTCAGCTCCTGGACGGCGCTGATCGTCGCCACCCACTGAACCCCGTTGCCGGCACCACCGAGCACCGAGGCGACGCACGCCACCGCCAGGGTGGGGGCGGCGGCGAGGCCGAGGTAGCCGGCGCCGACGGCGAGGGTGCTGAAGAAGAGGAGGTTCGGCAGCGGGGCCTGGCGGAGGCGGGCGAAGAGGATGCTGCCGAGGACCATGCCGCCGCCCCAGCAGGCGAGCATCAGGCCGTATCCGGTGTCGCTTGAGCCCAGCGTCTCCTTTACGTAGACCACCTCGACGGGCAGCACCGCGGCGAAGAAGACGAAGGCCAGTCCCTGGGCGGTGAGGATCCTGCGCAGCAGGGTCTGCTGGCGGATGTAGGCGATGCCGGCGCGGACCCGCTCTCGCATCCGTCCGGGTTCGGGCTCGGCGTGGGGCATCGACCCGGCGGTGAAGAGGATCCAGGCCACCGCGTAGAAGGAGATCGCGTCGAGCAGCAGCGCCGTCTGAACCCCGAAGCCGGCGACCACCAGGCCGGCCAGCGCCGGGCCGATCGCGGCGCCGCCGGTGAAGGCGACGTTGAGCAGGGCGTTGCCGGCCCGCAGTTCGCCGCTCGGCTCCAGCGCGGTGGCGACCACGGCGCGGGTCAGCGCCCGGCCGGCAAGGGCGAGGGCGCCGTCGATCGCGGCCAAGGCGATGACCGCCGGCAGCGAGAAGTCGTCGACCAGCAGCGCCAGCCCGGCGAAGGCCGCGGCCTCACCGCAGTAGATGAGCGGGAGGGCGAAGCGCGGCGGCGGCCGCTCGGCTCGGGTGACCAGGATCGGGGCGAGGAGCGCCGGCAGGAAGCGGGTGCCGAGGAAGAGCGCCGCCGTCGCCAGGGCGCTCTCGGTCTGGTCGAAGACCAGCACCGAGAGGGCGATGATCCCCATCCAGTCGCCGAGCTCGTTGATCGCGTAGGAAGCCGCCAGCCGCCTGAAGAGGGGCCGTCGTAGGGGGGAAGTCAGTCGTGGACTAGGCATGGGTGGCCGTGCGTACTACCGCATTTCTGCACAACTTTTCCTGCAGATGCACAAGTTTCCGCCAAGCTGTGCTACAAAGTGACCAGCAATTGAGAAGTTTCCACGATGCAGCGCACAACGTTGCGGGCTTCAACGACTACGAGAAGGGGCAAAGAACATGGGCTTTCGTCACTAAGCATTCTCCGGCAGACCAGCTGATCGCGAGGTCTGCACCAGTCTTTTGAAGGGCGTCCTGGATGGGGACGCCCTTCGTCGTTTTTCTGGACATTTGGAACCCCCTGCATAGGTTTCGATCACTTTCTCGGACGGGAATCCGTTTCTGGGCGAATTTGGCCATCTGGCTAAAGCCCTTGCCGATTCCCCATATAGACGTCTAACTTTGAAGTTCCCAAATAGCGGAACCGCCAACCTGGCGTTCCTCCGCGCAGGGAATAGTGAAGCGCCCGTGAAGAAATAGCCGGATTTCCGGCATGGGCAAACCCAGTCGACGACTTTCCGAGAATCAGAGATGGAGCAAACCCGCCCTACGCGCACCGCGATCGCCGTCATGGTCGGCGCTCTGCTGCTGACGATCGCCGTCGCGATCTGGGATTCGCCGCGCTCTGACTGGAACTTGGCCTTCTTCGCGGTTCTGCTCGCCTTCTCGGTCTTCAGCGACCTGACGGCGGTGACCACCGAGTCGAAGCTGAAGATCTCCGGCAGCTTCCTGGCCCTGGTGATCGCGATGGTCTTCCTCGGCGGCACCCCGGCAGCGCTGATCGGCGTCGCCACCATCCTCACCGGCTGGCTGCGCTGGCGCGACGAGTGGCACTACCTACTGGACAACGTGCTCACTTACGCGCTGTTCCCGCTGCTCGGCGGCATCGTTTTCCACGAGGGCGTCATCGCCTTGGGCCTGACCCCCAGCGACCCCTGGTTCTACCTCTGCGTCTTCGGTCTCTTCCAGCTCGCCCTGGCGATCAACTTCGTGATGATCGCCAGCTACGGCTGCTACGTCGAGCGCTCCTCCTTCTCGACCAAGCTGAAAGTCCTGCCGCCGGTCCTGCCCTCCGAGTTCGCCAGCGCGATGCTCGCCGTCGCCGTCGCCTACATCTACGCCGAGATCGGGATCGCCTCGATTGCCCTCTTCGGCGTCGTCCTCGTCACCTTCCAGTACCTGCTCGGCCAGCTGCTGCTCTCCCAGCAGCGGGCCAACGAGCTGGAGCTGCGCTCCAAGCAGCTGGCCAGCTTCCAGGTCGGGATGTTGAGCGCGATGCTGCGCACCCTCGACCTGCGGGACCAGATGACCGCCCGCCACAGCGCCGCGGTGGCGCGCTACTCGCGGGCGATCGCCCAGCGGGCGGGCTACTCGCGCCGCGAGGAGGAGCTGGTCCACATCGCCGCGCTGCTGCACGACATCGGCAAGTTCATCCTTCCCGACCGCATCCTCAAGGCCAACGTGCCGCTCACCGACGAGGACTGGATGCTGATCAAGCGCCACCCCCAGCAGGGCGCCCGCGTCGTCTCCTCGCTCGACGGCTACGGGCCGGTGGCGGAGATCATCCTCGCCCACCACGAGCGGATCGACGGCAAAGGCTATCCGCGCGGTCTGGCCGGGGACGAAATCCCCGAGCTGGCGCGGATCATCTCCGTTGCCGACACCTACGACGTGATGACCGCCCGCGACTCCTACCGGACGCCGATGTCCAGCTACGACGCGATCGTCGAGCTGCGGCGCGTCGCCGGCAAACAGCTCGACGCCCGCTTCGTCGAGATCTTCATCGAGCTGCTCGAGGGCAAGGACGTCTCCTTCCAGCACGGCGAGGCGGCCGACTTCGAGAAGGAGCTGGCGCTTGAGGCGCGGATCGAGGAGACCGCCAGCCCCAGCGGCGAGCAGAGCCGCTTCCAGGTCGCCGGCGTCAACTAACGCCCTCTACCGGTAGCGTTGCGCGCGCATGCGCGCCGTCACCTTCCAGGCACCCGAGCAGGTTCGGATCGAGGAGAAGCCGGACCCCGAGATCTCGGCCGGCGACGACGCGCTCGTCCGCGTCGAGGCGACCGGGATCTGCGGCTCGGACCTCCACATCTACCACGGCCGGGTGCCGGTCGAGCCTGGCTTCACCATCGGCCACGAGTTCGTCGGCACGGTCCTCGCGTCGGGGGACGACGTCGAGCGGGTCGCGGTCGGCGACCGCGTCCTCGGCACCTTCCACACCGCCTGCGCCACCTGCGACTCCTGCCTGCGCGGCGACTACCACCGCTGCCGCAA
>JBIOTO010000127.1:0-2115 GCA_044865945.1 Solirubrobacterales bacterium
ACCTGCCGCTGCTGGGCGAGCACGACATGGACGACGTCTGCTGCCGGGTCCTGACCAGCGGCAGCACCGGCGCCCCGCGCCCGATCCCGCTCAGCTACGGCAACTTCCTCTGGAACGCGGTCGGCTCCGCCTTCAACATCGGCGTCGAGCCGACCGACCGCTGGCTCTGCTGCGTGCCGCTCAGCCACATCGCCGGGCTCGGGATCGTGATGAAAGCGGTCGTCTACGGGACCACCGCCGTGGTCCACGACGGCTTCGACGTCGACCGGGTGGGGGAGGCGCTGGAGCGGGACGGGATCACCCAGGTCTCGCTGGTGGCGACGATGCTGACCCGGCTGCTGGAGGCCGGCGCCGACCTCTCGGGGCCGCGGGCGATCCTCGTCGGCGGCGGGCCGGTGCCGGCGGAACCGCTGGAAGAGGCGATCGCCAAGGGCGCCACCGTCGTCCAGACCTATGGCCTGACCGAGACCTGCTCGCAGGTCACGACCCTGGCTCCGGCCGACGCCCAGCGCAAGCTCGGCTCCGCCGGCCGGCCGCTGCTGACCACCCACCTGCGGATCCAGGACGGCGAGATCCTCGTCCAAGGGCCGACCGTCGCCCCCGGCAGCGCCGACGCCGACGGCTGGCTCCACACCGGCGATCTCGGCCACATCGACGAGGAAGGCTTCCTCTACGTCTCCGACCGGATAGACGACATGATCGTCAGCGGCGGCGAGAACGTCGTCCCGGCCGAGGTCGAGGAGGTGCTGCTGCGCCACCCTCAGGTCGCCGAGGCGGCGGTGATCGGCCGCGAGGACCCGGAGTGGCAGCAGGCGGTGACCGCGGTGGTGGTGCTGGAGAGCGACGCCGCGGTCAGCCCCGACGAGCTGCGCCGCCACTGCGCCGAGTCGCTGGCCGGGTTCAAAGTCCCGAAGCGGGTCGAGCTCGCCTCGGCCCTGCCGCGCACTCCCTCCGGGAAGCTGATGCGCAGAGCGCTCCGCTAGCCTGCCGCGTCATGCGAACCGACGACATCTTCACCGACAAAGACGCTGACCTGGGCAAGCTCGACGGCAAGACCGTCGCCATCCTCGGCTACGGCTCCCAGGGTCACGCCCACGCTCTCAACCTCAAGGACTCCGGCGTCGACGTCGTCGTCGGCCTCCGCCCCGACTCCTCCAGCCGCGCCAAGGCCGAAGGCGCCGGGCTCGAGGTGCTCGACGTCGCCGAAGCCGCCAGCCGCGGCGACCTGGTGATGATCCTTCTGCCGGACGAGAAGCAGGCCGAGGTCTGGCGCGAGGAGATCGCCGACGGAATCGCCCCCGGCAACCTGCTGCTCTTCGCCCACGGCTTCGCGATCCACTTCGGCGAGATCGAGCCGCCCCCGGGCGTCGACGTCGGCATGGTCGCGCCCAAGGGCCCGGGCCACCTGGTCCGCCGCCAGTACGAGGAAGGCAGCGGCGTGCCCTGCCTGATGGCCGTCCACCAGGACGCCACCGGTCAGGCGCACGACCTGGTCCTCGCCTACGCCTCCGGGATCGGCGGCGGCCGCGCGGCGGTGATCGAGACGACCTTCAAAGACGAGTGCGAGACCGACCTCTTCGGCGAGCAGGCGGTGCTCTGCGGCGGCGCCTCGGAGCTGGTCCGCGCCGGCTACGAGACCCTGGTCGAGGCCGGCTACGACCCGCGCCTCGCCTACTTCGAGTGTCTCCACGAGCTGAAGCTGATCGCCGACCTGATGTACGAAAAGGGCATCCAGGGGATGCGCTACTCGATCTCCAACACCGCCGAGTACGGCGACATGACCCGCGGCAAACGCGTGATCGGCGAGGAGTCCCGGGCGGCGATGAAGCAAATTCTCTCCGAGATCCAGTCGGGTGACTTCGCCAAGGAGTTCATCGCCGAGAACCGCGCCGGCAACGAGAACTTCGACCGCATGCGCGCCGAGGGTGCGGGGCACCAGATCGAGGAGGTCGGTCACGACCTGCGCGACATGATGCCCTGGATCGACCAGAGCTTCAAAGACACGAAATAGCGGTTGGGGGAGGGGCGCCGGTAGGGGGTCGCTGGGAGCACCTCCGCCGGAGGATCGCCGCCTGCTGTCGCCCGGAGGTTTTCGGCCCGGCTCCATGCTGAGTA
>JBIOTO010000128.1:0-10287 GCA_044865945.1 Solirubrobacterales bacterium
CGTCGGGGTCAGTGCGTTGTGGCGGCGTTGACGGCCGGGTCCTGCGCGACGTGGGCACGCGAATCAGGTCAGGTCCGGAAGGAAGCAGCCTTAAGCGGATGCCGCGGGTGCCGCAGGCGAGCCCGGCTCGAGCCATAAGCGACGGACACGCCCGGTGACCTCGTTTCAAAGGACGGGTGCACGGTCCGTTTTAAGCGCCTGATCAGTCGATCAGGCGCTTCTGCATCTGGTGGATCGCGACCCGCCAGGTGACGAGGGCGAAGGCGACGAGGAAGGCGAAGCGCAGGATGTCCTGCCACTCGAAGCCGAAGGCGCCGCCGCGGACCAGTTCGACCAACTGGTGCAGCGGGTTGAACTGCGCCGCGACCTGCACCCCCTCGGGCAGGCCGTCGATCGGGAAGAAGGTGCCGGCGACGAGGAAGAGCGGGGTCACGAACAGCGCCGTGACGTAGTTGAACTGGTCGATCTTGGCGACGGTCGCCGCCATCGCCACGCCGAAGCCGGCGAAGCCCAGTGCGGTGACGAAGCAGAAGAGCGGCACCAGCAGCATCCCCCAGGCGGGGTCGAGGCCGAAGGCGATCGTGACCAGCAGCGGCACGCAGCCGTAGGTGCCGGAGCGGATCGCGATCCACAGCATCTCGGCGCTGACCAGCTCCTCGACGTCGACCGGGGCGGCGAGGATCGCGTCGTAGGTGTTCTGGAAGCGGTGCTTGACGAAGGTGCCGAACATCGCCGGCAGGGCGGAGGAGAAGATCACCGCCGTCGCCACCATCCCGGTGCCGACGAACTCGATGTAGGGGACGCCTTCGACTTCGTCGACCAGGGTGGCGCTGAGCCCGAGCCCGAAGGCCAGCAGGTAGACCAGCGGTTCCAGCACGCTGGAGAAGGTCGTCCCCTTCCAGTAGGTGCGGAAGTTGGCGACCTCGCGGCTCATGATCCCGGCGATCGCGGTCGGTTCGAGGCGGCGCATCTGGCGTGGCGCCTCTGGGGTGGTAGTCGCGGACTCCATCACTCGGCCTCCTCTCCGGTCAGCAGCACGAAGACGTCCTCCAGCGAGGCGGCGCGGACGACCGCGTCCTCGGGAATGACCCCGTCGCCGCGCTCGGAGCCGACGATCGCGATCGCCGGCCCCGCCGGCCGCACCGAGAGGCCCTTCGCTTCGGCTTCGCTCCGCGTCTCCGCGAGCCGATCGGGCGGACCGTAAACCTCGGCGGTCTGGCGCCCGGCGTGCTCGGTGATCAGCTCGACCGGGTGGCCGCGGCTGATGATTTTGCCCTGGTGCATGACCGCCACCTCGTCGGCGAGGCGCTCGGCCTCCTCGATGTAGTGGGTCGACATCAGGATCGTCGTCCCGCGTGATTTGAGCTCGCCGATCAGGGTCCAGAGCTCGGTGCGGATCTGCGGGTCGAGGCCGACCGTCGGCTCGTCGAGCAGGACCAGGCGCGGCTCGTGGACGAGGCCGCGGGCGAGCAACAGCCGCCGCCGCATGCCGCCGGAGAGCTCGTCGACGGCGTCGCGCCGGCGCTCCCCCAGGCGGGCGATGTCGAGCGCTTTCTCGACCGCGGCGCCGACGTCGGGCACCCGGTAGAGGCGGGCGAAGATCGCCAGGTTGTCTTCGACAGTCACGTCGACGTCGAGGTTGTCGAGCTGGGGGACGACTCCCATCAGTCCGCGCGCGGTCTTCGCTTCGCCCGGCAGCTCGTGGCCGAGGACGCGCAGCTCGCCCGAGTCGGCGATCGCCTGCCCGGTCAGCAGCCGCATCGTCGTCGACTTGCCGGCGCCGTTGGGGCCGAGCAAGCCGAGGCAGATGCCTTCCGGCACCTCGAGGTCGAGCCCGTCGACCGCGGTGATCGGGCCGAAGGTCTTGACTACGTTTCGCAGCTCGATTGCGGCCATCGACCTGATGGTGTCACGAGCGGACCTTTGGCTTCTTTGTGGCCCGCCTGGCAGACTGGCGCCGATGCTGGACGAGCACTGGATCCGGTCGCTGCACGTCGAGTCGATGCGCCGCGCCGACCTGCACCGCGAGCGCGAGCCGCACGTCCTCTTCCAGGCCTCGACGATCGGCGCCCTGCTCGACGGGGCCTTCGACGGCGACCTCAGCTTCGCCGAGCTGGCCGAGCACGGCGACCTCGGCCTCGGCACCCTCAACCACCTCGACGGCGAGATGATCGCCCTCGACGGTGAGTTCTTCCGCGCCGACGTCGAGGGGCGGACCACGCCGGTCGGACCGGAGGAGCGGACGCCGTTCGCCGTCGTCACCCGCTTCGAGCCCACGGTCGAGGAGCGCCTACCGGCCGCCGAGCGCTCGCACGAGGAGCTGCTGGCGTGCCTGGACGAGCTGGTGCCGGAGGACGCCTCCTCCTGCGCGATCCGCCTCGACGGCCGCTTCGGTCTCGTCCGCGCCCGCTCGGTGCCCCGCCAGAGTCCGCCCTACCGGCCGCTGACCGAGGTCGTCTCCGACCAGCATGTCTTCGAGCTCGCCGACGTCGAGGGGACGATGCTCGGCTTCCGCTTCCCGAGCTACGCGGAGGGGATCGAGGTCGGCGGCTACCACCTGCACTTCATCAGCGCCGACCGCGACCGCGGCGGCCACGTGCTCGACTCGCGATCAGGCGAGCTGCGGGTGCGGATCGACCCCTCCGACGACCTCCACGTCGAGCTGCCGCCCGAGGTCGAGCTGGCGGACCCCGACCTCGCCGCCGAGACGCACGCCGCGGTCGAGGCGGTCGAGCGCGGCTAGTCGGCTATGGGAAGCAGGGTTCCCAGGGACGGGCGAAGAGGTCGTAGCCCTTGCGGATCACGCTGAATCGCAGGCGTTCTGCCTCGCCGCAGATCGCCGCCAGCGGTTCTTCGTATTCGGCGACGAAGACCGCCTTGCCGGCGGTGACGAAGGGGCTGAACATCCCGCACTCGTCGAAGGCGAAGCACTCCTCGACGACGGCGAAGTCGAAGCGGCCGACCAGCTGCTTGACCTGCGTCGGATCGTTCTTCAGCGCCACCGACATCCCGCGCCGGTGGACTTCGCGGGCGACCCAGCGGTTGAAGCGGAGCTGGTCGGCGGCGGTGAGCGGGAACCCGGTCTTGTTTTCGTAGCCGGCGATGTTGTCGGGCTCGACCGCGTCGAAGCCCTTGCGCCGGCAGAGGTCGAAGCGATCGCGGAGGATCGGCGCCAGCAGGTCGATGCGGCGGATGTCGAGCCAGCGCTCGTCGGGGTAGCCCTCGTAGGCGCGGCCGAGAACCGATTTGGGGAAGCGGTCCGCGTCGGGCCGGTAGCTCTCCCAGGAGCCGACGTCGAGGTAACAGATCACCCTGCGATCCTGCCGGTGCAACTTGGCGACGGTCTTGGCGGGGACTTCGAAGCCGTCGACCTCGTAGACGTCAGCGTCGACGGAGAGGTCGATCTTCCCTTGAAGCTGCCACTGCCAGGCGGCCGTCGTGGGCTTCGGCTGCCAGCGAGCCGCGGCGGCGGGGGCGAGGAGAAGAACGACGGCGAGCGTCGTCGGCAGAGCGGCGGCGAGGCTGCGCTTGGTCACCGCGGCGACGATAGAGGGCGCAGACGTGATTTCGGCGTTCAAGGTCCGAGCCCGGAACGCCGAAACGAGTTGAGATGCGTCTCGCCCACGCCTCCTACAAACGCGAACTCCTTGCCGTTCTCGTCATCGTGGTGGCCGGCTTGGCGACCGCGTTCATCGCTGCCGGCGGCGCCGACGCCCGGCCGGCACGCTCGACCGCGGTCATCCCCAACGGCACCTATGGGGTGCTTGGGGCGCGCGGCGAGTACGTCGTCTTCACCGTCCGCGACCGCAAGGTGCGCGACCTCAACTTCAACATGCGGATCACCTGCCAGGCCAGCGACGAACCGAGCAGCGAACAGCGCTACTTCGGCGCTGGCGCCCAGGCTCCGCAGGGGCGCAGGATTCCCGCCAACGGCAAGCTCATCCTCAACTGGTACGAGCGCGCCGAAGGCCGCTACGGACAGGTCAGCGCCGAAATCAAGTTCGGCGTCCGCGACATCTTCAACGCCTCCGTGATCGTCCCCGAAGATCGCTCCGGCCTCGGTCCCGAAGACGCGGCGGAGAGTTGCGACGGGGTCAGCTCGCTGCGCTTCCATCGCGGCTTCGAGTCGCCGGTTCCCTAGGCCACGCTCAGCAGCGGCGGTAGACGACCCAGGAGTCGTTGGCGGCGACCTTGGTGAACCCGTCGGGGACCGGGAAGGAGAGATCGGTCGGGTCGTTGGGGTCGAGGATGAAGTTGTGGATCACGAAGGGGGAGGCGGGGGCGACGAAGTAGCCGCGCTTGGGCGCCGCTTCCTCGCTGGCGCTGACGATCTCGGTCGGCTCGATGTCGAGGTTGAAGGCGAGGCGGGGGACGGCGCGGTGGTTGGGGACGGCGACCTTGCCGCAGAGCGGCTCGAAGGCGCCGCCGTCGGCCAGGTCGGAGAGGTCGCGCTCGATCCGTGCCTGGTTGGTCAGGTCCGTGTCGACCTTGGAGTCGAGGTCCCACTGGTTCGGCAACCAGGCCAGGAACATCGCCAGGACGATCGCGGCGAAGACCTGCCAGCGGCGGCGCCAGGGATGACCCGGCTCCAGCAGCCGCCAACCGAGCAGGCCGACCCCGGCGAAGATCGCCAGGATCGCGGCGGCGAGCATCGTGTAGCGGGGGAGGATCGCCAGGCCGCCGCAGGCCAGCAGCGCGAAGGCGCCGAGGGCCAGCGCCGCGGCGGCAACGCCGAGGGCTGAGCGGCGGCGGAGGAAGGCGAGCCCGAGGACGACGCCGCCGAAGGCGCCCACCATCCCCGGCCACTGCAGCACCTCGCCGAGGCGGCGGGGGCCGTAGAGGACGAGGTCGACCGGGCCGGTCTGGCGTTCGAGGGTCTCTACGGTTTCTTTGGTGCCGGTCCAGGAGTAGGTCGGGCTGCCGGTGGTTATTAGGTCGAACAAAGCCCACAGCACCGGCCCCGCGATGGCCAGAGCCACAAGCCATAACGGTGGACGGGAGAAGGATCGCTCGCCGGCGAACGAGAGATAGATCAAGTAGGCGATGGCGAACAACCACGCCTCGGGGCGAAGTAAGCCGGCTAGGGCTAGGAGGGCTAGGACTGGCCACCCGGCTTTTGGCTTCTTGGCCTCTATTAGGAGGGCGGCTAGGCAGAGGGCTATGTAGGGGAGGTCTATGTAGGCGCGGAGGCCGTTGGAGAGGAAGGGGGCGCGGGTGAGGACGATCGCGGCGGCCACTCCGCCGACCCAGCGGTCGAACCAGATCTCGCCGAGGCGGTAGACGAAGTAGCCGATCAGCCCCAGCGAGGCGTAGGCGCCGATCATCGTCAGGGTGATCATCCCGTCGCCCAGCGGCGTAGTCACCAGTCCCCACAGCTCGGTCAGCGGGTGGGGCGTCGGTGGCAGCGCGGCGCCCATGTCCGGGCTTTCCAGGTGGGCCAGTTCCCGGCCCCAGACCAGGGCGTAGATCGTGTCGTAGTTGGGGAACCCGACCGGGAAGATCAGCAGCAGCACCGCGCTCACCCCCGCGACCCAGGCGGCGGGCGTCAGCCAGTTGCGGGCCCCCTTCGGCACGGGCGGCACGGTATCGGGCCTCCGCCAAAGGGGGTGTCTGAGCTCGACCCACACATATGGCGGGAAAACTCAGACACCCCCGGCGGGACCGCCCTGAGGGCGTGGATACACTGGCTCGAGAGCCGATGAGCGAGTCGACTTCCCTCTACCGCCGCCACCGTCCCGGGTCCTTCGACGAGGTCGTGGGCCAGACCCATGTCGTCCGCACCCTGCGCAACGCGGTCGAGCAGGGCAAGGTCCACCACGCCTACCTCTTCGTCGGCTCGCGCGGGACCGGCAAGACCTCGATGGCGAAGATCCTCGCCCGCTCGCTCAACTGCGAGCGCGGCGGGCCGACCGTCACCCCCTGCGGCGAATGCGAGTCCTGCGTGACGATCGCCGCCGGCACCTCGGTCGACGTGATCGAGATGGACGCCGCCTCGAACCGCTCGGTCGACGACGTCCGCGACCTGCGCGAGCGGGTCGCCTACGCGCCGACCGGCGGCCGCTGGAAGGTCTACATCCTCGATGAGGCGCACATGCTGACCAAAGAGGCCTGGAACGCCTTCCTCAAGACGCTGGAGGAGCCGCCGCCGAACACCGTCTTCGTCCTCGCCACCACCGAGTCGCACAAGGTGATGGCGACGATCGCCGACCGCTGCCAGCGCTTCGACTTCCAGCGCCCCTCGCTGGAGCAGATCTCCGAGGTGCTTAACCGGGTCGCGGCCGCCGAGTCGATACAGGTCGAGGAGGGGGCGGTGGCGATGATTGCCCGCTCGGCCTCCGGCAGCTTCCGCGACGCGCTCGGCACCCTCGACCAGCTGGTCGCCTTCGGCGGCGAGAACGTCGAACTCAAGGACGTGCTGGAGATGCTCGGCGCCGCCGATGCCGACCTGCTCTTCGACGCGATCGACGCGGTCGTCGCCGAGGACCCCAGGGGCGTGCTGATCGGGGTCGAGAAGATGGCCCGCTCCGGCCGCGATCCATCCCAGTTCGCCCGCGACCTGCTCGCCCACCTGCGCCACCTGCTGATCGTGCAGACGACCGGCGAGGTGCCGACCACCTTCGTGGTGACGGCCACCGACACCGCCCGCATGCAGGCCCAGGCGGCCGCGATCAAGCCAGCCAACCTGATCAGGACGATCGACCAGCTGGCGGACGCGCTCACTGCGGTCCGCGAGGGCGACGACGCGCGCATGGCGGTCGAGATAGCTCTCTTGAAGGCAGCAAGACCTGACCTGGATCCAGATACGGCAGGACTCCTGCGGCGCATCGAGCGTCTCGAGAACGGGCAGACGGGAGGTGGCAGGGCCGCGGGTCCTGTCACGGCAGGGGACCCACCTCCTCTTCCGGTAGCTAAAGCTTCCTCAGAGGAGGTCCCCCCTACCGTGCCACCCGCGGCAGAAGTGCCGCAGGTTGACGATCCACCACCGGCGGAAGAAGAAGAGGCGGAAGCTGAAGACGTTCCTCCGGTGGGTGGCGACGATGCTGAGGACTCTCCCGGTAGGGAGAGCCCAGTATCGGAGACAGGACCCGCCGGCCAGGAGCCTTTGTCCCTAGAAGATGTCCAGCGAGTATGGCCCGCCGTCCTGCAGAAGCTGGGGGAGACGGCGCCCGCTCTAGCTTCCTGTTTAGAGGGCGCCCGCCCCGTGAGCTTCGGCGACGAGGGGCTCCAGATCGGGTTCCCCCCAGACAACACCTTCAACAAACGCAAGGCGGACAGTCCGGACCGCCGGGATACGGTGGCGGCGGCGTTTGCCGCGGTTACCGGGACGGGGCTGCGGCCCACCTATGTGTTGCTGGAGGGGGAGGCGCCGCCGGACACGCCGGCCCCGGGCAGCGAGGAAGTTGACGAGGAGCAGCTGCTGGCGCGGCTGAAGAGCGAGTTCGACGCGGAGGAGGTCAGTTAGGTGGCACGTGGAGGCGGTCCCGGAGGCTTTGACATCCAAGGCCTGATGAAACAGGCGCAGCAGATGCAGGCCGAGATGATGGAGGCACAGGAGAAACTCAAAGACGAGGTCGTCGAGGCGAGCGCCGGCGGCGGCATGGTCAAGGTGAAGATGGGCGGCGACCTGACCCTGCGGGAGATCGTCATCGACCCCGAGGCGATCGACCCCGAGGACGCGGAGATGCTTCAGGAGATGGTCCAGGCGGCCGTCAACGAGGGTCTGCGCGCGGCGCAGGAGCTGGCCAGCTCGAAGATGGGCGGCATCGCCGGCGGCGGCGATCTCGGCGGCCTGGGGGGCATGCTCGGTTGAGCGACGGGCCGGCACCGCTCGCGCGCCTGGTCGCCGAGCTCTCGCGCCTGCCGGGGATCGGCCAGCGGACCGCGCAGCGGCTCGCCTTCCACCTCCTGCGCGCCCCCGACGAAGAGGCCTTCGCCCTCGGCGAGGCGATCCGCGAAGTGAAGGAGAAGGTCGGCCTCTGCGAAGAATGCTTCAACCTCGCCGAGGGGCCGCTGTGCCGGATCTGCGCCGACCAGAACCGCGACCGGGCGACGATCTGCGTGGTCGAGGAGCCGTCTGACGTGATCCCGATCGAGCGCACCCACGAATACCGCGGCCTCTACCACGTGCTCGGCGGGGCGCTCTCGCCGATCGACGGCGTCGACGTCGAAGACCTGAAGATCGGCGAGCTGCGGCGGCGGGTCGAGCGCGGCGGCATCGGCGAGGTCGTGCTGGCGACCAACCCGACCACCACCGGCGAGGCGACCGCCCTGCACATCGCCGACATGCTGCGCGGCCAGGTGACGGTGACCCGCCTGGCCAGCGGGCTGCCGGTCGGGGCCGACCTCGAGCACGCCGACGAGGTGACGCTCGGCAAGGCGCTGGCGGGCAGAAGAAGCCTGGAATAAGCGGGGACTGACATTCGTCCTGGACGAGTGTCGAGCCGCAAATAGCGGCTTTCTGGGAATCCGGTGTCCGGGGCTTTCGCCAAGGTCACCCCGTGTCTGACCAGTCGCCGGGCAATCGCCGCAGAACCGACGCCTCCCCGGCGAGCCGGATCGCGCTCAAGGTCTCGGAGCTGCACGCCGATCTCCTAAGCAGCTTGCACGAGGAGATTGGCACCAATGGGGAGCCCTTCCTCCAAGCCGCGCGGCGGCTGGCGGGGGAGTTCGGCTCGGTAACCGCCGCGGCGATCGACGCCGCGCAGCCGGCCACGTCGGCGGCTCCCCCCATGCCGGCTCCCGAGGAGCCCAGCGAACTGCCGAGCCTCTACCGGCCCGGCCACATGCGCCGCCGGCTCGACCAGCTGCTGGAGACCAACCGGCGCTACGGCCACCCCTTCGGTCTCGCGGTCTTCGACGCCTCTGGGCCGGGCATCCGGCCCGGCGACGTCGCCGGCGGTCAGGAGACGGTCCTCTCGATCGTCGGCGCCGCCCTGCGCGACAGCGTCCGCATCGTCGACGAAGCCTTCCGCCTGGAGGAGGACGCGATCTGCGTCCTCGCCCCGAACATCGGCACCGTCGAAGGGGTGCAGATGTGCGAGCGGCTGCTCGGCCAGCTCGACGACCTGGAGAAGGCCGGGGGGCTGCGGATCACGATCTCTGCCGGGGTCGTCGCCTGTCCCGAGCACGGCACCGAGGCGGAAGAACTTCTGCACAAGGCCGACGCGGCGATGTGGCGCGCCCGCGCGGTGGGGCAGCCCGTGGGCGTGGGCGCCTTGCAAGATCGCTAACAGTTTCCGCGAAATCTGTCGATAACCGGTGTAAACCCGCGGAACCGGTGGGAGAATCCTCGTCCGGCGTCGAAAGGCGCTGCACAACCACCCGATCGACCTTCTTATCTAAATGCCTGGAATCCGCACCAACGCCGCCGCCGAAGTCCTTGGCGTGAGCCC
Organism: Solirubrobacterales bacterium; assembly: GCA_044865945.1. Taxonomy (GTDB): domain Bacteria; phylum Actinomycetota; class Thermoleophilia; order Solirubrobacterales; family 70-9; genus VAYN01. The sequence goes on from JBIOTO010000128.1 coordinate 9,393, forward strand.
CAACACCCTGCGCAGCTGGGAGCGCCGCTACGGCTACCCGAAACCGCGGCGGACCGAGGGCAACCACCGCAACTACGAGCTGGTTGAGCTGCAGGCGCTGCGCGACGCGCTGACCGAGACCGGCAACATCTCCTCGGCGATCGAGCTGGCGCGCCAGCGCCAGGAGGCGCCCGCCAACGACGGCAGCCTCTTCGCCGCCTTCGAGAGCTTCGACGAGTCCGCCGCCGACCGCGCGGTCGAGGAGAGCCTCGCCCTGCGCTCGCTGGAGCGGACGGTCGAGGAGCTGCTGCTGCCGGCGATCGACAAGCTTGCCGCCGACCCCGAGCGCGAGGCCGAGCTCGAGTTCGCCGCCCGCTGGACGACCGGCTGGCTGCACGGCGCCCGCCGCCTCGCCTCCGCCGCGGCCCGCCCCGCCGGGATCCTGCTCTTGGACTCGAGTCACGGCCAGGACGCCGAGGAGGTCTACACCCAGGCCCTCGACCTCGCCCTGCGCCGCGCCGGCTTCCGCGTTCTCGTCCTCTCCAATGAGCTCGGCGACGAGCGGCTCGACCGCGCCCTCGGCGCCCTCGACCCGACCGCGATCGTCCTCTGCGGCCCCGGTGCCGACACCCAGAGCGCCGTCAAGCTGGTCCGCAAGATCCGCGACCTCGGTTTCGTCGCCCCGCTCTACGGCTACCGCGCCGACGGCCTGATCGGCGCCGCCGTCCCGCCGGCCGGCGATCGGCCCAGCGAGGTCACGGGGATGCTCAACTCAGATCTACGCAGGCGCGCTTCACAAGCTTTCGCCTAGGTCGCGGGGGGATGGGGTGCCGGTGGGGGTCGCTGGGAGCACCTCCGCCGCGAGGATCGGTGTCGGCTGACCGCGAAGGTCGCCGGCGCGGCTCCATGCTGAGTA
>JBIOTO010000129.1:0-46593 GCA_044865945.1 Solirubrobacterales bacterium
GCCGCCCACGTCGGCGCTGTCCGCATCGGGAAACTCGACGGCGACTTCGTCGTCAACCCCGAGGAGGAGAGCCACGAGGAGCTCGAACTCGACCTGATCGTCGCCGGCACCGACGAGGCGATCCTGATGGTCGAGGCCGGCGCCAGCGGCGTCACCGAGGCTGAGATCCTCGACGCCCTCGACATCGCCCACGCCGAGATCAAGAAGCTCTGCGCCGCGATGGAGGAGCTGCAGCAGAAGGCCGGCAAGGAGAAGCTTGTCGTCGAGGCTCCCAGCATCGACGAGGGCCTGCTCTCCGAGATCCGCTCTTCGCACGGCCAGGCACTGGTCGACGCGATCGCGACCGAGGGCAAGCTCGAGCGTTACGAGGCGATCGACAAGGTCAAGGACGAGGTGGTCGGCCACTACGCCGCCGCCCACGCGGAGGGCGAGGTCGACGACGAGCGCGTCGGCGAAGTCAAGGCCGCGATCGACTCGATCGAGAAGGACACGATCCGCAAGGCGATCGCCGTTGACAAGAAGCGCCCCGACGGCCGCGCCCAGGACGAGATCCGGCCGATCGAGACCGAGGTCGACATCTCCCCGCGCGTGCACGGCTCGGCGCTGTTCACCCGCGGCGAGACCCAGATCCTCTCCAACGTGGCCCTGGGCACGACCCGGATGGACATGCGGATCGACACCCTCGGCCTGCAGACCACGAAACGGTTCTGGCACCACTACAACTTCCCGCCCTTCTCGGTCGGGGAGGCTGGCTTCATGCGCGGCCCCAAGCGTCGCGACATCGGCCACGGCGCCCTCGCCGAGCGTGCCCTGCTGGCGACGATCCCAGACGAAGAGTCGTTCCCGTACGTGATCCGGGTCGTCTCCGAGACGCTCGAGTCCAACGGCTCGTCCTCGATGGGCTCGGTCTGCGCCTCCTCGATGGCGCTGCAGGCGGCGGGCGTCCCGGTCACCGCACCGGTCGCCGGTGTCGCCATGGGCCTGATCAAGGAGGGTGACGACTACATCGTCCTCACCGACATCGCCGGCGTCGAGGACCACCTCGGCGACATGGACTTCAAGGTCGCCGGCACCGCCGAGGGCATCACCGCTCTGCAGATGGACATCAAGATCACCGGCGTCACCTTCGACATCCTCCGTGACGCGCTGGACCAGGCCCTCAAGGGCCGCCAGTTCATCCTCGGCAAGATGGCCGAGGCGATCGACGGAGCGCGGGAGAAGCTCTCGATTCACGCCCCGGCGATCGAGTCGATCAAGATCGACCCGGAGAAGATCGGGGCGGTCATCGGCAAAGGCGGCGAAACGATCCGCGCCCTGTGCGAGGAGTTCGAAGCCGAGATCGACGTCGAGGACGACGGCACGGTGCGGATCTACGCGCCGACCGGCGAACTGGTCGAGGCCTGCGTGGCTCGGATCAACTCGATGACCAAGGAGGCCGAGATCGGCGATCGCTACGACTCGGCCAAAGTCGTCAAGACGACGACCTTCGGCGCCTTCGTCGAGCTGGTCAAGGGCACCGACGGCCTGCTTCACATCTCCAACGTGAAGCCGGGCGAGCGGGTCGACTCGGTCGACGACGTCCTCAAAGCGGGCGAGGAGATCGACGTCACCGTGGTCGAGGTCGACAAGGAGCGCGGCCGGATCGGCCTGCGCCTCACCGACGACCCCTCGGTCGCCGGCAAATCGCCGGAGGAACTGGCCGCGGTCGGTTCCGGCGGCGATGGCGGCGGCGGACGGCGCAACGGTGGCGATCGTGGACGCGGTGGCGACCGCGGCGGGCGCGGCGGAGATCGCGGCGGCCGGCGGCGTGAACGCGAGCGGCGCGACTAGTTGAGCGCCCAGCTCACCACTCTGGACTCCGGCGTCCGGGTCGTGACCGAGGAGGTTCCCTCGGTCCGGTCCGTGGCGCTCGGGCTTTGGGTCCGGACCGGATCCAGGAACGAGACCCCGGCGCAGGCCGGGGTCTCCCACTTCCTCGAGCACCTGCTGTTCAAGGGGACGGCGCGCTACTCGGCGATCGAGATCTCCGAGCGCTTCGACGGCCTCGGCGCCGCGGTCAACGCGGCGACCGGCAAGGAGACGACGCACCTGCACGCCCGCTTCCTCGACGAGCACACCGAGGAGGTCTTCGACCTGCTGGCCGAGATGCTGCTGGCGCCGACCTACCCGGACATCGACTCCGAGCGTCAGGTGGTGCTGGAGGAGATCGCGATGTACGACGACGAGCCCCAGGACCGGGTCCACGACGTGCTCGCCGAGGCCGTCTTCGGATCCCATCCCTTGGGTCGCCGGGTGCTCGGCGAACCAGAGGTGATCGCCTCGGTTCCCGTGCCGGACATTGAGGACTACCGCAGCTCCCGCTATACCGCTCCGCAAATCGTCGTCGGCGCCGCCGGGCACCTCGACCACGAGCGCATCGTCGAGATGGCGAAGCGGCTGGTGGACCCGCCCGCCGGGAACGGGGGCGGGGCCGCGGAAGCCGACCTCGAGGGCGACTCCCGCCTCTGCTTCCTCAGCAAGGAAACCGAGCAGTACCACATCTGCTTTGGGGCGCCTGGATTGCGGCGCGACGACCAGCGGCGCTACCCGTTGGCTGTGCTCGACGCGATCTTCGGCGGCTCCACCTCCTCGCGCCTGTTCCGCGAGGTGCGCGAGAAGCGCGGGCTGGCCTACTCGGTCGGCTCCTACAACGAGCAGTTCACCGACCAGGGCCTGGTCGCCACCTACGTCGGCACCCGCGAGGACAACGTCGAGGAGGCCTGCTCGATCATCGGCACCGAGCTGGCGCGCCTGCGCTCGGAGCCCGTCTCCGAGGAGGAGCTGGTGCGGGCCAAGGAGAGTGTCAAGGGCCGCCTGGTGCTGAGCTCCGAGTCGACCGCGGCGCGGATGACCCGGATCTCGCGGGCGACCCTGTTCGACCTGCCGATCGAAAGCCTCGACGAGATGCTGGCCAAAGTCGACGCGATCGCGGTCAACGACCTGACCGAGCTGGCGCGGGAGCTCTACGCCGCCGACAGCCTCTCGGCGGCCTGCGTGGGCGCCGACGAGGATCGCTTCCGCAAGGCGCTGGCGCCGGTCAGCGAGGCGCTGGTCGCCGCATGACCAGGGTCGCGGTCGCCGGCGCCGCCGGCAAAATGGGTCAGGCCGTCTGCGAGGCGGTCGAAGGGGCCGACGGTCTGGAGCTGAGCGGCCGCGCCGATCCGGCCCTCGGGATCGAGCTGAGCGAGGTTCTTCCCGGAGCCGACGTCGTCGTCGACTTCACCGTGCCGGACACGGCGCTGGCCAACGTGAGGGCCTGCCTCGAGGCGGGCGTGCACGCCGTGGTCGGCACCACCGGCTTCGATCTGGACGCGGCGCGCGAGGCGGCCGAGGCTTCGCGGGCCAACTGCTTCGTCGCTCCCAACTTCGCGATCGGCGCGGTGCTGCTGATGGAGGTCTCGCAGACGATCGCCAAGCACATGCCCGAGTGCGAGATCGTCGAGCTCCACCACGACAAGAAGCTCGACGCGCCCTCCGGCACCGCCAAACGCACCCAGGAGCTGATCGACGCGGCGGGCGGCAACGTCCACCAGCCGATCCACTCGGTCCGCCTGCCTGGCCTCGTCGCCCATCAGGAAGTGATCTTCGGCGGCGTCGGCCAGACCCTGGCGATCCGCCACGACTCAATCGACCGCCGATCCTTCATGCCCGGCGTCGTCCTCGCCTGCCGCAGGGTGAGCGAGTTGCCCGATCGCTTCACGGTCGGGCTGGAGAAGCTGCTGTAAATGGCTGCCTGGCTCGCGAAGCTGCCGCCGAACGGGATACCCTGGAGCCGATGAAGGAGATCAAGGGACTTCTCACCGCGATCGCGACCCCGTTCGACGAGGACGGGAGGGTCGATCACGACGCCGCACGGCGCCTGGCGGCGCATCTGCTCGAGCACGGGTCGCACGGGCTGGTGATCGCCGGCTCCACCGGCGAGTGCCCGACGCTGACCGACGGCGAGGAGATCGAGCTGCTGCGGGCGGTGCGGGCCGAGGTGGGGGATGAGCCGCTGCTGGTCTGCGGCACCGGGACCAACGACACCCGCCACTCCTGCGAGCTGACGAAGATGGCGGCCGACGCCGGCGCTGACGCCTCCCTGGTCGTCGTCCCCTACTACAACAAGCCCAACGAGGCCGGCATCCGGGCCCACTTCGAGACCGTCGCCGCTGCCGTTCCCGAGCTGCCGATGGTGATGTACAACATCCCCGCCCGGGTGGTCATCAACGCCAGTCCGCAACTGCTGGGAGAGATGGGCCAGATCGACAACATCGTCGCCGTCAAGCAGGCCAACGACGAGGAGCTGGGGCCGATCGACGGCCTGACCGTCCTCGCCGGCAACGACAACACCTTCCTCCGCGTCCTGGAGTTCGGCGGCGGGGGCGGCATCACCGTCGCCTCCCACATCGTCGGCGACCGGATGCGCGAGATGTGGGACGCGGCCCAGAGCGGCGACCTCGAGCGAGCGCGGCAGATCGATGCCGAAATCACGCCCGTCTACGAGGCCACCTCCGTCACCACCAACCCGATTCCGCTCAAGGCGGCCCTGGAGATGCTGGGGCTGTGCGCGGATCGACTGAGACTTCCCCTGGTGTCCGCCGACGCCGAGCAGCGAGCCGCCATCAAGGCCGGACTCGATGCCGCTGGCGTCGCGGTCCCCAGTTAGACATCAACTTCTGAATGAGAGTGAGTAACTAGTGCCAAGCAAACTGCGAGTGCTGCCCCTGGGCGGCCTCGGTGAGATCGGCAAGAACATGACCGTGATCGAGTACGACGGCCGCCTGGTCGTCGTCGACACCGGCCTGATGTTCCCAACCGCCGAGATGCACGGGATCGACCTGGTCCTGCCCGACTTTTCCTACCTGCGCGAGCGGGCCGACGACATCGAGGCGATCGTCCTCACCCACGGTCATGAGGACCACGTTGGGGCGCTGCCCTACGTGATCCGCGAGATCGGCATGCCGCCGGTGATCTACGGCGGCATGCTGACGATCGGGATGGTGCGGTCGAAGCTCGACGAGCACAAGCTCGGCGAGTCGGCGCCGCTGCAGGAGCTGCCGCCGGGGGAGAAGGTCAAGCGCGGGCCTTTCGAGATCGAGCTGATCCACCTCGCCCACTCGATCCCCGACATGCGGGCGGTGCTGCTGAAGACCGACGCAGGTTCGGTGCTGATGACCGGCGACTACAAGTTCGACCAGACCCCGGTTGACGGCCGCCCGGCGGACGTCTCGCGGCTGGCCGAGCTCGGCAAGGAAGGGCTGACGCTGCTCTGCGGCGACTCGACCAATGCCGACCGCCCTGGCATCGCCCCCTCCGAGTCCGCGGTCGGTCCGGCGCTGTATGAGCAGTTCTCGCGCTGCAAGGGCCGGATCATCGTCACCTCGTTCGCCTCGAACATCCACCGCGTCCAGCAGGTGATCGACGCCGCCGAGCGGCTCGACCGCAAGGTGGCGCTGGTCGGGCGCTCGATGCGCAAGAACTTCAACATCGCCTCGAACCTCGGTCTCGCGAAAGCGCCGGATGGGATCTTCATCCAGCCGCGTGAGATCGAGAACTTCCCCGACGAGAAAATCGTCGTGATCTCGACCGGCAGCCAGGGCGAGCCGCTCTCGGCGCTGCGGCGGATGGCCAACAACGACCACCGCGACGTGCGGTTGCACTCCGGCGACACCGTCGTCTTCTCGGCGACCCCGGTGCCGGGCAACGAGCGGGCGGTGAACGAGACGATCGACCGCATCTACGAGATCGGCGCCTCGGTGATCACCGCCAAAGACGCGCCGATCCACGCCTCCGGCCACGGCTGGCAGGAGGAGATCAAGCTGATGCTCAACCTGACCCGGCCGAAGTACGTGATGCCGGTCCACGGCGACCACAAGCGGTTGCGCCTGCATGCCGAGCTGGCCGAGGCTGTGGGAGTCGACAGCGAGCGGATCTTCCAGGGCCGCAACGGGCTGCCGCTGGAGGTCGACGGGAGCGGGGCAAAGTTCGGCGAGGACGTCCACGCCGGGGTCATCTACGTCGACGGCGTCAACATCGGCGAGCCCGACGACGCCGCCCTGCGCGACCGCCGCGAGATCTCCGCGGACGGCATCTTCATCGTCGTCTCCACTGTCTCCAGCGACGACGGCACCGTGGTCGCCGACCCCGAGGTGATCTTCCGCGGCGTCGCCTTCCTCGAGGAGGCCGACGGCCTGGTCGAGGACCTCAAGGACCTGGTTGAAGACCAGCTCGAAGACTCGGCCGAGAACGGCAACCGCGAGCCGCAGCTGATCGAGGAAGACCTGCACGACGCGATCGGCAAGTTCGTCTGGCAGCGCCTGAGGCGCCGGCCGATGGTGCTCCCGGTCGTTATCGAGGTCTGAGCAACTCCCACCGCAAAATAAGGATCATGCTCAACTGCCCTTGAGCATTTTGTCGTGCCCGTGGACGATCTCCCTAAATAAAAGGCCCCACCCGGGGCCACAAGGGAGATCAACATGAAGCACTTCAAGATCCTCGGCTTGCTGATCGCGATGGCAGCGGCCTCGATGGCACTGGCCACCAATGCGGCGGCTGACTATGTCACCTCGACTACAGGGAGCCTCAAAGAAGAAACACCAACGGTGCATGCGGTGAACGAGGGGACACACGTAACGCTCCAGAACCCGATCGCCAACATTTCGTGCTCCTCAACAGCCAGTCTGTCCGTCACAAACCACGCACACTCGGGACCGGTGACCGGCGACGTCTTTACCCTGGAATTCACCGGGTGCACAAATGGCTGGCATGTGACAACCGTGAACTCTGGAACCTTTGATCTTCAGGGCGAGGGGGGCCACAATGGCGAACTCTACTCGACAGGCACCAGAGTCGACACCACACGCTTCGGTGTTACATGTGAGTACGAAACGAAAGGCAATTACATTGGCACAGTGACCGGTGGCAATCCCGCGACACTGAAAATCGAAGGATTCATTCCGATAAACACCTCGACAAGTAGCGGTCTCTGCGGTAGCAGCGACGCCAAATGGGAAGGCAGCTACACCACGACATCATCGCTCTATGTGGTGACCCACTAGCAAGCCTTCGCAGCAAAGGGTCCGCCGGAGAAACATCTTGGAGAACGCTCCGGCGGGCCTGCCCGGTCCTGAGGGGCCGGCCGGGGGTGCTGCCGGTCGTTATGGAGGCCTAGCCGTGGCTTGCGGCACCCTTGGGGTCTCGCGCCTTGCGTGAATCAACGCGTGCGTAGAGTGTCTCAACGAGATTTGGAGGGAGGTCTACCGTTCGGCGATGGGAGCGCGACGCCACCGCTCGCGGCTCCTTGTTCGCCGCGTGCTGCTGCCTCAGGATCCCTTGAACAGCAATCAAGGTCCCTCGGGTCAACATTCAGGAGGCGCTCCTTATGAAGTACGTCAAGTCCTTGAGTATCGTCGCTGCCTTGACGGTGATCACGACGGTATTCGCCGGTAGTGCTTCCGCAGACTACGTCACGACGACCACAGGTGGCGCGGCGGCGACACCGAAACTCCACGCCGTCAACGAGAATGGCCACGTTGTGCTCTCGACGGTCTTCGCCAACATCACCTGTTCCTCTACAATCGAAGGTCCAGTCCAAGACCACGGTGCAGGACGAAAAGTGAGCAGTTCCCTCACCGCGCTCGCCTTTACCGGCTGTACAAACAGTTGGCACGTGACAACGCTCGTTCCAGGCGTTCTGGAAATTGAATGGACGAGCGGTCACAACGGCACAGTGTTTTCAGAAGGCGCAGTTGTTCACGTGACAGCGTTTAACGGAGCCGTGTCCTGTATCTACGAAACCTTTGCCGAAGACATTGGCACCATCACAGGCGGGAACCCTGCGACACTGCATATAGAAGCGATCCTGTTCATCAACACGCTTCTGAGCAGTCCAATCTGCGGTTCCTCGGGGGCCGTATGGGAAGGCAACTACGTAACGACAGGCTCTCTCTACGTTGCAAATTCATAGGAGGCCGGCATCCTAGGGTGCAGCACGGATCGGCGCGTGCGGTAGGTCGTCCAACGTCGGCTGGAGCGATTTCGGCGGAACCGCGCTATTACTACACAAGAGCACTTGTGCAAAGGTAGCGACTCCTTCAGGCTTTCTTTCCTAGCAACTCCTGTCCCTGTGGGACCAACTGGAGAGGAACTCATGAAGCACTTCAGGACTCTTGTCTCGTTCGCGATTGTGGCGGCCGCAATGATGGCCTTCGCGGCCACCGCCTCGGCGACCACCGTCACCACGACCACAGGTGGCGCGGCGGCGACACCGACGATTCACACGGTCAACGAGGGCGGTCACGTCAAAATCGCCAACGCGATTGCCAACATCGAATGCGGTCTGACAACCGAAGGAAAAGTGGAATCGCATGGTAAAGGTGTGGACGCTACCGGCAACTTCTCTACCGTGGCATTCAGCGGCTGCACAAACAGTTGGCATGTAACAACCCATAAGGTTGGGCGCTTCATTAAGACCTGGGTCAGCGGCTACACAGTCATTACAAAGTGGACCGAAACGACATTCACAACCACACGTTTCCTGGTGCCCTGCAACTACGAAGCGAATAACACCACCATCGGTACGGACACAGGAGGCAACCCGGCAACAATTCACATCGAAGCAAGCCTCCCGATCGCGGCGGGCAGCAGTGAACTCTGCGGTGCGGGTAACGCCAAAATGGAAGGCAATTTGGTCACCACATCAGCTCTGTACTTCGCGCCGTAATGATTGACCGCGGTCACTAGGCAGAGAAAAGCCCGCCGGAGCAAAATCTGGGGAGAACGCTCCGGCGGGCAATGTGTCTCGTCCGCGACAGAATCTAGGTGGGACCTCTAAAGGGCCTTTAAAGGCTTGCTAACGGTTTTCTTTGGTGCGTCGGCGAGGGGGACGCGGGCGAGGAAGAGGGCGCCGCCGGTGCGCGATTCGGACGCTTCGACGCTGCCGCCGTGGGATTCGGCGACGGCGCTGACGATCGCCAGGCCGAGGCCGGTGCCAGTGCCGCGGGCGGTGTCGGAGGGGCCAGTGCCGCGGACGAAGCGGTCGAAGATGGTGGCTCGCACCTCGGCCGGGATGCCGGGTCCGTCATCGCCGACTTCGACGATTGCCTCGCCGCCGTCCTCGCGCAGAGTCAGTTCGACGCGGGAGCCGGGCGGGGTGTGGCGGATCGCGTTGTCGAGCAGGTTGAGGACCATCCGGTGCAGCTCGTCGCGGCTGCCTTCCACCCGCAGCGGCCGGTCGTTCTCGACCACCAGGCGACGATCGCCCATCAGCGGCGCCGCCTCGGCGGCCGCGTCGCCGGCGATCTGGGCGAGGTCGACCCGGCGGTGGGCGTCGAGCCGACCGGCGTCGGCGCGCGCCAGCAGCAGCAGGTCGCCGACCAGCCGACCCATCCGCTTCGAGGAGCGCAGGGCCGAGTCGACGATCTCGCGGTCCTCGGCTTGGTCGGCGGCGTCGAGCGAGGCCTGCAGCAGTTCGAGGTTGGCGAGGACGCTGGTCAGCGGCGTGCGCAGCTCGTGCGAGGCGTCGGCGACGAATTCCCGCTGCTTCTGCATCGCACCCTCGCGTTCGGCCCGGGCGGCATCGAGCGCCCGGAGCATCTCCTCCAGGGTCCGCGCCAGCTTGCCGACCTCGTCGTCGACCACCGGGTCCGGCATCCGCTTCGAGGGGTCGCGGGTGGTGGCGATCTCCTGCGCGGTCTCGGTCAGGGAGGCGATCGGACGCATCGCCCGGCGCGCGATCGCCACCCCGGCGAAGACCGCCAGCAGGGTGCCGCCGAGGATTCCGGCGAAGATCAGCGCCCAGACCCGGCCGATCGTCGCGTCGACGTGGTCGAGGCTGCGCCCGTACTGGACATAGCCGGTGACCGCCCGGTTGTCGTTGAGGATCACTTCGGTGGCGACCCGCATGCCGTGGTAGTCGGTCAGTCCCTGCTGGACCGTCCCCAGCGGGGCGGCGTCGCGGCTGGAGTTGATCAGGTTGCCTTCGATGTCGTAGACGCGCGCCGAGGCGTCGTCGGGGAGGACGAAGGCGTTCAGCTGCGGCCCTTCCCGGGCTTCCGGTTTGCCGAAGGCCGGGTAGACGACCTGGATCTGGCCAGCGAGGATCTTCACCGCGCTGGAGACCTCGCCGTTGAAGTCGTCGCGGATCCGCTCGGTCGCGATCTTCCCGATCAGGCCGCCGAAGAGCAGCAGGATTGCCAGGGTCAGCCCGGAGGAGACCAACGCCAGCCGCCAGCGCACCGGCCAGGACTTGGGACGAACCAGGCGGCGCCGAAGGCTCAAATCAGGGCTTGAGGACGTAGCCGGCTCCACGCTTGGTGTGCAGCAGCCTGCTCTCGCCGCCCTCCTCGAGCTTGCGCCGCAGGTTGGAGATGAAGACGTCGATCGTGTTGGTTGCCGCCATCGGGTCGTATCCCCAGACCTCGTCGAGGAGGCGCTCGCGGGAGACCACCAGGCGCTCGTTCCGCATCAGGAATTCGAGCAGCTCGAACTCGCGGTTGGTCAGCTCGATCTCCCGCTCGCCGCGCCGCACCTCGCGCGTGTCGGGGTTGAGGGTGAGGTCGCCGACCTCCATCGAGGCCGAGCCGCGTGGCGGCCGGCGGCGCAGCAGGGCCCGGATCCGCGCCAGCAGCTCCTGGCGCTCGAAGGGCTTGACCAGGTAGTCGTCGGCGCCGCTGTCGAGGCCGGTGACGCGGTCTTCGGTCTCCGCTCGCGCCGTCAGCATCAGGATCGGCACGTCGCCGTCGCTGCGCAGGCGGCGGCAGACCTCGACCCCGTCCATGCCCGGCAAGCCGAGATCGAGGACGACGAGGTCGGGGACGAAGCCGGCGGCGACGTCGAGCGCCTCGATCCCATCGGCCGAGGTTTTGACTTCGTAGCCCTCGTTGCGGAGCGAGCGGCGCAGGACGTCGGCGATGTCCATGTCGTCCTCGACGATGAGGACGCGACCGCCAACTTGTTCGGCTTCGGAGAGCATGAAAACGATGGTAGCCGGGAAAAACGCCGCTTCTCGCGACATTTAGCGTGAATTTAGCCGCAGGGGAGCGGCCCTCGGCGTCGAACCGGGGAACCATGTTCGTGCGTAAGAAGCGCGCTGGCTCGGCGCGACGGGGTAAAGCGGCCGCGAAACGCAAGCCGAAGGCGAAAGCCGGGCTGCGGCTGCCCGCCGGTCTCGAGCAGCGCCACATCGACCTGATCGCCCTCTTCCTCGTCGCCTTCGGCGTCTACCTCGTCTTCGTCCTCTTCTTCGGCTGGGAAGGCGGCAAGGTCGGCTACGGGGTGGAAACCGGGCTCACCTACCTGTTCGGGACGGTTGGCGCGCGGATCTTCACCGTCCTGCTGCTGATCGTCGGCGGCATGCTGCTGACCGGGACCTCGGTCTCCGCTCTGGCAAAGGGAATCGGACGCGGGCTGCGGTCGCTGTTCCGCGGCGTCTTCGCTGGCGGCGACGCGGCCGCCCGCACCGTCGCCAGGACCCACGCCGACTGGCGCGAGCACCGAGAGGCTCGGGCCGAGGCGGCGACGACGGCCGGTCCGACCGACGTGATGAGCAGCTATCCGGAGGACAACGAGGACTTCGAACCGACCGTGGCGCTGGCCGAGGAGGACGACTTCGACGCCCAGCTATTCGACGCGGAGACCGAGACGCAGGTCATCCCTGCCGAGGACGGCGAGGAGTCCGAGGAGGAGTCCGAGGCCGGCGTCGAGCTGAAGAACTACGACTCCGAGGACGCGGTCGCGGTGGTCGACGAGGGCGACCGGGCGCACGCCGGCCTGACCCCGATGGGCAGCAAACGCGGCGTGACGATGTCGGAGGAGATCGCCTACAAGCCGCCCCCGGGGAAGCTGCTGGAGCGCGGCAAAGGCGACAAAGGCCCCGATCCGCGCGACCAGGAAGCCGTCGGCCGCAAGCTGGTCGAGACCCTCGGTCACTTCGGGGTCGAGGCGAAGATCGTCGGCGTCGTCAGCGGCCCGCACGTCTCCCGCTTCGAGCTGCGCCTCGCGCCCGGCACCAAAGTCAAGAAAGTCACCGAGCTGGCGAACGACATCGCCTACGCGCTGGCTTCGACCGACATCCGCATCCTGGCGCCGATCCCCGGCAAGCAGGCGGTTGGCGTCGAGGTCCCCAACCGGACCCGCAAGATGGTCCGCCTCGGCGACATCTACGCCGGCCGCCCGGAGAAGACCTCGCCGCTGGTCGCCTGGCTCGGCAAGGGGATCGACGGCAACGCGGTCTGGACCGACATCGCCAAGATGCCGCACGTCCTCGTCGCCGGCACCACCGGCTCGGGCAAGAGCGGCTGCGTCAACGCGATCCTCTCCTCGATCCTGATGCAGGCCTCGCCGAACGAAGTCCGCCTGGTGCTGGTCGACCCCAAGCAGGTCGAGCTCAACCACTACGAGAACGTCCCGCACCTGCTGACCCCGGTGGTCACCTCGCCGCGGCTCGCCGCCAACGTCCTCTCCAACCTGATCGGCGAGATGGAGAGCCGCTACGGGATCATGAGCGAGGCTCGCGCCCGCAACCTGGTCGAGCTGAACCGGGTCCGCAAGAAGCGGGGCGAGGCGCCCCTGCCGCACATCCTCTGCGTGATCGACGAGCTCGCGGACCTGATGATGGTCGCCCCGGCCGAAGTCGAGGACTCGATCATCCGCCTGGCGCAGAAGTCGCGCGCCACCGGCATCCACCTGGTGCTGGCGACCCAGCGCCCCTCGACCGACATCATCACCGGCACGATCAAGGTCAACATCCCCTCGCGGATCGCCTTCGCCGTCTCCTCCCAGACCGATTCGCGGGTGATCCTCGACCAGGGCGGGGCCGAGGCCCTGCTCGGCCAGGGGGACATGCTCTTCCGCGGCGCCGGCACCTCGAAGCTGGCCCGCGTCCAGGGCGCCTTCATCACCGAGGACGAGATCGCCCGCATCACCGGGCACTGGGCCAAGCAGGGCGAACCCGAATTCGAGGACGAGCTGCTGGAGACCCCGCAGGAGGCTGCGGACGAGAGCCGCGACGACGACTTCGACCCCGACAGCGACGACCTGCTCGACGAGGCGATCCGCCTGGTCGTGCAGACCGAGACGGCATCTGTCTCGATGATCCAGCGGCGCCTGCGGGTCGGCTACACGCGCGCCGGCCGCCTGATCGACATGCTGGAGCGGCGCGGGGTGATTTCCGGCTACGAGGGCTCGAAACCGCGCCAGGTGCTGATCACCCAGGCCGATCTGTCGCGGGTGCTGGGCGGCGGCGAATCCGCGCCAGAGCCGGTCGCGGTCGAGTCCGAGCCAGACGCCTGAGCACCGGACCTGAGCAAATTCTTTGCGCTGGCGGCCCGAGAGCCGCAAAATGCGAGATGTGGACAACGGAGTGGGCAACAAGCTGCGCGAGGCCCGCACCCGGCGCAAGCTGACCCTGGAGGAGGTCGAGGCGGCGACCAAGATCCGCGCTCGCTACCTGCGGGCGATCGAGGTCGAAGACTGGGACCAGCTTCCCGGCGACACCTACACTCGGGCCTTCGTTCGGACGTACGGGGCCCTGGTCGGCCTCGACGGGGACCGGCTGGCCGAGGAGCAGCGCCGCCGACAGGGAGGGACGCGACCGGGAGAGCGCCTGCCCCGGGTCGACCCGCGGCCGCGGCCGGTCACGCGGCGGCGATCTTCGCGCAGGGTCCCTTCGGGTCTGATCGCGGTGCTCGTCACCGCGCTCGTCGTGGTCGCGCTGCTGATCGTCGGCCTTTCGGCGGGCGGTTCGGGAGAGGGCGATCGGAGCGCGCCCAAGCCGCCGGCGGAGCCTCACGTTGGTCAGGCGATCCCCGTCCGGTAGCGTCCGCGCCCTATGAGCCCGGTGACCCGTTTACTTCGCTCCCAGCCATGATTCGGGCCGGCATCGTCGTGACCGGGACCGAGGTGATCACCGGCCGGATCTCGGACAGCAACGGCCCCTGGGTCTCCGAGCGCCTCGCCGAGCGGGGGGTGGAGGTCGCCCACATCCACGTCGTCGCCGACCGCCCCGGCGACCTCGAGGCGGCGCTGCGCTTCATGGCCGACGAGGGGATGGACCTGATCGTCACCACCGGCGGCCTGGGACCGACCGCCGACGACCTGACGGCGGAGGTCGTCGGCCGCTTCGCCGGGCGAGAGATGGTGCTCGACGAGGGGATGGAGGCGAAGATCGCCGAGATCCTCCGCGGCTTCGCGCAGCGCTTCAAGCTCGACCAGGAGGCGCTGCTGGCGGCCAACCGCAAGCAGGCGATGGTCCCCGAGGGGTCGACGCCGCTGGAACCGGTGGGGACCGCTCCGGGGCTGGTGGTACCAGTCGGCGAGCGGGTCGTGGTCGTCCTGCCGGGCCCTCCTCGCGAGTTGCAGCCGATGTGGGCGGCGGCGGTCGAGACCGCGCCGGTGAAGGCGGTGCTGGAGCGGGCGACGCCGCTGCGCGCCTACACGATGCGGATGTTCGGCGTGCCCGAGTCGGAGATCGCCAAGAGCCTGCGCGAGATGGAGGAGGGCGGGGTAAACCTGGAGACGGTCGAGATCACGACCTGCCTGCGGCGGGGCGAGATCGAGATCGACGTCCGCTATCGCGACGGGGCGCTGGCCGTCGCTGAGGAAGTGCGGGACGGGCTGCTGCGGCGCCACCCACGCGAGACCTTCAGCGTCGACGGCGAGACGATCGACGCCCAGGTGGCGACGCTGCTGCTGGGGCATCGGCTGGCGCTGGCGGAGTCGTGCAGCGGCGGGCTGATGGCGGCGCGGGTCACGGACCTGGAGGGCGCCTCGGAGTACTTCGCCGGCGGCGTCGTCGCCTACTCGAACGAGGCCAAGTCGGAGCTGCTGGGCGTCGAGCCGAAGCTGATCGAGGCCAAGGGGGCGGTTTCACCGGAGGTTGCCGAGGCGATGGCGATCGGGGCGCTGGGGCGGTTCGACGCCGACATCGCGGTCTCGATCACCGGGATCGCCGGGCCGGGCGGCGGCAGCGAGGAGAAGCCGGTCGGCTACGTCTGCTTCCATGCCCGCCTGGCCGACGGGACCAGCATCGCCCGCGATCCCGTCATTCCCGGCGGGCGCCTCGACGTGCGCGAGCGCTCGGCCCTGGTCGGGATGCACCTGCTGCGGATGCTGCTCGGTGAGGAAGAAGGCACGAAGTAGGCGCTGAGAATTGGCTCTGGGGTGTTGTTCGGTGCGTGCCGGCCCCGTAGCGTGGCGGGCGTGGCAAAGGAACCACCGAAGAGCCCGCGGGCGCGCCTGTTCGTCGCCCTCGACCTTCCCGGCGAGACGCGGGAAGGGATCGTGGCGTGGGGGGAGGAGGCGCTTGCCGATCCCGCCCTGCGGCCGGTGGCGGCCGAGTCCCTGCACATCACGCTTGCCTTCCTCGGCCACCGGCCGGAGGGGGAGATCGAGCGGATCGCCGCGGTGGTGGAGGAGAGCGCGGGACCAGCCCCCTGGGTTGAGCTGCGCGACCCCGAGCGACGGCCGCCCCGCGGGCGAGCCCGCGTCTACGCCCTGCCGGCGATTTCGCCGGGAACCGAGGCGCTGCGGGCGGCCGTGGCGGCGGAACTTGAGAAGGCGGGCTTCTACGAGCCCGAGGGGCGGCCGTTCTGGCCGCATGTGACCGTGGCTCGGGTTCGGCCCGAGGCGCGGGGATCGCGGCGCCCGGCGGTGGTTTTGGAGCCGCCGGGGAAGCTGCCTGGGCGGCTCCTGGAGGCACAAATTTGCCGCCGGATGACGCTCTACCGTTCTGAACTCCAGCCGACGGGCGCGCGCTACGTGCCTTTGGCACAAGTCCAGCTGCCCGGATGAGGCAGCAGTGAGGTGATTGAAGATGGCAGACAGGAAAACGAGCTTGAACGACGTCTCCGCGAAGGAGGCGAAAGCGAAGGACGCCGCGCTGGAAAACACCGTCAGCGGCATTAGGAAGGAGTTCGGCGAGGGC
Source organism: Solirubrobacterales bacterium (assembly GCA_044865945.1). Classification (GTDB taxonomy): domain Bacteria; phylum Actinomycetota; class Thermoleophilia; order Solirubrobacterales; family 70-9; genus VAYN01. Next base: position 15,944 of record JBIOTO010000129.1, read on the forward strand.
GCCCTGATGCGCTTGGGCGACAAAGGCACGGTCAAGGTAGAGGCGATCCCGACCGGCTCCCTGGCGCTTGACCTGGCGCTTGGAATCGGTGGGGTTCCGCGCGGCCGGATCGTCGAGATCTTCGGTCCTGAGTCCTCGGGAAAGACGACCCTGGTCAACCACATCATCGCCCAGGCTCAATCGATGGGCGGTGTCTGCGCCTTCATCGACACCGAGCACGCGATCGACCCGGTCTACTCGCGGGCGATCGGCGTCGACACCGACGAGCTGCTCGTCTCCCAGCCCGACTACGGCGAGCAGGCCCTGCAGATCGCCGACCGGCTGATCGCCTCCGGGGCGGTCGACGTGGTGGCGATCGACTCGGTCGCGGCGCTGACGCCGAAAGCCGAGCTCGACGGCCAGATCGGGGACACCACGGTTGGACTTCAGGCCCGACTGATGTCGCAGGCGATGCGCAAACTCGCCGGCAACCTCAACCGGACCAACACCGTCTGCCTCTTCACCAACCAGATCCGCGAAAAGGTCGGCGTCCAGTTCGGCTCGCCGGAGACCCAGCCAGGCGGCCGGGCCTTGAAGTTCTATTCCTCCCAGCGACTTGATATCCGCCGCATCGAGACCTTGAAGGAAGGGACCGAGGCGGTCGGCAACCGGGTCCGGGTCAAAGTCGTTAAGAACAAGGTTGCCTCTCCCTTCCGCCAGGCCGAATTCGACATCGAGTACGGCGTCGGGATCTCGCGCGAGGGCGGCCTGCTCGACTTCGGCATGGAGCAGGACCTGGTGCAGAAATCCGGCTCCTTCTTCTCCTACGGGGAGACGCGGCTCGGGCAGGGTCGAAACAACGCCAAACAGTTCCTGGTCGACAATCCGGAGCTGGCGCTGGAGATCGAAACCAAGGTCCGTACGGCGCTCGGGATCGGCGAGGAGGCGGCGCCCGTCGCGGAGGCGGAGCCCGAGGTCCAGGCACCCGAGGCGCAGGCGGCATAGCGCCGCCTTTCGCCTCACGGCCGGGCACCCGCCGACCTCTATAGGATCAGCGCCGCTCTATGGACAACGACACGCTTTTCTACCTCTGCGGCGGTGTTCTGGCCGTCTCGGCGATCATCGTCACCGCCGTCGGCCTCAAATCGGAGAAGTTCCCCGGTCGGGCGCTGCCCCTGGTGATCGTCTGGTTCGCGATCTTCGTCGTCGGCGCCGCCACCTTCGCGGTCCGCTACTCGACCGAAGAGCAGGAACACAAGGAGCACGAGCTGGCGCTGGCCAACGAGGAGATCGAAGCGGCTGAGGGCGACAACACCGGCGACGCCGCCGATCTCGGCAGCGAGGAAAGCGCTCCCGAAGAAGGCTCGCAGGAAGAGGAACCGGTCGGAGAGGTGGAAGGCGGCTCTGAAGGCTCCGAAGGTGGCGCCGGCGCCGCGACGACGCTGAAACTCGCCGCCGACGAAGCGGCACTCGCCTTCGACAAAACCGAGCTCGACGCCCAGGCGGGCAAGGTCGCGATCGACTTCGACAACCCCTCGGCGATCCCGCACAACGTCGTGATCGAAGCGGACGGCAAAGAACTGGCCGGCTTCGAACCGATCACCGAAGCCGAAGAAGAGCTCTCGGCCGACCTGAAACCCGGCACCTACACCTTCTTCTGCTCCGTCCCCGGCCACCGGGAAGCGGGCATGGAAGGCACGCTGAAAGTTCAGTAGCCCCGGTACCCTGCGTCCAATGGCGCAGAAGTTCCACGTCACCACCTTCGGGTGCCAGATGAACGTTCACGACTCCGAGCGGATGCGGGGGATGCTGGCCTCGCTCGGCTACGAGGAGGCGGCCCAGCGCGAGGACGCCGACGTGATCCTCTTCAACACCTGCTCGATCCGCGAGTCGGCCGACAGCCGCTTCATCGCCCACCTTGGCGAGGCGAAGCGGCTCAAGTCCGAAGACCCCGAGCGGGTGGTGGGCGTTGGCGGTTGCTGGGCGCAGTCGGTCAAGGAGGAGGTGTTTGAGCGCTTCCCGTTTGTCGACGTCGCCTTCGGCCCGGGTCAGATCCACAAGCTGGCCGAGTTCCTCAACAGCGACTCGATCACCGCCCAGGGGTACTTCGAGTTCGAGGACTTCAGCGGCCACCTGCCGACGCGGCGCGAGCGGGAGTTCCAGGGCTGGCTGCAGATCTCGCAAGGCTGCAACTGCGTCTGCTCCTACTGCATCGTCCCCACGACCCGCGGCCGCGAGGTCAGCCGCGACCCCGGCGAGCTGATCGCCGAGGCCGAGAGGCTGGCGGCCGACGGGGTGCGGGAGGTGACGCTGCTGGGGCAGAACGTCAACAGCTACGGGCGTGACCTGCCATTGGACCGGCGGATCGGCTTCTCCGACCTGCTGCGGCGGGTCGACGCGATCGAGGGAATCGACCGCATCCGCTACACCAGCCCGCATCCCAAGGACATGAAGGAGGATGTGATCCTGGCCCACGCCGAGCTGCCCTCGCTCTGCGAGCAGATCCACCTGCCGCTGCAGTCGGGCTCCAGCGCGGTGCTGAAACGGATGCGCCGCACCTACAACCGCGGCCGCTACATGGACCGGGTGGCGCTGATCCGCGAGCACGTTCCCGACTGCGCGATCACCACCGACATAATCGTCGGCTTCCCGGGGGAGACCGAGGCGGACTTCACCGAGACGCTGGAAGTGGCAGAGGAGGTCGGCTACGACGGCGCCTTCACCTTCATCTTCTCGCCCCGCCGCGAAACCGAGGCGGCGACGATGGAGGAGCAGCTTCCGCACCCGGTCAAGGTCGAGCGCCTGGAACGGCTGGTCGAGGTGGTCCAGCGCCGCGCCGCCGAGCGCGCCCAGCGCTTCGTCGGCCGCACGATGGAGGTTCTGGTCGAGGGCACCAGCCGCACCGACGAGACCAGGCTGCGCGGCCGCACGCGCCACGGCAAGGCGGTCAACTTCGACGGGATCGCCAGTGCGGGGGAGATGGTCCAGGTCGAGATCGAAGCGGCCAGCTCGCAGACGCTGCGCGGCGTCCTGGCGCGCCCCCTGACGCCCCTGCTTTGAACGTAATCGGGATCTTCGGCCCCACCGGGGTCGGCAAGACCGGGGTGGCGGTCGCCCTCGCCGAGCTGTTGCGTGAGCGCGGCGAGGACCCGGTGGCGATCAACTGCGACGCGTTGCAGGTCTACGAGGGGCTTGAGGTGCTGACCGGGACCGCGACCCGGGAGGAGCAAGAGCGTTTGGAGCACCGGCTGCTCGGCTTCGTGCCGGTGACCGCCGACTTCTCGATCGGCGACTACATGCCGCTGGCCCACCGCGAGATAGACGCCGCTCTCGCCGCGGGCCGCCGCCCGGTCGTTGTGGGAGGAACCGGCCTCTACCTGCGCGCGGCGCTCGCCGACCTCTCGCTCGAAAAGGTCCCGGCTGATTCCCAGGACTCGGAGCTGTGGTCGCCCGAGACCCGCCACCCGACCGCGATCTTCGGTCTAGACATGGATCGCGAGCGGCTCTACGAGCGGATCAACGCCCGGGTCGAGGCGATCGTCGCCGGGGGCGCGGTCGAGGAGGCGCGGCGCGCCGAGGCGCTGGGACCGGGTCGCACCGCCCGCAAAGCCCTCGGCTTCGAGGAGGTCCTCGCCGGCGACGTCGAGACGATGAAGCGGCGCTCGCGCAACTACGCCCGCCGCCAGCTGACCTGGATGCGCAAGATCCCGAACCTGCGCTGGATCGACCGCACCGGCATCGGCGACGCGGAGGTGGCGCAGCAAATAGGGTCCGGCGCGTGAAGTTCGAGAAGTGGCAGGCGCTGGGCAACGACTACCTGATCTTCGAGCGGGACCGGCTCCCCTGGGAGCTGACCGCGACCCGGGTCGAGTGGCTCTGCGACCAGCACTTCGGCATTGGGGCGGATGGCATCCTGCTGCTCTCGCGCAACGAGGACCCCGAGTTCGTTGCCGGGCTGCGGATCTTCAACCCCGACGGCTCCGAAGCCGAGCTCTCGGGCAACGGCGCCCGCGAGGCGATCCTCTACCTGCGTCGCAACGGCTGGACCGACGCCGATGAGTTCGCGATCAGCACCGTCGCCGGGCCGATCCGGCCGACGATCACCGGCGAGCTGACCTGCTCGGTCGACATGGGGCGCGCCGCGACGACCTCCAAGGACTTCCCCTCGGGACCCGAGGACGGGCGCGGCGCGCTGGAGAGCGGCGGACGCAGCTGGGAGTTCCAGCACGTCTCGATCGGCAACCCGCAATGCGCGATCGTCGTCCCAGCGGAGGAACTGGACGAGCTCGACCTCGGCGAGATCGGGCCTGGAATCGAAGGCCACGAGCTGTTCCCCAACCGCACCAACGTCTCCTTTCTCTCGATTGACGGCAGCCGGGTCAAGGCCCGGATCTTCGAGCGCGGGGTGGGGGAGACGCTCTCCTCCGGCACCGGCGCCAGCGGTGCCGCGGTGACCGCCTTCCTGCGCGGCGCCGAGAGCCCGCTGGTGGTCGAGCTCGAAGGCGGCGAGCTGCAGGTCGCGATCTCGCCCGACCTCGACGTCCAGCTCGACGGCTGGGCGGAGCCGGTATTCGCCGGTGAGCTCTCACCGGAGCTGATCCAGGCGCTGGCCGAGCTGGACGGCGAGTGAACGCCGCAAGCGGCCGGATCGCATAGATTTCCGCGCCCATGTCGCTCGCACGACCCTCCAAGCGCCTCGAGGCGATCCCGCCTTACAAGTTCCAGGAACTCGAGCAGCAGATCGCCGACAAGCGGGCCGCCGGCATCGACGTGATCAGCCTCGGGATCGGCGATCCGGACGAACCGACCTATCCGCACGTGGTCGAGGCGATGCGGGAGGCGGTCGCGAACCCGGCCTACCACCAGTACCCCAGTAACCGCGGCCGCGACGAGTTCCGCGCGGCCTTCGCCGCCTTCTACGACCGCCGCTTCGGGGTCGAGATCGATGCCACGTCCGAGGTGATCCCGGCGATCGGCGCCAAGGAGTGCATCTACAACCTCTGCTTCGCCTTCCTCGACCCGGGCGACGTCGCGCTGGCCTCCGATCCCGGCTACCCGGTCTACACCGGTGGCCCGATCCTCGCCGGTGCCAAGGCCGAGCTGCTGCCGCTGGTGCCGGAGCTGGGCTTCGCCCCCGACCTCGGCGCCGTCCCGGCCGAGGTCGCCGCCAAGGCGCGTTTGCTGTTCATCAACTACCCGAACAACCCGACCGGCGCCGTCGTCCCCGAGGGCTTCTTCGAGAAGGTCGTCGCCTTCGCCCGCGAGCACGAGATCCTCGTCGTCCACGACAACGCCTACTCGGAGACCACCTACGACGGCTACGTCGCCCCGAGCTTCCTCGCCACCCCCGGCGCCAAGGAGGTCGGGGTCGAGGTCTTCTCCCTTTCCAAGGGCTACAACATGACCGGCTGGCGCTGTGCGGCGATCCTTGGCAACGCCGAGGCGATCCAGACCTACTGGCGGCTGAAGACCAACGTCGACTCCGGCCTCTTCGAGGCGATTCAGATGGCCGGCGTCGCCGCCTTGGAGGGTCCCGGCGGGCCGCTGGAGAAGATGAACGAGACCTACGCCCGGCGCCGGAACCTCGTCGTCTCGGCCCTGGATGAAATCGGCGTCGAGGTCAGCTCGCCGAAGGGCACGATCTACGTCTGGGCACCGGTCCCCGAGGGCCACACCTCGACCTCCTTCTGCGAGCTGGTGCTGGAGGAGGCGGCCGTCGTCATCTCGCCCGGCTCGATGTACGGGCCGAGCGGCGAGGGCTTCTTCCGCATCGCCCTGACCGCGCCCGACGACCGCATCGAAGAGGCGGTCGAGCGGATGCGCGAGCACTTGAGCTGAGACCGGGCCCTAGACTGGACCAATGCGGTGGAGGAGGGTGGTTGCCGCTTCGGCGGGAGTGCTCCTGCTGGTCTTCCCGGCCAGCAGCACGGCCCTGCCGGCTTCGGCACCCGATCCCGCGGTCAGGGGCTGGAGGGCGTGGCCCTTCCAGGCCGGCTGCTACAGCACCTTCAACCCGGTCGAAGTCTTCAGCCGGCCGGCGACCGCGGAGCTCGGTTCGGCACCCGCTCAGGTCGCGCTGCGTCAGATCGTCGCGACGCAGAGTTTTCCGCCCCTGCCCGAACATCGCTGGAGAGCCGTCACCGAAAGCGAAACCGAGGCCGTCTTCGTGCACGGTTCGCTGACCTCCCCGTTCGGGCCGACCTGGGTTCACCTGGAGCGGAACCAGGAAGGCTGGAAATGGAGCGGCTCGGGAACCTGTTCCCCGCGAACCACCGTCCACGGGCTCGGGGCCGTCACCTGGACCCTGGCCGAGGGACAACTTCTCGGCCCGCGGACCAAGCGCATCGAAGTGAACCTCGGACCTGGACCCTGCAGTGGCGGCCAGAGTCAGAACGAGCGGGCCCGAAAACCGATCTTCCGGCAGTTCGGCAGGCGGCTGGTGATGATCATCCTGCTGGAGCCCTTGCCGCCGGGGTTCTACACCTGCCAGGGAGTGAGCGAGCCGCCGCTGAAGGTGAAGCTGCCGACCAGGCTGGGCCCGCGCGAGCTGTTCGATGGCGGCGCGTTCCCACCGACGACAGCCGAAGCGCCGGTCTCCCGCTAGGCGCGCTCGGCCTTCTTGCGCCAGTAGCGATCGAGGCCGGCCCACTGGTAGGCGGTGGGGACGGCCTGGAGGAGCTCGTCGACCGTCTCGCCTTCGATCCCTTCGGCGGCGAGCTCGGCGCGGATGCGGCGCTCGAGGTCGGCGTTGTAGGCGTCCTGGTCCATCTGGCGGGCCAGCTCGGCCTCTTCGCGCAGTTTTGCCTTGACCGCGTCGATGTGGGCGGGGACGTCGTCCTCGATCGCGCCGAAGTGGGTCAGGGCGAGGCGCTTGGGCGCCCAGCCGGCGACGGTGTCCAGGGACTCTTCCCAGGTCTCGATCTGGATGTCCGGCGGCGGCGTGGGGGGGACGATCAAGTTCGAGGGCGGGATCCGGCAGGCGGCGACGTCGCCGACGAAGGCGGTGCCGCTCTCCTCGTGGAAGTAGCAGACGTGGTGGGAGGCGTGACCCGGGGTGTAGGCGACCCGCATACCCAGCACGGTCTCACCGCCGGCGAGCGTCCGGACGTTTGCCTCGGGCACCGGCAGGATCTCGCCCCAGAGGTAGTTCAGCTTGTCGCCGTAGAGCCGCTCGGCGCTCGCCAGCAGCTTCGAGGGGTCGACCAGGTGGGGTGCGCCGCGCTCGTGGACGTAGACCTCGAGGTCGGGCCAGCGGCGCACCAGGGCGCCGGTCGCGGCGGCGTGGTCGAGGTGGATGTGGGTCAGCAGTAGTGCCCGCGGCCGCTCGTCGCCGATCGCCTCAAGCACGGTCTGGATCGAGGACTCGGGGCCAGGGTCGACCAAGGCGCCATCCACCTCCCAGCAGCCGATCACGTGGGGGCGACCCAGGTGCTTGACGTCGATGACCCGCACTAGGCGACTGGAGCGGGGAAGCGGTCGTCCGCTTCGAGGGTCTGTCGCAGCCCCTCTTCCATCCCGCGCGGCGAGTAGCCGAGCTCGCGCTGGGCCTTGTCGTAGCTGGCCCAGAAGGTGACGTTGTCGCCGGAGGTGATCAGCTCGCGCAGGTTCGGCGGCTGGCCCATCACCTTGCCGACCACGGGGCCGAAGGGGATCATCAGCTTCATCAGGCCGGTGGGCAGGTCGCGCTTCGGCGCCTTGCGCCCGCTCACCTTGGCGACGGTCTCGATCGCCTCGCGCATCGTCGTCACCGGGCCGCTGATCACGTAGGTCTCGCCGAGCTTGCCCTTGTCGAGCCCGAGGACGATACCCCCGGCGATGTCGGCGACGTGGGTCATGCAGATCCCCAGCTCCGGGAACGGCAGCAGCGGCAGTTTGCCGGCGAAGAACTGCTCCAGCAGGTCGGCGACCTGCGAGGTGTCGTCGGGGCCGTAGACGCCGCCCGGCTGGACGATCACCGCCGGCAGGTCCTGGTCGTCGATCATCCGCTGGACGACCTTGTGGGCCTCGAGCTTGGTCTCCTCGTAGTAGGAGGTGAAGTCGGTCTCGGGGTTCTTGTAGGTCTCGTCGACGACCTTTTTGTGCGTGTTGCCGAAGATGCCGACGGTGGAGACGTAGACGATCCGCGGCACCTTGACCTCCAGCGCGACGCGCATCACCCGCTCGGTGCCGGCGACGTTGGCCTCCCACATCGCCGGGCGCTGCTTGGCCGGGATCCCGACCTCGTACATCGCCGCCGCGTGGATCGCCGCGTCGCAGCCGTTCATCCCCTGGCGCAGGGCGTTCTCGTCGCCGAGGTCGCCGCTGACCAGCTCGCAGCCGAGGGCGGTGAGCTTGGTGGCTTTCCCGGGGCTGCGGACCAGGCAGACGACCTCGTCGCCGCGGTCGCGCAGCTGGCGCACGACCTCGCCGCCGATGAACCCGGTGCCGCCCGTCACGAAGACCTTCACGGCAAGGCAGCCTATAGGCCTGGGGCTGACGCCTACAATCTCCCTGAGTGGAGGCTTCGCGAAACGGCAGCGGTCGCAGGGCGCGTCAGCGCGCCCTGGCGATCGGCATCGTCGACGGGCGCACCGAGGGTGAGCCGCTGGTCGAGCTGAAAGAGCTGCTGCTGACCGCCGGAGTAGCCACGGTCGGGACCGCGACCCAGCAGCGCCCGCAGCCGGACCCCGACCGCTACTTCGGCCGTGGTCGGCTCACCGAGCTGAAAGCGGAAATCGCCGCCCGCGACGCCAACCTGGTCGCCTGCGACGACGAGCTGGCGCCGCGCCAGGAGCGCAACCTCGAGGCCGCCCTCGGGGTGCCGGTGATCGACCGCACCGCGGTGATCCTCGACATCTTCGCCGACCACGCCCACTCGGCCGAGGGCAAGCTGCAGGTCGAGCTGGCGCAGCTCGAATACAACATGGCCCGCATGCGGGGGCTCTGGACCCACCTCGAGCGCCTCGGCGCCGGCCGTATGGACGGCGGCATCGGCACCAGGGGTCCGGGCGAGAGCCAGATCGAGACCGACCGGCGACTGGCCCGCGACCGGATCTCCGCCCTGCGGCGGCGGCTGAAGCGGACCGAGCAGAACCGCGGCGTGATGCGCGCCCGCCGCGACAGCTCCTCGCTGCCGCGGATTGCCCTCGCCGGCTACACCAACGCCGGCAAGTCGACCCTGCTGAACGCGCTGACCGGGGCCGAGGTCGAGGTCCGCGACCGCCTCTTCCACACGCTTGACCCGACCACCCGCAACTTCGAGCTCTCCGGCCGGGACTACCTTCTGACCGACACGGTCGGCTTCATCGAAAAGCTGCCCCACCAGCTGGTCGAGGCTTTCAAGGCGACCCTGGAGGAGACCGTGCTCGCCGACCTGATCCTGCACGTGGTCGACGCCTCGGCATCCGAGGAGCGGCGCCTGGTCGACATGCGGGCGGTGGACGAGGTACTGGAGGAGATCGGCGCCGGCGAGAAGCCGCGACTGCTGGTCTTCAACAAGTCCGACCTGCTCGATGAAGACTCGCGGGCCGAGACCGAGCTGGACCATCCCGAAGCGGTGTTGATTTCGGCCCGCGAAGGAGAGGGTCTGAACGAGCTGCGCGAGCGGATCGAGAAGGCCTTCGAGGAGACCCTGACCGAGGTCGAGCTGCTGATCCCCTACTCGGAGGGCGGCCGCCTGCACGAGCTGCACGAAGTCGCGGGGGACCTGGAGCGGACCGACCGGGAGGACGGCGTTCTCGTCCACGCCAAGGTGCCCTCGGCCGAGCTGCACCGCTTCAGCGACCTCGCGGTCGCCTAAGCTGCCGCCGGTGGAGCAGCTCCCGATCCTCAAGCTGAAAGACGAGGCGATCCTGCCCTCGCGCGCCCACCCGGGCGACGCGGGGCTCGACCTCTACGCCTGCGAGGCCGCCCACATCGGCCCCGGCGAGCGCTGGAGCGTGGGCACCGGGGTGGGGGTCGAGATCCCCGACGGGCACGCGGGCCTGGTGCTGCCGCGCTCCGGCCTCGCCCGCGACCACGGCATCTCCCTGGTCAACGCCCCGGGCCTGATCGACTCCGGCTACCGCGGCGAACTGCGGGTCCTGCTGCTCAACGCCGATCCGGCGGAGACCTTCCGGGTCGAGGCCGGCGACCGCATCGCCCAGCTGGTCCTGACCCCGATCGCCACCCCGGAACCGGTAGAAGCGACCGAGCTGACCGAGAGCGTCCGCGGGCGCGCCGGCTTCGGCTCCAGCGGCCGCTAGCTCTGGGCGGCCCGGCGCGCTGACTCGTGGGCGGCGGCCTCCAGCTCGTCGCCGAGCGACTCCAGCTCGGGGCGGGTGCCGTAGCGGCGCTCTAGGGCGAGGGCAATCAGGTGGTCGGCCAGCCAGGCGTTCTTCGGCAGCAGCGGGCCGTGGAGGTAAGTGCCGATCACGTTGTCGCGGTGAACGCCCTCGAAGCCGTCGCGGTCGTTGTTGCCGTGGCCAGAGACGACCTGGCCGAGGGGCCGCGCGCCTGGGCCGAGGTAGGTGCGGCCGCCGTGGTTCTCGAAGCCGGCGATCAGCCGCGGGCCGCCGCCGAGGTCGGCCTCGATCACGACGTTGCCGATCAGCCGCGGCCCCGGCTCGCGCACGGTCTCCAGGTCGGCGACCCCCAGCCCCGGCAGCTTCTCCTCGCCGAGCTGGTAGCTGTGGCCGAGCAGCTGGTAGCCGCCGCAGACTGCCAGCAGGGCGGCGCCGTCATCGGCCGCGGCGCCGAGCGCCTCGCGCTTGCTGGCGACCATGTCGGCGGCGACGGCGCGCTGGTCGCGGTCCTGGCCGCCGCCGATGTAGAAGAGGTCGTGAGCGCCCGGGTCGACCGACTCCCCGGGGCCGGCGCCGTCGTGGACGAAGCCGATCCCGCGCCACTCGCAGCGGCGCTGGAGGAAGAGGATGTTGCCGCGGTCGGCGTAGATGTTCATCTGCTCGGGATAGAGGCTGAGGACGCGGAGCTCCATCACTCGCCCCTCTCCAGAAGGACCACCAGGGAGCCCTCGTGCATCGTCGTCGGCGGGATCTCGCGGCGCTCGGCCGGGACCAGGCCGCAGGCGGCCGCCTCGGCCTCCAGCTCCTCGGCGGTAAAGGTCGCGATCCGCACCTCGTTCGGCTCCTCGCTGAGCGAGCCGTCGGGTGAGACCAGCTGGCGCAGGCGGCGGACGACGATCTCGCCGGGGCCTACCGCGGCCTCGATCGCCAGGCTGGAGTAGACCCAGCCGTCGACCTCGCGCACGTCGGGGAGGGGAGGGGGCGCGCCGTCGGGTTCCGGCATCGACTCGATGATCGCCGCGGCCAGCAGGCCACCGGGCCGTAGCGCGGCGGCAATGCAGCACAGAGACTCGCGGCGCTGTGCGGCATCGGGCAGCAACTGCAGCAGGTGGGTTGGAGCAAGGACGAGAGAGACCGGTTCGTCCAGCTCGAAGTCGCGGGCATCGCCGACGATCCCCTTCACCGAGAGACCACCAAGCGCATCCGACTTTCGCCCCACCCCGCTGGGGTCAAGATCCGAAGCGCGTGCGGAAAGCGCCTCGATCAGCTCGGGGTCGCGGTCGAGTCCGATCACCGCGTGGCCGCGGCGGGCGAGGTGCAGGGCGACGCGGCCGGTGCCACAGCCGAGCTCCAGCACCGGGCCGTCCGCCCCCGCCGCCAGCTCCTCCCAGAGCGGCAGGTCGGCGGCGTAGGCGCCGCACTCGACGTCGTGCCAGATCGTCGCCTGGCTGGCGCTCATCGCCAGAACTCCTCGGCCAGGCCGCGGTCGGCGAGCAGCTTGCGCAGCTCCAGCAGGGCGGTGTAGGTGGGGAGGGCGAAGACGCGACCCTCGCCCCCGCGCACGGCGGCGTCGAGCGAGGCGGCGATCTCCGGCACGACCGCGATCCGGGCCTCGTCCCAGCCGGCGTACTTCAGCCGCAGGGCCATCTCCGGCGCCCGGGTGCCGGCGCAGACGACGCGGCGCACGCCGCCGGCCAGCAGCTCGAAATCGGCGTCCCAGATCCAGGAGACGTCGCGGCCGTCGGCGATCCGGTCGTTGAGCGCGATCCAGAGGTCGATCTCGCCGCCCTCGCTCTCCAGCCGCAGCGTCCGCAGCACCTCGTTGGTGCCGGCGGGGTTCTTGATCAGCAGGATCGAGACCGGCTTGCCCTCGACCGGGATCGTCTCGACCCGGCCGAAGGCGGCGCGCATCTCGCCGAGGGCGGCGGCGATCCTCTCCGGCGCGACGCCGAGGCGGAGCCCGGCGGCGATCGCGGCGAGGGCGTTGTAGACGTTGTAGAGGCCCGGCAGCGGCAGGTCGAGCTCGATCTCGCCCTCCGGGGTCCGAACCCGCGATCGCGACCCGTCCATCCCGCGCAGCTCGATCTCCGTCGCCGCCACCTCGGGCGCCGGGCGCTCGGCCCCGCAGTTGGGGCAGGAGTAGTGGCCGAGGTGGCCGACGAAGGCGCGCTCGTAGGCGTAGGGGTGGCCGCAGCGGCGGCAGTGCTTGGCGTCGAAGGCGTGTTGCAGCTCTGGCAGCGCCTGCGAGGGGTCCTCGATCCCGAAGTAGAGGACGCCCTCGCGGCGGGACCCCTCAGGGTCGCGACCCAGGTCTGCGATCAGCGGGTCGTCGGCGTTGAGGACGAACCGGGTGCGGCCGGCGCGAGCCGCGACGGTCTTCGCCCACTCGTCGGCCAGCGCCTCCATCTCGCCGTAGCGGTCGAGCTGGTCGCGGAAGAGGTTGCCCAACACAATCAGCGAGGGTCGCAGCTGCTCGGTCACCCGCGGCAGCCACGCCTCGTCGACCTCGAACAGGCCTTCCTTGCCGCCCTGCTCCAGCAGGGCCGTCGCCACGCCCCAGGTCATGTTGGAGCCGGCGCGATTGTGGACCGGATGGCGGCCGTCGGCGGCGAGGATCCCGGCGACCATCCCCGCCGTCGTGGTCTTGCCGTTGGTGGCGCTGACGATCGTCGTGCCCGCGTCGAGGCCGGCACCGAGGCGGGCGATCGCCTCCGGTTCGAGGCGGAGCAGGACGCGGCCCGGCAGGGTGGTGCCACCGCCGCGGCCGCTGCGCCGACTGGCGGCGCCGATCGCCCGCGAAAGCGCCAGCTTGGCGCCGAAGAGAGGTTTCACGCCGGAACCAGGATCGAGAGGCAGCGCGGCAGCACCCGCAGCGAGACCGGCAGGTCGGTGAGGTGGTCACCGTCGGCGTAGACGGGGAAGGGACGGCTGGCGTCCAGCTCCAGGCGCGAGGCGCGGAAGGTCGTGACCTCCTCCTTGTCCAGGTGGGCGCCCTTGAGGACCTCACGCAGCCCGCGCAGGAACCGCAGCTTGCCGACCTCGGTGATCGCGACGACGTCGAACTGGCCGTCGTCGATCTCGGCGTTCGGGGCGATGTACATGCCGCCGCCGTAGACGCTGTTGTTGGCGACGTCGACGAAGTAGCCGGTCAGCCGTTTGCGCTCGCCGCCGGTGACGATCGTGAAGCGGGCCGAGCGCCAGCCGATCAGGGTGCGGACCATCGAGTAGGCGTAGACGAGGTTGCCGCGGATGAAGTGGGTCTCGTTGGCGAGGCGGTTGCATTCGGAGTCGAAGCCGACGCTGACGATGCCGAGGAAGCGCTTGCCGTTGGCCTCGCCAACGTCGATCCGGCGCCCGTGGCCGGCGAGGACGACCTCGACCGCCTCCTCCGGGTCGGAGGGGATGCCGAGCGCCCGGCACAGGTCGTTGCCCCGCCCGCCGGGAATCAGCCCCAGCGGCGTCTCCGAGCCCGCCATCGCGCCGCCGATGGCGCCGATCAGCCCGTCGCCGCTGACCACGACGGGAACCTCGCCGAGCTCGACCGCGCGCAGGGCCAGGTCGACCCCGTGCTCGAGGCTGCGCGTCCTCTCGACCCGGAAGACGGCGCGGCGGGCGTCCAGCGCGGCCTCGATCCGCGGCAGCAGCTTCAGGCTCTTCCCCCCGGCTGAGGAGGGATTGACCAGCAGGGTCAGCGGCATCCCGGCGATCTCCATTCGGCAGGCAGCCTAGAGGGCGCGGCGCGTGGCCTCGGCGCCGCCGAGGCGGAAGACAGAGAAGCTGCCGTCGCCGGCCGGCTGGGCCCAGATCGACTCGAATCCGAGCCGGCCGAGCCGCCGGCTCAGCAGGCGGCCGCCGAAGCGGGCGGGCGCGTCTGCGCTTCGGGACTCGGCGAGGGCGAGGAACCCTCCGGGCCTGAGCACGCGCAGCGCCTCCTTCGGGGCCGGGCGGGCGTCGAGGGAGGCGACCAGGTCGAAGTGGTCGTCCGGGAAGGGCAGCGAGCGCGGGCCGCCCTGCTTGAAGGCGATCCGCCCCTCCGGGTCGAGCCCGACCCTGGCGCTGGCCCGGTGGATCGCCGCCGGCGAGCGATCGACCCCCCGCACCCGGGCGCTGGGGAACTCGCGGGCGAGGAACATCGCCCCCTCGCCGTCGCCGCACTCGACCTGCAGGATCCGCTCCGGGTCGCCGACGTGCAGGACCGCCGCGGCAAGCGGGGTGAGCGGAGGAGGGGAGGCCACGCCTGGATCGTAGGTCCCCGGCCGGTTTTCCCCCGCGGGCTCCATTAGGGTTCCGGCCGTGGAGGAGCCGAAACCCGATCGTCGCTGGATCGTCCTCGTCGTCTTCGCGGTCGTGGCGGTGGCCGTGGTCGCCGCGGTGCTGATTGGCCGGGGCGGTGACTCCGACGACGACACCACGTCTTCCCCGACCTCCACGAGCGAGGAAGCGAGCACCGGTAAGTGCAAGAAGGTCCAAGCGCCGGCACCGAAGGAAGTCAGCTTCAAGGCGCCCGACGAGGTGCTGGAGGAAGGCGAGGCGGCGACCGCCGTGGTGAAGACCAGCTGTGGCACCTTCGAGATCGCCCTCGACACCGAGCGCGCCCCCGAAACCGCCAACTCGTTCGCCTTCCTCGCCGAGGAAGGCTTCTACGACGACCTCACCTTCCACCGCGTCGCCCCGGGCTTCGTGATTCAGGGCGGCGATCCGGAAGGGACCGGCTCCGGCGGGCCCGGCTACAGCGTCGACGAGGAGCCGCCGCCGAACCTCTCCTACACGACCGGCGTGGTGGCGATGGCCAAGAGCTCGGTCGACCCGCCGGGACGCTCCGGCAGCCAGTTCTTCGTCGTCACCGCCCCCGACGCCGGCCTGCCGCCCGAATACGCGCTGGTCGGCAAGGTGAGCGAGGGCTACGACGTGGTCGAAAAGATCGACGCTCTCGGCACGCAGGAAGAAACCCCGAAACAGACCGTCCTGATCGAAGAAGTGACGATCGAGCAGGGCTGAGGCGCCTTGCCGAGGGCCGGCCAGGGGTAAGCTCGGTTCCGTGGCCAAGGTCGACGTCGGCGATCCAGCACCGGATTTCGCGCTACCCGGAACGGGCGGCAAGACCTACCGCTTGGCCGACTTCCGCGGACGCAACCTGATCCTCGCCTTCTATCCCGGCGACGCGACCACGGTCTGCACCAAGCAGTTCTGTTCCTATCGCGACGAAGGCGACCGCCTCGACGAGCTCGACGCCGAGGTGCTCGGGATCTCACCCCAGTCGGTCGACTCGCACGAGCACTGGGTCAAAGAGCAGGAACTGAACGTGCCGCTGCTCGCCGACGAGGACCTGACGGTGGCCAAGAGTTACGGCGTAACCGGCTGGATCGGGCCGCTGGCGCGCTTTACCGAGCTGAAGGACGCGCCCGGTGGCCGCTACGTCCAGCGGGCGATCTTCGTCGTCGACGGCGAGGGGATCATCCGCCACCGCAGCGTCTCGCGCACCGGCGCCCAGTACGAGTCCGTCGCGGACCTCGAGCAGGCCGTCGCCGCCCTCGGCTGATGCCGCTGGAAGCGCGGCCGTTCGCCGTCGGGCCGGGTCCGGCGCTGCGGGGCGAGACGATGGGGGAGGGACCGCCGGTCGTCCTCTGCCACGGGATCACCGCGACCAGGCGACAGGTTCTGCACGGCTCGAAAGCGCTGCCACGGGCCGGCTACGAGGTGGTCGCCTACGACGCGCGGGGCCACGGCCAGTCGGACCCCGCCCCGGTGGGGGAGGGTTATGGATACCCGCGCCTGGTGGACGACCTGGAGCGCGTCGTCGCCGAGCGGGTGGGCGAGGGGCGCTTCCTGCTTGGCGGCCACTCGATGGGCGCCCACACCGCCGTCGGCTACGCGCTGCGCCATCCTGAGCGCCTCGCAGGCCTGGTCGTGATCGGCCCGACCTACCTGGGCGTGATCGAGCCCGGGTCGCTGGACTACTGGGACGGCCTGGCGGCGGCGCTGGAGGCCGACGGCATCGACGGCTTCCTCGCCTATCTCGACCGGCGACAGGGGATCGACCCGCGCTGGCGCGACTCGGTCCTGCGCTTCACCCGGGAGCGTCTGCTGGCGCAGGAGCACCCGGAGGCGCTGGTCGAGGCGCTGCGCGAGGTGCCCCGCTCGCGTCCGTTCGAGTCGCTGGACGAGCTGCGCGGGCTCGACGTGCCGGCGCTGGTCATCGCCAGCAACGACGACGCCGACCCCGGCCATCCGTACGCCGCCGCGGCCGCTTACGCCGAGGCGCTGCCGCAAGGGCGGCTGGTCAGCGAGGAGCCGGGGGAGTCGCCGCTGGCCTGGCAGGGCGGCAAGCTCTCCCGCGCCTTAGCGTCCTTTTACGCCGAAGCCTTATCTTCCGCGCCGTGAGCTACCCCAGTGAGGACACCCTGCGGCGGGCGATCGCCTTCCTCGCCGCCCTCGGGGTCGGCGTCGCCACCTACATCGCGATCGCCGAGTCGGGCGGCGGCTCGCCGGTCTGCCTCGCCGGCGGCACCGGCTGCAAGACCGTCGCCGAAAGCTCCTACTCGCACGTGGCGGGAGTCAACATCGCGGTCTTCGGCGCGATCGGCTACCTGCTGCTGCTGGCGACCGCCTTCTTCGCCAGCGACGTGGCGCGCTTCGGCGGCTTCGCCGTCTCCCTGGGCGGGTTCGGCTACAGCATCTTCCTCACCTACATCGAGGTCTTCAAGATCGAAGCGATCTGCCAGTGGTGCGTCGCCAGCGCCGTGCTGATGACGATCCTCTTCCTGCTCAACGCGACGCGCCTCATCGCCTACGGCGGGCAGGAACCGCTGGAGGCCCGGTGAACGACGCCGACCGCCGCACCAAGCTGATGCAGCTGGCATCCGGGGCGGTCTTCCTGGTGATCGTGGTCGTCGTCGCCCTGATCGTCGTCAACAGCTCCAGCGACAGCGGCGGCGACGCGGAGAACATCGAAGGCGCGGCGGAGGTCGCGAACGCCCTGAAGGGGATCCCGCAGAACGAAATGGTGCTGGGCGACCCGAAAGCCCCGGTCGAACTGGTCGAGTTCGGCGACCTGCAGTGCCCGGTCTGCAAGGGCTTCGCCGAAGAAATCCTGCCGCCGATTATCGAAAACCAGGTCAAGAATGGCGAAGCGAAGATCGACTTCCGCAACTTCACGATCATCGGCCCGCAGTCCGTCGACGCCGGTGCCGCGGCGCTGGCCGCCGGAACCCAGGGCCAGGGCTGGAACTTCATCGAGCTCTTCTACAAGAACCAGGGCGCCGAGAACTCCGGCTACGCCGACGACGCCTTCCTGGAAGCGGTCGCGAAGGGCGCTGGGGTCAAGAACCTGGCGAAATGGAACGAAGACCGCAAGCTCCTGCGAGCCCAGGTCGAAGAAACCAGCCAGGAAGCCGAGCAACTCGACTTCAGCGGCACGCCATCGTTCGCGATCGAAGGACCCAGCACCAGGGGCCTGGAAACCCTGGGCACGCCCAGCAGCCCGGGGGCCTTCGAAGAGGCAATCGAAGAGGCCAGCTAGCCCGTTACCCGGCTTCTCCTCGGTCGAGTTGACATAACCACCATTATCGTGCGTTGGATCTGGAGGTAGCCCGTCCTGGGGAGTTCGTAGTCTCCCGCGCCCCATGAACGGCTTTTGGTGGAAATTTCCGCTGCTGCGCAGGCTGTCACCGATGTCGCGAGGCATTCTGGAGGCTGTCGCGACCACCTTCTCCTGCACCCTCGTGTCCTTCTTGGGGCTGCACCGTCTCTTCCCCGATCCAGCCCAAACCGCGGCGGCGCTGGCACAAATCGGAGCAACGCTCCTTGTTGCTTACGCGGTGCAAATGTCCTGGGCGCTTCAGGCGTCGCGAAAGCGCGGTTCGCAGCGGGAGAATTGGGTCGGCGTCACGACCGGGGTCGGAGCCTGCGCCATGGTCGGAATCACCCTCGCTCTCGCGCTGGCCGGCCACCATGAGCCGCTCAACTGGCTCGAGGCCTTTGCCTTTGGCTGGGTCGTAATAGCGGTCGCTCTGCTCGGGATCTGGATCGCTTTCCAGCCATGGGCGATGTATCACTGGACGCACTCGTTCACCACCGAATACCCCGACGATTAGCCAGTTGCACTCAAAGATGCTTGAATAAAGCGGGCAAAGAAAACGGCGGCGTGAGGTGGGTGTCCGTGCGGAGGGTGTTGAGAATCTGGGGTCTAGGGGTCTTTCTGATGACCTTGGCCTGCGTAGCTGCCAGCCCGGCATCTGCCGATGGGGTCTGCAAAGTCAATGAATCGCCCTGCAAAGAAGCAAATGCTTGGCCCGTCGGCACGGTCCTGGAAACCAACATCAAGTCCGGGACGGAAATCGGCTTCAAAGGGGCGATTCAGAGCGCCAACGAATTGCGATGCACGGGGTCGACCTGGAGCGGCAAATTGACGATGAATCCGACCGAAAAAATTGCGGCTCTCTTGGACGGTCAGAGCGAAACTTTCGGCGGCTGCCATGTCGGTGCCACCAGTTGTGTGGTGACGGGAAGCGAATTCTGGAGTGGCGCGAAATGGTTTGCCGACACCAAAACCGCTGGGAATGGCTACACCGCCGGCACCGTCCCTGCCGCTCGATTCATTCAACTGAACTGCGGCGGGGTTCCATGTAAATGGGAAGCCTCCTGGAATGAAGCGTCAAGCCACACCTACAGCGGAGGAAACCCCGCCGCAGAGAAATGGAGCTGGCGCTACGTCCGGAAAGAAGGCAGCACTTTGTTTTGCGGCGCGGAAATGACGATGTCCGGCGAACGTGTATTCGTCAGTCCGAAAGGCAGCGTCTTCTGGACCGTCAGCTGACGGGCTGTGCTTTGCCTTTCGCCATCGGCCTGACTATTGGCGGGGCCTTCGGCAGCTCCGGGTGCTCGACGTCGTTCAGTTGGAAGCCGGCGGCTTCGATTGCTGACTCGGTGTCGCGGTTGCAATGGCAGCCGTCGCCGAGGAAGCGCCATGGCTTTTCCAGGCGGTCCTGCCACTTGGCCAGACCCGGCTCCGGTGAGCGGACGTGCTCCATGAAGAGGAACTGGCCGTCCGGTTTGAGCACGCGCTTGATCTCGGCCAGGGTGGCGGTCGGGTTCGGGACCGTACAGAGGACGAGGGTGACGACGACTGAGTCGAAGCTGTCGTCCTCGAACGGGAGCTTTTCGCCCGGCGCCTGGACCACGTGGGCCGCGCTGCCCAGTTCGGCCACCCGCTTGCGCAGCTGCTTGACCATGTGCGGGTCGGGCTCGACCAGGGTCAGGTCGGAGACGTCCAGTGGATAAAGATCGAGGTTGAGGCCGGTGCCGGCGCCCACCTCCAGGACCCTCCCCCGCGCCCCGGCCGCCACGTGGCGGCGCATCTCCCGCAGGCCCGCCTCTTCGGCGGCCTTGAAACAGCGGTCGTAGATGGCCGAGAAGCCCCGGCCCCAGGTGGCGTCGTAGATCCGTCCCATTTCAGCCTTCGCTGAATTTACGTCCCTATAGGGGCCAAAGTTCAGCGTCCGCTGAATTCGACCTGGGCATGTCTAGGCCGCGTCGCGTTGGGGCGCGGGCGCCTCGGAGCTCTCGTCCTGCCCTGGCTCGCTGGCCGCCGCTCGGTCCTCGTAGGCCTGGCGGGCGCCGTGGTCGACTTCGATCATCAGTTTGTCGATCTTCATCGCCCGGCCCAGCGCCTCGCGCCATTTGCGCGGGAAGGGCGCCAGGACCTTGTAGAGGACGCCGTTGGCGCGGGGCACGAAGACGTCGAAGCGCGGCACTTCCATCGCGTCGACGATCTCGTTCGCCACGTCCTCGGCCTCGACCGGCTTCACCCATTTCTGGCCGACGCCGCTGGTCAGTTCGGTGTTGACCACGGTCGGCATCACGCAGAGGACCTCGACGCCGCTGCCGCGCAGCTCCCACCGGACCGCCTCGCTGATCCCGACGACGGCGTGCTTGGTGCCTGAGTAGGTGGCGATCCCCGGGATCCCGCCTTTGCCCGCCTGCGAGGCGATGTTGACGATGTAGCCGCCGTAGCGCGGCCGCAGGCGCTTGATCGCCAGCTGGGTGCCGGTGATGACGCCGCCGATGTTGATGTCGATCTGGCGCTGCACCGACTCGGGGCTCTCGTCCTCGAACGGGGTCACCGGCATGATCCCGGCGTTGTTGATCACCGCGTCGATCGGGCCTAATTGCCGTTCGGCCTCGTCGAGGAAGTGCTCGAAGGAGGAGCGGTCGGTGACGTCGAGCCGCAGCGCGACGGTGCCGCCCCCGAGCTCGCCGGCGGTCTTCTCCGCCAGCCCAAGGTCCAGATCGCCGATCGCGACACGGCACCCTTTGCGGACCAGGGCCGTCGCCGTCGCCTTGCCGATCCCCCGCGCACCGCCGGTGATCGCCACGACCTTGCCGCTGAGTGAACGCCTCTCCTTCGCCATCGTGCTCCTCCTTACCCGCGGCGGCCTTTCCCTAGGCCGCCGGTTTGTAGACAGTGACCACGGCGGCTCCGCCGAGGCCGATGTTGTGCTGGAGCGCTACCTTCGCGCCGTCCACCTGGCGCTTGTCGGCTTCGCCGCGCAGCTGCCAGGTCAACTCCGAGCACTGGGCCAGGCCGGTCGCGCCCAGCGGGTGACCCTTGGAGATCAGCCCGCCCGAGGGGTTGACGACCGGACCGTCGCCGCCGTAGGTGGTGGCTTCGGCCTCGACCAGCTTGTGCGCCTCGCCCTCGGCGGCGAACCCGAGCGCTTCGTAGGTGATGAGCTCGTTGGCGCTGAAGCAGTCGTGCAGCTCGCAGACGTCGACTTCCGCCGCCGCGATTCCAGCTTCGGCGTAGGCGGCGTCGGCCGCGGTCTTCGACATGTCGGAGCCGACGATCGTCATGCAGTCGGCGCCCTCGTCGAAGGTCGAGCTGAGGTCGGTGACCATCGACTGGCCGGCGATCTCGACCGCCTGGTCCCAGAGCCCGTGCTTGTCGACATAGGCCTCGGAGGCGACGATCGCGCAGGCCGAGCCGTCGGAGGTCGGCGAGCACTGCAGCTTGGTCAGCGGGTCGTGGATCATCTTCGCCGCCTTGATGTCCTCCAGCGAGTACTCGTCCTGGAACTGGGCGTAGGGGTTGTTGACCGAGTGCTTGTGGTTCTTCCAGCCGATCCAGGCGTAGTGGTCGGGGTTGGAGCCGTACTTCTGCATGTGGTCGCGGCCGGCGTTGCCGAACATCTGCGGCGCCGGCGGCGAGGCCTCCGGGTCGCGGATCTCGAACATCCGCATCGCGTGCTTGTCGAGCGCGTTGGTGCGGTCGGTGTACTTGACCCCGAGGCTGCCCGGCTCCATCTTCTCGAAGCCCAGCGCCAGGGCGCAGTCGGCGATCCCGCCTTTGACCGCCTGCCGGGCCAGGAACAGCGCCGAGGAGCCGGTCGAGCAGTTGTTGTTGACGTTGACGACCGGGATCCCGGTCAGCCCGAGCTGATAGAGCGCCCGCTGGCCGTAGGTGGAGTCGCCATAGCAGTAACCGGCGAAGGCCTGCTCGACGTCCTCGTACGGGATGCCGGCGTCAGCAAGCGCCTTCTCCCCCGCCTCCTTGGCCCAATCCGGGTAGTCGCCCTCCTTGGTGCCGGGCTTCTCGAATTTGGTCATCCCGACTCCGATGACGAAAGTGCGGTTGCTCAACTGCTTGCTCCTCCCATGTTTGGCTGACTGGCCAAATCTACCGTGCCGGCCGGGTTTGACCAAAGCCGCCAGGCCACAAAGGCGATCAGGATGCCCAGCGCGGTGCCGGTCGCGCGCTCGTCGACGGCGCGGAAGGCGGCCTCGCCGAGCGTGGTGCTGATCACCACCACGAAGGTCGTGATCGCGGCGGTGAAGAGCGCGTACTGGACGGTGAGCAGGCCGAAGCTGAGGGCCGCGGCGACGGTCAGCACCGCGCCGATCACCAGGTCGTTGCCGGCGAAGGCCTCGGCGATCGCGGAGGCGAGGATCAGGCCGAGTACGGTGCCGACTGCCCGCAGGATCAGGCGATGGTCGGTCTCGTCGCGCCGCGGCCGCATCACGAAGAGGATCGTCAGCGGGATCCAGTAGCCGTGGTCGTCCATCCCCAACAGCCAGTAGGCGGCGACGCCGGCCGCCAGCGCGCCGCCGAAGCGGATCGCGTGGCGGGCGCTCCGCGACTGGAGGGTCAGGTTCGAGCGCAGGGCGGCGATCGCGGCTGGGGTGTTCCAGGCTTTTTCGGGCTCGTCGGCCTCGCGGTCGCGCGCGACCCAGACGATCAGCGACCAGGCGACCTGGGTGAGGCCGCCGAGGGTGGCGTAGGCGAGCGCCGGCAGGGCGTCGGAGGCGGGCAGGAGCAGGCCCTGGGCGATCAGCATGCCCAGCGTCACCGAAAGGCCGAGGATCGCCAGCCGCAGCGAGACGCTGAAGCAGTAGCCGGCGATCGCGCCGAGCAGGCCGAGGGCGAGGACCGCGGTCGGCCCGGTCTGGCTGCTGAGGATGCCGAGCGCGGCGGCGAGGCCGATCAGCGGCGCGCCGGCGGCCTGCCAGGCGGCGCGGGGCCGGGCGGGAGCGTCCATGCCGGGAAAGCCGTTGATCAGGGCGGCGGTGGCGATCGCCCCGGCGCTCTCGGTGTCGAGGCCGAGCTCGAAGGCGAGCGTTACGGCGATCGGAACCGAGAGCAGGAAGCCGCGCCTGATCGCCGGTCCGGGCCGCGCGGGGCCAATCGCGAAGAGCGGCGAGGCGCGCAGGCCGCGGGCGGTCCCGGCGGCATTGAAGAGCGGCTGGGGCGAGCGGCGGGACGGCACCCGCGTGAGGGTAACCTGAGCCCCAGTGGTCTTCGCCGAGGTCAGCACCGATCCCGCCGCGGGGGTGGGGATCCTCGCCGCGCTCGCGGCGGGCGTCGTCTCCTTCCTCTCCCCCTGCGTCCTGCCGCTGGTGCCGGGCTACCTCTCGGCGGTCAGTGGCGTCTCGGCCAACGAGCTGGAGAGCGCCGGCTGGCGCCGGGTGCTGGGCCCGAGCCTCCTCTTCGTCGCCAGCTTCTCGGCGATCTTCATCCTCCTCGGGCTGACCGCGACGGGCCTGGGGTCCCTGCTCCAGGACCACAAGGAGCTGCTGGAAAAAGTCAGCGCCGCGCTGATCATCGCCATGGGCCTGCTCTTTGTCGGCTCGCTCTTCATCACTCGCCTGAACCAGGAGTGGCACGTCGAAGCGCTGCTCGACCGGGCGGGCAAGGGCGGTCCGATCGTCGCCGGCGCGGCCTTCGCGATCGCCTGGACCCCGTGTATCGGTCCCACCCTCGGCGCGATCCTCGGCGCCGCTTCGTTGTCAGGCTCAGCCGGCCACGGCGCCCTTCTCCTCGCGGTCTACTCGGCTGGCCTGGCGATCCCCTTCATCCTCACCGCGGTGGCGTTCTCGCAGATGACCACCGCCTTCGCCGTCGTCAAGCGCCACTACCAGGCGATCGTCGCCGTCGGCGGCCTGATCTTGATCGCGATGGGCGTCCTGATCTGGACCGGCGAGCTCTCCCAGCTCAACACCGAGGTCATCAACTGGATGGAAAGCCTTGGGCTGGACTTCTTCAACGAGGTCTGAGTTCACCGAGTCCGCGTCAGGCGTCGCTATTCGACGCTTCGTGCGGACTCGCGAATCAGTTACGGGTCGGAGCGACGGTCTCGAACTCTTTGCCAACCGCCTCGACAACCTCTAAACCGTCGTCCTCCACATCCCGAGAGCAAACGATCCGGAACCGCCCGGTCCCGATCGCTCCATCCGGCACCACCGGCAGCCCCCGGATCGTGTCCCAGCCCAGCCGCTCGACCTCGAACGGGTTCATCCGCACCTCCGCCGCCGGGAAGGGGCAGTTGGAGTTGTGCTGGTCGATCGCCTGCGAGATCGCCTCGAGGTTCTTCGCCTCCGGGGAAGCCACGGCTTGAGTTTAGGATCACCGCCGTGCTGGCGGTTTGCGGAGGGGGAAGCGATGTCTTCGCGTTCGCGGTCGTCCTCGTGATCGGCGGCCTGTACGCGGCTGCGCTATTGACCGCGCTGAGCCGGGCGGAGGACGGCGAGGAGCTGGGCCTGCTGATCGGGCTGCTGCTCGTCTCGGTCGCGATCGGCGGTCTCCTCTTCCTCTATCCCCACGGAATCAACGGCGACGCCGACTTCCTCGGGCGCTTCGTCATCTCCTTGGTGGTTTCCGGCCTACTGGGAGTCGGCGCGGTTCTGAAGCTCGGCGAACAGAGCGCCTCTAGGGCCCTCTTCATCGCCTTGGCGGGAGACATCCTCATCCCCGCCGGCTTTTTCGTCCTCTTCCTCGCCAGCATGATCTTCGGCACCGGCTGCCTGGAGTGACCGGCGGGGACGGTCCCGTCCAGGGTCCCTCCTACCATCGACGGGTGAGCCTCGAGGGCACCATCTCCCACCTCGACATGGACCTACCGTGGTGGTTGTTGTATCGCTCAGAAACGACCAAGGGGAGCTCATAGATGGATACGACCGCAATCGTTGCAATTGCAGGCCTCATCGGCACCGGCTCGGGGGCCATCCTCTCTTACAAGGCAGGTCTAGCCACTTCCCAAGAGGAGACGGAGCGATTGCGAGAGCAGCATCGAGAGGAGGAGCGGAGGAATCGCCAAGGGACTTACCACCAGCTTGTCGCCTTGGTTAATGAGTTGGTCTGGGCGGATCAGCAACAGCTCAGCCCCCTCCTAGATAGATGGTTCTTCCTGAGCGCGGGGGTCAGTCTTTTCGGCGCCCCGACAGTGGTCGAGAAAACGCGCCTACTCTCCGGCGTACTTGCCGAAGGGGAAAATGGACAGAATGATGAGTGGCGCACCAAGACCCTTTTGGCGGCTCGGGAGGTAGTGGCCGCGATGCGTGCTGATATCGGCGTCTCCCCTCTCCTTAATACGCCCGACCGCTAGACGCTCTCGAATCCCTTCTCTTGCTTCACTCGCTCAGCAGCTTCCGCCTCGATTCGCTCTGAGAGCGTCTGCTCTTCAATAAGACCCTCGATCCAACCACTGAGCTGTTCGAGCAAACGCTTAGCGTTCGTTCCTGCAGTCGTGGCTGCGGTGTGCCAATCAATTAGACCCCTAGGGCCTGGGCCGGATCCTCCCTCGAATTCTTGAATCTCGGGGAACATCGAATTGAACTCCGACTCCAGCTCTCCGCCCGCAACTAAGTCGGCCACCTGAGATCTGAGCCGTCGATATCCACTCGTGAGACTTGGCGCATCTGCAGGCTCTACCTTCTCTCCAGCTGCTGCAGCGGCCAATGAGCTTTTCAGTCGAAGCAAACGTCCTAGATCAAAATTATTCAAGGTAGTCCTCCCTTATTGGGTTGAAGTTGATGGATCTGAAATAGGCGCTGGGAAGACCGCCGCTACACATTTCGGTCTCGAAGGCGACCTCCGGCGGCGTGGCTCTCCACTAGCTGTGAATAGTGCTCATGAAAACGGAGGTCGCCGGTGGTCTTCCGGTCGGTGAAGTACTGCCCTATGAGTCCATCGGTGCGATTACGAGGAGCCGTAAGGACTACGGCGCCATAGTGAGGCTCACTGCGGTGACGCACTTCGGCTTCTGGTCGGTTGTCGTAGATGTAGAGCAATTGACATACGCCGTCGGCATCGGTGGTCAAATTGGCAAGAAGGGAACAAGACTTGGATTCGTTAGTGAGTAGCCGTGCCGAGACTGACCAAAAGCGTTGCCGCACGACTAGGAATACATCGCGGTCAGGAGGAATCTTCTTTTCCGTGGAGGGATTAATCCAGTCGGAGACGATTTCGCCATGCCAAGTGCCATGCAGCCCGGGTCGCCCGGTGAGACGTCGGATTCCGAATTGGCGCCAGCCCCAGCGGTCAAATACCCAAAGGCCTGCCATTGCCGCCGTGACTGCTGGGCCGATTGGTGCCAGCCATTCAGAGAGCACCTCTGGGGAGTGGCCCCTGATGGCGGAATCGAGAAGCAGGCCGAGGACGACAAGCGTCGCAACCACATATAGAACGATGCGGGCTGGCACCTCAGTTTCCCTTGAGGTAGTTCCAGGCCTTCCAGGCAAAATCAGCAGCCTCCTCATCAGTCCAGGTCTGACCGTCTCGCCACAGCCACTTGAGGCCATTGACCTCGACCCAGTCGTAATGCTTCTCATCGCTGATTTGGTTCCACATCCTTGCGAGCACATTGAGCATCGCTTGCTTGTAGCTCGTATCGCCAAAGACGCCATTTGGCATGTTGTAGAGCAGGCACTCAATAAAGAAGCCGTGAACCTCGCTGCTGAGTAGCCCGCTAGCGACCATGTCGTTCTCTAGCCGCTTCAGCGCCCTGACAATCTGCTTATAGCGACGGTTGGTGGCGGTGTTCTTCCGAATTCCGTTGACCCGGTTTTGCTCGGGCCAGTTCTCGACGATGCCTCCCGTGCGCGGATAGAGGCGGATGCCTATGTGCGGCTCCCGCCCGGGAGCGTCGTAGCGCTTGTGTCGAAAGCAAGGGACGACATCTGCGTCGAGCGTGTTCGAGCTGCGTTCGACGGTGATCGCCTTGTTGCCGGAGGTGTCGACCTTGGCGCTTCCAAAGGCCGCAATAAGAGCTTCTTCGACCCAGCGGCGATATTCGCTTGGTTCGGGAGTCGAATTTCCCGTTCGGATTCCAAGCTGCTCCCAGCTGTACTTCTTAGCCTCATTCTCTCGGGAGATGTAGGACCAGGCGTTCCATTCGACCGCGATGTCCACATCGGAGTCCCGACGAACATTCGTGCCACACGCGTAGGAGCCCTTGACAAAGATTCGGACCTTCCCAGCGAGTCGACCGTCAGCTTCAATCGCACTGCGGATGCGCTTCTCAGTCCGTTCGGCATCCCCCTGCTCAGTATTGGATGCGGGTCCAACTGAATTCTTCAGCCAGGACTCCCAGTCCCTCTTTACCTGAGTCTGCATGTTGCTGTGCCTTTCCGCCACCACAACCTCTTGCTCTCCCTCGGTCACATATTCCGCCGACGGGATCTATAGGTTCCGGGCTGCCAGTTTTTCAAAGTTGGCTCGTCACTTTTCGCTATGCAACTTCGTAGCGTAGGCTCGACTCCCGGCGGAAAACCTGGGTCAGATTTGCCCATTTTGCGCGGTTTCATCTGATATTTCGCGCCGCGCAGCGTCGTACCGTTGCTTTGTGACCGCACAGAGGAGCTGGCCTCGAGTAGTCGCCCACCTCGACATGGATGCCTTTTACGCGTCCGTGGAGCTGCGGCGGCGGCCGGAGTTGAGGGGGAAACCGGTGATCGTCTGCGGGTCGGGGCCGCGGGCCGTGGTGACGACCGCGAGCTATGAGGCGCGGAAGCTGGCTGGGATCCATTCGGCGATGCCGGCCGCGGTAGCGCGGCGGCGGTTGCCGGATGCCGTTTATTTGAGCCCGGACTTTCCCGCCTACCGGGAGGCCTCGGGCCAGGTGATGGACGTGCTGCGGCGGAACGTCGAGGTAGTCGAGGTGGTGGGGCTGGACGAGGCCTATCTGGACCTGACCGGGCTCTTCTCGCCCAAGGCGACGATGCGGCGGGTCGCCGCAGCGATTAGGACCGAGACGCGGCTGACCTGCTCGGTCGGCATCTCCGAGAGCCGGATGCTGGCCAAGATCACCAGCGAGCTGGGCAAGCCGGCCGGGCTCGTCGTCCTCTCGCGCGAGCAGGCGCTGGAGCGCTTCGCCGACCACTCCCCCGGTCTGATCCCCGGGATCGGGCCGAAAACCGTCGCCAGACTCGAACAGATGGGGATCAGCACCCTCGCCGACCTGCGGCAGTGGGAGCGGCCGGCGCTGGAAGACCGCTTCGGTCCCCGCTCCGGCGCTTGGTTGCACGCTCGCGGTCGCCTGCTCGACGAGACGCCGATCGTGCCCGAACACGAGACCAAGTCGCAGTCGACCGAGATCACCTTCGACACCGACGTCAACCAGCGGCACGAGCTGGAGCTGCATCTGGCCGAGCTCTCCGAGGAGCTCTGTCGGCGCCTGCGCAAGCGCGAGCTGCAGGGCCGCACGATCGGGATCAAGGTCCGTCTCGACGACTGGACCAACGTCACCCGCTCGCACACGGTCGGCGAGCCGACCAACGATCCGGAGGTCGTCGGCCCGGTCGCCCTCGAGCTGCTGCGCGCCTACGACCCGCAGCGCCCGGTGCGGCTGCTCGGCGTTCGCGTCGCCTCCTTCGACAACGGCGAAGCGACGACCGAGCCGGAGCCGACACCAGGTCAGCTCCAGCTCGGCCTCGCGGCTCCCTGAGGAGCGCCTTTAACGGCTGGCGAGCACCGTCCCCACGCCAGGGAAACCCAGCCGCTGCTTCACGGCCCAGGTCAGGTCGTAGTCGCGCCCGGGCACGTAGGGGCCGCGGTCGATCACCGGGGCGGTCACGGTGCGGCCGTGGTAGCGCAGCTTGACCTTGGTCCCGCACGGCAGCGTCTTGTGAGCGACGCCGATCGTGTCCGGCAGCAGGGTGCCGCCGCAGGCGACGCCGTTGCCGAAGATGCCGGGCCCGTAGTAGGAGGCGCCGGCGAGGCGGTAGGTCGTCAGCCGCCGCGCGGCGCTACGGGAGGAACGGATGCGCCGGTCGTGCAGGCCGAAGGCCTGGACCGCGTAGCTGCCGGTCCGCTCCGGGAGCCAGCGCAGGGCGAAGGTCCCGTTCGCCTTGGTGGTCACGCCGCGGACGCCGCCGCCGGGGCCGCGAAAGACCAGCTTGACCCGATGCCGGCCGCTCGGCCGCACCTTGCCGCGCACCGCCAGCCCGTTCCCCGCCAGCACCGTGTGCGTGGAGAGGTGCAGGGAGACGTGGGAGCGCGACCGCTGGTGGTGCGCCTTACGCTCGGTCTGCGCCATCGCCGGCGCCAGGCCGACGGAGAGCGCGATGGCAGCCGCCATCGCGGGCAGGAGTTTTCGCATCTGTGTTCAGCTCGCTTTCTGCTGCCTAGCGGACTTCGCTGACCCTGCGCCCAGGGGCGAGGGGACTCGGCAGGTCGTTTCGGAGAGAACACGCTAGGGCGCCTTCCGACGCGCAAATGTGAGCGGACGCACACATTCCGAGGACTGCAACGTCCCTGCCAGACTTGGCTTTGCAGCGCGCCCCAGGCGTTCACATCAGACCTGGACATGTGTGCGAACATGGGACGGGTGAGCAAGCAAGACCGACTGACGGGCCTCGATACCTCCTTCCTCCACTTGGAGCGCTCGGGCGCCCACATGCACGTCGCATCGGTCAGCGTCTTCAAAGGCGAAGCGCCCACCCACGCCGAGTTCCGCGACCACATCGGCTCGCGCCTGCACCTGGTCCCGCGCTTCCGCCAGAAGCTGCGCTTCGTCCCCTTCGACCAGGGCCGGCCGGTCTGGGTCGACGACCCGCACCTCAACCTCGACTACCACGTGCGCCAGACCGCGCTGCCGGCGCCGGGTTCCGATGAGCAGCTGCGCAACCTCGCCGCGCGAATCTTCTCCCAGCAGCTCGACCGCTCCAAGCCCCTCTGGGAGCTGTGGCTGGTCGAGGGGCTGACCGGCGACCGCTTCGCGATCATCGGCAAGAGCCACCACGCGCTGGTCGACGGCGTCTCCGGCGTCGACATCACCACCGTCCTCTTCGACCTCGACGCCGAGCCCGCCGGCGCGCCCGACAAGGCGCCGCCCTGGCTGGCCCGTCCCGAGCCGACCAGCGTCCAGCTGCTGAGCCAGGCCTGGCGCGAGCGGCTGACCAGCCCGCCGGAGATCTACCGCGGCTTCCGCGCGGCCCTGCGCGGCCCTCGCCAGGTGCTGAAGGGCATCGGTGCGACCTCGAAGATGGTCAGCGCCGGGATGGCCGCTCCCGACACCGTCTTCAACGTCGAGATCGGGCCGCACCGCCGTTTCCAGATGGTCCAGACCGACCTCGACGACCTGAAGCGGGTCAAGGACGCCCACGGCGGCACCGTCAACGACGTGATCCTCTCGATCGTCTCCGGCGGCATCGGCAAATACCTGCGCGCCCGCGGCCACGACACCGCCGGGCTTGAGCTGCGGGCGATGGTCCCGGTCAGCGTCCGCGCCGATGAGGAGCACGGCGCCCTCGGCAACCGAATCTCGGCGATGATGGCGCCGTTGCCGGTCTGGTGCGAGGACCCGGTCGAGCGGCTGGGCTTGATGACCGAGGAGATGGGCGACCTGAAGTCCTCCGGCCAGGCGGTCGGTGCCGAGATCCTCACCAAACTGACCGACTTCGCCCCCTCGACGATCGCCTCGCAGGCGGCCCGCCTGCAGCCGGCGCAGCGCTTCTTCAACCTCGTCGTCACCAACGTGCCGGGGCCGCAGTTCCCGCTCTACGTGCTGGGACGCAAGATGGAGTCGATCTTCCCGATGGTGCCGCTTGCCCGCCGCCAGGCGCTCTGCGTCGGGATCATGTCCTACAACGGACAGGTCAACTTCGGCCTGATCGGCGACTACGACGCGATGGCCGACC
>JBIOTO010000130.1:0-8198 GCA_044865945.1 Solirubrobacterales bacterium
GGCTCGTCGCATCCTGGGGCTGGAGTAGGTCCCAAGGGTTGGGCTGTTCGCCCATTAAAGCGGTACGCGAGCTGGGTTCAGAACGTCGTGAGACAGTTCGGTCCCTATCTGCTGTGGGCGTTGGAGAATTGAGAGGAGTCATCCCTAGTACGAGAGGACCGGGATGAACATGCCTCTGGTGTATCTGTTGTCCTGCCAAGGGCATCGCAGATTAGCTACGCATGGAACGGATAACCGCTGAAAGCATCTAAGCGGGAAGCCGTCCTCGAGATAAGTTCTCCCATCCCCTTGAGGGAGTAAGACCCCTGGTAGACCACCAGGTTGATAGGCCGGCGGTGTAAGTGCAGTAATGCGCGTAGCCGACCGGTACTAATGGGTCGAGGGCTTGACGGATATTTAATTACTTACCCATATTGGCCTGTGCAGTTTTCAAGCTCCACCGGGGCTTTGTCTCGCAAAATTCCGGTGGCGCATGGCGAGTGGGAAACACCTCTTCCCATTCCGAACAGAGCAGTTAAGCCACTCTGCGCCGATGGTACTTGGGGGGCAACCCCCTGGGAGAGTAGGTCGCCGCCGGTTCTTCCTTAGCCCGCGCCAAGAGTTGGCGCGGGCGTTTTTCGTTCTAGGACGGCTGGCCGGCGCGGGTGCGGCGGGTCCGGAACAGGCCGGATTCCTGCAGCAGGTTGCAGCTCGCCCCGCGCGCCTGCGCCCTGGTGGGCGTGGCGGCGCGGGTCGGCCGCGGACGGTCTGCGCAACCCTGGCGAGGCCTCCCAGCAGGCTCAAGCCCATACTCGCCAAGGGTTGCGAAGTCGATTAGAAGATCGGCGGCGTCGGTCAGCCGTGCGGTGAGTTTTTCTCTTGAATCGAACATGGGTTCGTACGGTACGGGGGCCTCCGGACGCTATGCCGATTCTGCAATCGCGGTTGCAAGTTGGCCCCGGAAATGGCTCCGTAGAGCCAAATCACTGCGCGAAGCGCTGGACCAGCTTAGCCGTCAGGGCGGGTTTCTCCACGTTGGGGGAGTGGCCGGCACCCTCGATCAGGTGGACCTCGGTGCCCGGGTCGCCGTCCGCGTACTGGTCGAGCGCGCGCTGGGGGTCGTTGACGATCTGCTCCTCGGCGCCCATCAGGACCATCAGCGGGATCCCGGTCGCCTTCATGCGCTGGTCAAGCGATTCCTGGTCGAGGAAGTCCTCGACGCCGCTGGGCGAGCTGTCGTAGGCGGTGTAGGTGAGGCGCTTGACGTCCTCGACGAAGGCGTCGGGCACGTCGTAGCCGGGGGCGAAGGCGACCTCGAGGCCGTCGCGAACCGAGAAGTCGGGCTTGATCTGCCACAGCGCCTCGCCGATCACCGGCTGGAAGGCGAGCCCGGCGATGAAGCCGAGGTCGCCGTAGGAGTTGTCGGGCGGCATGTCGACGATCGTCAGCCGGTCGACCAGCTCCGGACTCTGCTCGCTGAGGGCGACGCCGACCGAACCGCCGAGCGAGTGGCCGACGACGGTCGCGTCGCTGACCCCGAGCCGTTCCAGCGCCTCGGTGACGACCTTGGCCTGGTTGGGCGGCGTGTAGCCGGAGCCGGGCTTTTCCGAGCCGCCGTGGCCGAGCAGGTCGACGGTGACGACGCGGTGGTCGCGGTCGAGCAGCGGCACCATCCCGTCCCACCAGTCCATCGCGCAGCTGAAGCAGTGGATGAGGACGATCGGCGGCGCGTTGCGCGGTCCGTGTTCGGCGACCTGCAATTCGCCGTCGGGCAGGTCAAGGATGCGGCCGGTCGGGACCGTCGCCTCGGCCTTCTCCGTCTTGCCGTCGACCAGCAGGGCGTTGACCGCGAGCAGCACGACGAGCGCCAGCACCACCGCGATTCCGATCTTCACTCCTCTGCCCATGGCGGTCGTTACCCTAGCCGGAACCATGGAGAAATTCGTCATCCAGGGTGGCGTCCCCCTTTCCGGGGAAGTCACCGTCGCCGGCAACAAGAACGCGGCCCTGCCGATCCTCGCCGCCTGCCTGCTGACCGAGGAGGAGGTGCTGCTGCACCGGGTGCCGCGGATCCGCGATACCGAAGCTCAGATCGCGCTGCTGGAGCAGCTCGGGGTAGAGGTCGCCTGGGTGGCCGACAACAGCGTCCGGCTCTGCGCCCGCGGGGTCGCGGGCGGGGTGGTCGACGAGGAGCTCTCGGGCAAGATCCGGGCCTCGTTCCTGCTTGCCGGGCCACTCCTGGCCCGCTTCGGGGAAGCGCGGATGCCGCCTCCGGGCGGGGACTTCATCGGCCGTCGCCGGCTCGACGCCCACCTCGACGCCTTCAAGGACCTCGGCGCCCGGATCGACGGCAGCCGCTGGATCGAGCTCTCCGCGCCGACCGGTCTGTGCGCCAGCGAGATCTTCATGGACGAGCCCTCGGTGATGGGCACCGAGAACGCGCTGATGGCGGCCGCGCTCTGCCCGGGCCCGACCCAGATCTCCAACGCCGCCAGCGAGCCCCACGTCCAGGACCTGGCCCGGCTGCTGACCAAGATGGGCGCCCGGGTCGACGGAATCGGCTCCAACGTGATGACCGTCAACGGCGCCGAGAGCCTCGGTGGGGCCGAGCACACGGTCTCCTGCGACCACATCGAGGTCGGCAGCTTCATGGCCCTGGCCGCGGCGACCGGGGGGGAGCTGCGGATCCGCGACGTCGAGCCCGGCGACCTGACCAACGTCAGGCGCCAGTTCAAGCGCCTCGGGCTGCGCTCGGAGATCGAGGGCGACGACATGCTGGTTCCCGCCGGGCAGCAGCTGCGGGTCGAATCCGACCTCGGCGACGCGATCCCGAAGATCGAGGACGGGCCCTGGCCGGCCTTCCCCGCCGACCTCACCTCGATCGCCCTCGCCCTCGCCACCCAGGCCGAGGGGGAGATCCTGATCTTCGAGAAGATGTTCGAGAACCGACTGTTTTTCGTCGACAAGCTGGTCGCGATGGGCGCTCGGATCACGCTGTGCGATCCCCACAGGGCGATCGTCAGCGGTCCGAGCCGGCTTCACGGCGAGCGGGTCGAGAGCCCCGACATCCGCGCCGGGATGGCGATGCTCATCGCCGCCCTGGCGGCGGAGGGGACGTCGGAGATCGGCAACATCCGCCAGATCGACCGTGGCTACGAGCAGATCGACGAGCGCCTGCGCGGCCTTGGCGCGCAGATCGAACGCGTGTCCGCGGAGGTCCCTGCCTAGCAGGGCTTTTTCGAGAGCTCTCGTAAGGTCGAGCCGATGATCCACCCGATTCCGCCTGGAACGCGTGACGTTCTGCCCGATGAGATGCGCGAGCTGCGCAAGCTCAAGGCTGCCCTGATCGAGGTCTTCGAAGCCCGCGGCTACGGCGAGGTCGCGACGCCGGCGATCGAGTACGACGAGGTGATGGCGCGGGCCGACGGCCCCGGTCGCTCCTCGTACCGCTTCTTCGACGAGAGCGGCGAGCTGCTGACCCTGCGCTCGGACATGACCGTGCCGATCGCCCGCCTGGTCGCAACCCGCTTCGCTCCCTCCGGCGAGCCGCCTTTCCGCTTCAGCTACCTCGCCAACGGCTACCGAGCCGTGCGGCCGCAGCGCGGGCAGATGCGCGAGTTCGTCCAGGCCGGAGTCGAGCTGCTCGGCGCCGCCGACGACGAGGGGACGGTCGAGGTGATCGAGGTCCTTGAGGCGGCGCTCGACGCCGCCGGCCTGGGGCGCGCCGTGATCGGTCTCGGCGATGCCGACCTCTACCGCCAGCTGCTGGAGGAGATCGGGGTGGAGGAGGGGGCGCGGGACTCGATCCTCGCCAGCCTCGCCACACACGACCTCGTCGCGCTGGAGCAAAAGCTGCTCGACGCCGGCATCGGTGCCGATCTTGCCCAGACCTGCGTCCAGCTGACCCAGCTGCGCGGCGGCAGGGAGGTGCTGGAGCAGGCGCGCGGTCTCGGCGGCGCGGCCGTCGAGCGGGCGACGACCAGCCTCAGCCAGACCTACGAGGAGCTGGAGCGGCGCGGCGCCGCCGAGCGGGTGCAGATCGACCTCGGCCTGCTGCGCGACCTCGGCTACTACAGCGGCGCGATCCTCGAGGTCTACGACCCAGCCCTTGGGCACGTGCTCGGCGGCGGCGGCCGCTACGACGGGCTGATGAAGCGATTCGGTCTCGACCTCTCCGCCGCGGGCTTCGCGCTCTACCTGGACCGCGTCCACACCGCCCAGCTGGAGGAGGCTCGCCGTGGCTGACGGGCCGCTGAAGCTCGCCGTGCCGCGTGGGGCCCTGTTCGGGGAAACGCTCGACGTCCTCGACGCCGTCGGCGTCGACACCAGCGAGCCGCGCGGCGACTCGCGCTCGCTGATCTTCGAGACGCCGCAGATGACGCTGGTGACGATGCGCCCATCCGACGTGCCGACCTACGTTGAGTCCGGCGCCGCCGACGTCGGCATCACCGGCAAGGACGTTCTGCTGGAGCAGTCCGACCGCGTCGTCTTCGAGCTGGTCGACCTCGGCTTCGGGCGCTGCACGATGGTGCTCGCCGCCCGCACCGGCACCGACCGCCTGGCCGAAGCCCAGCGGCGGCTGGGAATGATGCGGATCGCGACCAAGTACCCGCGGATCGCCGAGCGCTACTTCGAGCAGACCGGCCGGCAGGTCGAGCTGGTGGAGGTCAAGGGCTCGGTCGAGCTGGCGCCGCTGGTCGGCCTCGGCGATGGGATCGTCGACCTGGTCGCCACCGGCCGCACCCTGGAAGAGAACGAACTTGAGGTGCGCGAGGAGATCGTCGTCTGCACGGCGCGCTTCGTCGCCAACCGGGTCGCCCACAAACTGAGGGCGGCCGAGATCGACGAGCTGACGGCGCGGCTGAAAGAGGCGGCGAGGTGAGCGTGCGGCGCTTTGGCTGGGAAGGCGCCGAGCAGACCGCCCGGGCGCTGCGGCAGTGGGTCGGCGCGGCGGAGCCGGCCGGCGTCTACGCGGACGTGATCAGGATCAGGAGCGAGATCGAAGTGGAGAGCGGGCGGGACGCGGCGCTCTGCCGTCTCAGCGCCGAATTCGACGGGGTTCAGCAGACGCCCGCCGACCTGCGCGTCGACCCGGCTGAGGCGGAAGCCGCGCTGGCGACGGTCGAACCGCGCTGGCGCGAGGCGATGGAGGTGGCGGCGGCCAACATCCAGGCCGTGTCTGCCATCCAGGTTCGCGACGAAATTATCGAGGTGGAGTTGCCCCAGGGCCACCGGGTCACCTCGCGCGAAGTGCCGGTGGCCAGCGTCGGAATCTACGCTCCAGGCGGGCGCGCGACCTATCCCTCCAGCGTCCTGATGTGCGCGATTCCAGCCCGCGCCGCCGGTGTCGAGCGCCTTGCGCTCGTCTCGCCACCGCGCTCCAACGGGCACCTCTCGCAGCAGGTCCTCGCTGCCGCCGCGCTCTGCGGAATCGACGAGATCTATGCGGTGGGTGGCGCTCAGGCCGTGATTGCGCTCGCCCTTGGGACCGAGACCGTCCAGCCAGTCGACGTCATTGCCGGACCCGGCAACTTCTGGGTGCAGGAGGCCAAGCGCAACGTCCTGGGCTTTGTCGGCATCGACTCCTACGCCGGCCCCTCGGAGTTGATGCTGATTGCCGGCCACGACACCGATCCCGAGTGGGCGGCGCTCGACCTCTGCGCCCAGGCCGAGCACGGGCCGGAAAGCCCGCTGGTCGTCGCGGCCGTGGAGGAACAGGTGCTGGAGGCGATCGCCGCCGCGACGGTAAGCGCCGCGGCCACCAGGCCAAGCGTGTCGGAGGCGCCTTTGGCGCTTGCCCTGGTCCCCGACCTGAGCGACGCGATCGACCTCGCCAACGCCTTCGCCCCCGAGCACCTGGAGCTGATGGAGGAGGACGCCATCCTCCAGGCCGATCTGGTCAGGACGGCCGGCTGTGTGTTCCTTGGACGCTTCGGCGCCACCGCCTTCGGCGACTACGCGGCGGGGTCCAACCACGTCCTGCCGACGACCAGAACCGGTCGCTTCTGGGGCCCGCTTGGCCCCGGCACCTTCCGCCGGCGAATCTCCCAGGTGGAGATGTCCGAGGCCGCCGCCGCCGAGCTGGCGCCGCACGTCGACGCCCTCGCCAAGGCTGAGGGGCTGCCAGTTCACGGCGAGTCAGCGATGATTAGGCGCTCATGACCCGCACCGCGGAAAAAGAGCGCAGTACCGCCGAGACCCAGATCAAGCTTTCCCTCGACCTCGACGGCGGTGAGGCGAGCGCCGAGACCGGCGTCGGCTTCCTCGACCACATGCTCGACCTGCTGGCACGTCACGGCCGGCTGGGGCTGAAGGTCGAGGCCAGCGGCGACCTCGAGACCGGTGCCCACCACACCGTCGAGGACGTCGGCATCGTCTTCGGCCAGGCGCTCGACGAAGCGCTCGGCGACCGCGCCGGGATCCGCCGCTACGGCTCCGCCCTGGTGCCGATGGACGAGTCGCTGGCCGAGTGCGCGATCGACATCTCCGGCCGGCCCTACTGCGACTTCGCCGCCGAGTTGCCGGTGGTCTCGATCGCCGGCTTCGACAGCGAGCTGGCCGAGGAGTTCTTCCGCGCCGTCGCCAACAGCG
This sequence comes from Solirubrobacterales bacterium, assembly GCA_044865945.1. GTDB lineage: Bacteria > Actinomycetota > Thermoleophilia > Solirubrobacterales > 70-9 > VAYN01. Next base: position 6,571 of record JBIOTO010000130.1, read on the forward strand.
CCAAGCTGACCCTGCACATCTCGGTCCGCTCAGGGACCAACGCCCACCACATGATCGAGGCCGCGTTCAAGGCCTTCGCCCGCGCCCTGCGGGTCGCCGTCTCGATCGACCCCGACGAGAGCGGCGTGCCGTCGACCAAGGGGACGCTGAGCGAATGAGCACCCGGATCGCGATCCTCGACTACGGGATGGGCAACCTGCGCTCGGTCGAGAAGGCGCTTGAGCACGTCGGCGTGACCGCCAAGATCAGCAGCGAGGTCGAGGAGGTGCGCGGGGCCGACGGGGTGATCCTGCCGGGAGTCGGCGCTTTCCCGCGGGCGATGGAGCGGATCCGCGACCTGCGGCTCGACGAGCTGATCGGCGAGCGGCGCGAGGCCGGCGTGCCGATCCTCGGCATCTGCCTGGGGCTGCAACTGCTCTTTGACTCGACCACCGAGCTCGGCGGCGCCGAGGGGCTGGGTCTGCTGGAGGGGCCGGTCGACGGGCTCGACGCGCCGGACCTCAAGGTCCCGCACATCGGCTGGTCGCCGGTTCGCTGGGAGCGCGACTCGCGCCTCGCTGAGGGGATCGACTCGGAGACGCCCTTCTACTTCGTCCACTCCTTCGCGCCGGCGCCGAGCGAGGACGAGCTGTTGGGCACGGCCGAGTACGGCACCCGCTTCGCCTGCGCCGCCGAGCGCGACAACGTCTTCGGCGTCCAGTTCCACCCCGAGAAGTCGAGCGCCGCCGGGCTGCGGCTGCTCTCCAACTTCGCCGGCATCTGCGCCAAGGCGCCCGTCGCCGGCTGAACTCTGCCCGCCGCGTGATCCTCTACCCGGCGATCGACATCCGCGGCGGCCAGGCCGTGCGCCTGCTGCGGGGCGACTACGAGCGGGAGACCGCCTACGACGCCGACCCGGTCGACGCCGCGACCCGCTGGGCGGGCGAAGGGGCCGAGTTCCTCCACGTCGTCGACCTCGACGGGGCGAAGGCGGGCGAGCCGCGGAACCTCGACGCGGTGCGGCGAATCGCGGCGGCGGTCGAGTGCCCAATCCAGGTCGGCGGCGGCCTCCGCGACCCCGACTCGGTCAACGCCGTGCTGGAGGCGGGTGCCGCGCGCGTGGTGATCGGCACCGCCGCCCTGCGCGACCCCCAGTTCCTCGACGCGGCAATCGAAGCCCACGGCGACCGCGTGGTCGTCTCGGTCGATACCAGGGGCGGCAAGGTCTCGCTAGCCGGCTGGACCGAGACCAGCGACCTGGACGCGCCAGCGGCCGTGGCGCGGCTCACCGAGCGGACCGTCCAACGCTTCCTCTGCACCGCGATCGAGGTCGACGGCACCATGGAGGGACCCGCGATCGACCAGCTGAACGAGATCGCCGCCGCGACCGGCGGACAGGTGATCGCCTCCGGCGGCGTCGGCACCCTCACGCACCTCGAAGACCTCGCCCGCGACGCGGCGCCGAACATCGAGGGCGCCATCGTCGGTCGAGCCCTGTACGAGAAGCAGTTCACCGTCGCCGAGGGAATTGCTGCGCTCCAGAGGTAGGCCGGTTGGGGGGGACGGGTGCCCCTCTCCCAGAGACCGTCGCGCAGCTGAGACGGGGTGCTGGGCGCCATTGTGATCTCAGGAGCCTCTGGGAGAGGGGC
>JBIOTO010000131.1:0-4152 GCA_044865945.1 Solirubrobacterales bacterium
CGCCTTCCCGAAAATCCAGGAAGCGCTCGACAAACGCGCCGCGGCAATCAGCGAGTCGATCGACGCCGCCGAGCGGCAGCGCAAGGAATCCGACGAGCTGCTCGCCGAGTACCGCGCCCGCCTCGCCGAGGCTCGGGAGCAGGCCGACGACATCATGGCCCGCGCCCGCAAAGCGGCCGACACCGCCGAATCCGAGGCGGCCGCGGCCGGCAAGGAGAAACGCGACGAGCTGGTGGCCTCCGCGAACCGGGAGATCGAAGCGGGGACCAAGCGTGCCCTGGACGAGATCCGCCAGGAAGTCGCCAACCTGACCGTGCTCGCCACCGAGCGGGTGACCCGCAAATCGCTCAACGCCGAGGACCAGAAACGCCTCGTCGAGGAGGCCCTCAGCGAGGTCGACTTCTCGGCGCTCTCGGGGGCGGAGAAGAACTAGCGATGGCCGACGTGGCTCGCGTATACGCCGAGGCCCTCTTCGAGGTGGGCCGCGACAAAGGCAAGCTGGACTCGCTGCGTCAACAGCTCGGCGAGTTCACCGATGCCGTCGACAGCAACCACGAGCTGCAGGTCTACTTCTTCAGTCCTTATCTCTCTTCTGAGGAGAAGAAAGAGGGGCTGAAGCGAGCCATCTCGGGCGCCGAGCCCGAGCTGATCAACTTCCTCGAGCTACTCGTCGACAAGCACCGGATGCCGGAGATCTTCCGCATCCGGCGCGAGCTCGACGAGCTCTGGAAGCACGAGAACCGCCGTATCGACGTCACCGTGACCAGCGCCGTCGAGCTGGACCCGGCGGTCGTCGCCAAAATCGGCCAGGAGGTCGAACGCCAGACCGGGGAGGAGGTCGACCTCTCGAGCGCGGTTGACGACCAGATCCTCGGTGGCATCGTCCTGCAGGTCGGCAACATGGTCCTGGACGCGAGCATCCGCAGTCGCCTGGAGAAACTTCGAAAGAGCGTCGCCCAAGCGGCGTAAGGAGGCATAGAGCACCCGATGGAGATCAAGCCCGACGAGATCGCAAGCATTCTGCGAGAGCGGATCGAGGGACTGGAGACCGATTCCGCCGACCTCTCCGAGGTTGGCACGGTCCTGTCCGTCGCCGACGGCATCGCCCGCATCCACGGGCTCGACAACTGCATGGCGCTGGAGATGCTGGAGCTGCCGCACGGGGTCACCGGCCTGGCGCTGAACCTCGAGTCCGACAACGTCGGCGCGGTGCTGTTCGGCGCCTGGGACGAGATCGTCGAGGGCGACACGGTCAAGCGGACCGGCAAACTGCTCGAGATCCCGGTCGGCGACGAGCTGCTCGGCCGCATGGTCGACCCGCTCGGGCGCCCGCTCGACGATCGCGGTGAGATCAACACCACCGAGACCCGCCCGGCCGAGTTCAAAGCCCCCGGCGTCGTCCAGCGTCAGCCGGTCGAGGAACCCGTCCAGACCGGTCTGATGTCAATCGACGGGATGATCCCGATCGGCCGCGGCCAGCGAGAGCTGATCATCGGCGACCGCCAGACCGGCAAGACCGCGATCGCGATCGACACGATCATCAACAACAAGGACAAGGACCTGATCTGCATCTACGTCGCGATCGGGCAGCGGATGTCCACCGTGGTGCAGCTGAAAGAGACGCTGGAGGAAAACGGCGCGATGGAGAACACCATCATCGTCGCCGCCCCCGCCGACGAGGCGGCGCCGATCAAGTACATCGCCCCCTATGCCGGCTGCGCGATGGGCGAGCACTTCCTCTACAACGGCAAAGCCGCGCTCTGCGTCTACGACGACCTCACCAAACACGCTTCCGCCTACCGGCAGATGTCGCTGCTGCTGCGCCGCCCGCCGGGTCGCGAGGCCTACCCGGGCGACGTCTTCTACCTGCACTCGCGGCTGCTGGAGCGGGCGGTGAAGCTGAACGACGAGCTCGGCGGCGGTTCGCTGACGGCGCTGCCGATCATCGAGACCCAGGCCTCCGACGTCTCCGCCTACATCCCGACCAACGTGATCTCGATCACCGACGGCCAGATCTTCCTCGAGTCGGACCTCTTCTTCTCGGGCGTCCGGCCGGCGATCAACGTCGGCATCTCGGTCTCCCGGGTCGGCGGCAACGCGCAGACCAAGGCGATGAAGAAGGTCGCCGGAAAACTGCGCCTCGACCTCTCCCAGTACCGCGACCTCGAGGCCTTCGCCCAGTTCGGCTCCGAGCTCGACGCCGAGACCCAGAAGGCCCTGACCCGCGGCGAACGGCTGGTCGAGCTGCTGAAACAGAAAGAGCGCGAACCGCTCAGCGTCGGCGACCAGGTCGCCTCGATCTACTCGGGCACCGGCGGCTACCTCGACCGGATCAAAGTCGAGCGCGTCAGCGAGTTCCTCGCCGACCTGCGGGTCCGCCTCCACTCCGAGGAGTCGGAGCTGCTGAGCCGGATCGAAGAGACCGGCAAGCTCGAGGAGGCCGACGAGGAGGCGCTGGGCAAGGCGATCGCCGACTTCGTCGACGACTTCGGCCCCGACTTCGACGAGCACGGCGAGCCGCTGGAGGCTGGCGAGTCCGACCGCATCCACTCCAAAGAGGAGCGCGAGGCGCCGGGCCGGACCGAGTCCGGCTCGGAGAGCAGCGAGGACGAGGAGGCGGCGACCCCGGCCTAACGGCTGGGAGCTAGTTCCCATGGCAACGCAGAAGGAAGTCAAGAACCGCATCGCGTCGGTCAAGAACATCAACAAGATCACGCGAGCGATGGAGATGGTTGCGGCGGCGCGCCTGCGGCGGGCCGAACAGCGGATCTCCGACATGCGGCCCTACGCCGAGGGGATGCGCAAGCTGACCCGCCGCGCGGCCGCCCAGGCCGGTGGCATCCCGCGGGTTCCGGTCCTGGAAGAGCGGGAGAACGTCAACCGCGTCGGCATCGTCCTCGTCACCGGCGACCGCGGCCTGGCCGGCGCCTTCAACTCCAACATCATCCGCGAGGGCATGCGGATGGCGGCGAAAGTCCGCGAGGAGGGCGCTGAGCCCGCCTTCGCCGTGGTCGGCCGCAAGGGCGTTTCCGCCCTCACCTTCCGCAAGCAGGAGGTGACCGACTCCTACGTCGGTTTCACCGACCGCCCGGCTTTCGCCAACGCCCGCGAAATCGGCGAGGCGCTGACCGCCCGCTACGTCGACGAGGACCTCGACCGGGTCGAGCTGATCTACAACCGCTTCGTCTCGCCCCTCACCCAGCACGTCTGGCGCCAGACCCTGCTGCCGCTGCAGCAGGCCGAGGTGATCGGCGAGGGCGCCGGCGAGGAGGCCGCCTCCGAAGAGGAGGAAACCGACGCGGAGAAGGCGCAGAGCCGTTCGGAGTGGGTCTACGAGCCCGACCCGGAGGAGCTGCTGGCGCGGCTGATCCCGGAGTACGTGACGATCTCGGTCTACCGGGCGCTGCTGGAGTCGGCGGCCTCGGAGCTGGGCGCGCGGATGACGGCGATGCGGAACGCGGCGGAGAACGCGGAGACGATGATCGGCGACCTGACCCTGGAGATGAACCGGGCGCGTCAGGCGGAAATCACGCAGGAGATCCTGGAGGTCGTCGGCGGCGCCGAGGCGCTCGGCTAGACGACGGCCCCACTGATCACCAACACCACTTCAAAGACGAGCAAAGGAACCCATGGCTGAGAGCAACGGAAACGGAAGCAACGTAGGGCGCGTCGAGCAGGTCACCGGAGTGGTCATCGACGCCGTCTTCCCCGACGAACTGCCGGAGATCTTCTCCGCGGTGACGATCGAGACCAGCGGTGGCGACAACGACGGCGAATCGGCCGTCCTCGTCTGCGAGGTGCAGCAGCACCTCGGCGACGACCGCGTCCGCGCGGTCGCGATGGACGCCACCGACGGGATCGAGCGCGGCGCCGTCGTCACCGACACCGGTGGGCCGATCACGGTCCCGGTCGGCGACGCGACCCTCGGCCGGATCTTCAACCTGCTCGGCGAGCCGATCGACAACGGCCCCGAGGTCCAGGCAGAGGAGCGCTGGCCAATCCACCGGCCGGCCCCGAAGGCCTCCGACCTGACCCCGACCCAGGAGATCCTCGAGACCGGGATCAAGGTCATCGACCTCCTGGCGCCATACGCCAAAGGCGGCAAGGTCGGGCTGTTCGGCGGCGCCGGCGTCGGCAAGACCGTGCTGATCC
>JBIOTO010000132.1:0-59731 GCA_044865945.1 Solirubrobacterales bacterium
GGAGGAGCCTCCCCAAATCGCGACGGAGGGGATCCCCCTGATCCCCGCCCCTCGATCTGGATTCGGGTCGCCGACCTCGTCCGCCACCGCTCCGGCCGGATCATCGTCGGCGTCCTCGCCCTGCTGGCGGTCCTGGCGCTCGGCAACCTGACGAACCACGGCACGCTCGGCTTCGGCCAGGGGGTGACGAAGCCGACCAACTCCAGCCGCGGGACCGAAGCGCTGGAACGGCACTTCCCCGCCGGGCTCGGCTCGCCGCTGACCGCGGTGGTGGGAACCGCGGAGGCGCCACTGGTGGCCAAGGAGCTGGAACGCCTCGACAGCGTGCAGCTGGTCCTGCCGACCCCGGTCCCCTCCGACGCCGCCAAGGCGGTGATCGTCCTCGTCCTCCGCGGCAGTCCCTACGGCAGCGAGGCCGAAACGGCGGTGGAGGACATCCGCGACCGCCTCCACGCGGTCGCCCCGGGCGGCCTGCTCGGCGGCGTCCCGGTCGAGAACCTCGACATCGAGCAGACCAACGACCGCGACACGAAGCTGATCGTGCCCCTGGTCCTGCTGGTGATCGGCCTGATCCTGATCTGGGTGCTGCGGGCGCTGGTCGCGCCGGCCTACCTGATCGCCACCGTGCTGGCCTCGTTCGCCGCCACCCTCGGCCTCGCCACCTTCGCCTTCACCGAGGTCTTCGGGACCGGCGGGCTGGCCTTCAACCTGGAGCTGATGTCGTTCATCTTCCTGGTCGCGCTCGGGGTCGACTACAACATCTTCCTGATGACCCGGGCGCGGGAGGAGGCGGCCGAGCGCGGCACTCCCGAGGGCACCCTCGCCGCCCTGGTCAGCACCGGCGGCGTCGTCACCGGCGCCGGCCTGATCCTCGCCGGCACCTTCGCCACCCTGACCCTGCTGCCGCTGGAGGAGCTGGTCCAGATCGGCGCCACGATCGCCGTCGGCGTCCTGCTCGACACCTTCGTCGTCCGCGCCCTGCTGATCCCGGCGATCACCTACCGGCTCGGCGAGCGCGCCTGGTGGCCGGGGCGCGCCCGTCCCTAGACGCTCGGGCTGCGCTTCATCTGTTTGCGCTCGCTCTCGTGGGCGCCGCCCTTCTCCTGCAGCGTCTTGCAGGCCTCTTCGATGTCGTTGGCGAGGCGGTCGACCTGCTGGCGGCCGAGCGTCTCCTTGACCAGGGCCCGCATGATCTTCACCTCCTGCGCGTCGGGCGGCATCGTGTAGGCGGGGAGCATCCAGCCGCGCTCGGCCGAGAGCTGCCAGGAGACGTCGAACTCGTCGTAGGGCTTGTCGCCGGCGAGCTTGAAGGCGACCAGCGGCAGCTGCTCTTTGTCAGCGCCGATCAGCTCGAAGTCCCCCATCGCTTCCAGCTTGCCGGCCAGCGCCTTGGCGTTCTGCTCCATCGCCCGCATCACGTGGCCGTAGCCCTCGCGCCCGAGGCGGACGAAGTTGTAGTACTGGGCCAGCACCATCGAGGCGCCGGTGGAGAAGTTGAGGGTGAAGGTGGCGTCGGTCTTGCCGAGGTAGTTCTCGTAGAAGACGAGGTCCTCGGCGAGGTCTGACTTCTCGCGGAAGACGAGCCAGCCGATCCCCGGGTAGACAAGCCCGAACTTGTGGCCGGAGACGTTGATCGAGCGCACCTGCTCGAGCCGGAAGTCCCACTCCGAGTGCGGGTAGAGGAAGGGCCAGACGAAGCCGCCGCTGGCGGCGTCGATGTGCAGCGGCACGTCGAGGCCTTTGTCGCCCTTGAGGTCGACCAGGAGCTTGTTGATGCCGACGATGTCGTCGGCGTGGCCGGTGAAGGTGGTGCCGAGCACGGCGGCGACGCCGATCGTGTTCTCGTCGACGTGGGGCTCGACGTCCTCCGGCCCGATCACGTACTTGTTCTCCTGCAGGCGGACGATCCGCGGTTCGACGTCGAAGTAGCGGCAGAACTTTTCCCAGACCACGTGCACGTCGCCGCCGAAGACCAGGTTCGGCTTGTCGACCGGCTGGCCCGCCGCTTCGCGCCGCTCCTTCCACTTCCACTTCAGCGAGAGGGCGCCGAGCATGATCGCCTCCGAGGAGCCCTGGGTGCGGCAGCCGGTCGTCTCACCCGGCGCGTTGTAGAGGTCGGCCAGCATCCGCACGCAGCGCGTCTCGATCTCGGCCGAGATCGGGTACTCGGCGTGGTCGATGAAGTTGCGGTGCAGGTTCTCGGCGACGATCCGCTGCGCCTCCGGCTCCATCCAGGTGGTGACGAAGGTGGCGAGGTTGCGCCAGGGGTCGCCCTCGAGGACCAGTTCCTCGTCGACCATCCGCATCGCGTCGAGCGCCGACATGCCGTTGGCGGGGAACTCCTTGTCGGGCGCGTCTTCGACCAGGAAGCGGCTGCCGTAGCGCATCGGATCGACGTCGGGACTCGGTGGCTGGTTCATCTGCGGAGCGCTCCTTGATCGGGGTTGCCGCGAGACTAACCGCACAGGAACCCTCGTGTGGGCATAGGGTGGGCGCGTGGACGTACGGCTCACCCACATCGGCGGCCCCACGGTGCTGATCGAGTTCGCCGGCTGGCGGCTGCTGACCGACCCGACCTTCGACCCCGCCGGCGGCAAGTACAACTTCGGCTGGGGCACCGGCTCGACCAAGCTGACCGGGCCGTCGATCTCTCCCGAGGAGCTGGGCGACGTCGACGCGGTCCTGCTCAGCCACGACCACCACGACGACAACCTCGACAAGGCCGGCCGGGCGCTGCTGCCGCGGGCCGGGACCGTGATCACCACCGAGGCCGGCGCGAAGCGACTGGGCGGCAACGCCCGCGGCCTCGCCCCCTGGGCGAAGACCGAGCTGAGCGCGGAGGGCAAACCGCCGATCGAGGTCACCGCCACCCCCTGTCGCCACGGCCCGCCGCTGAGCCGGCCGCTGGTCGGCGACGTGATCGGGTTCGCGCTGCGCTGGGAGGGACAGGAGCACGGGGCGCTGTGGATCTCCGGCGACACCGTCCTCTACGACGGCGTCCGCGAGGTCGCCGACCGGGTCGAGGTCGGGACCGCGCTGGTCCACCTCGGCGGCGTCCGCTTCCCGACCACCGGCCCGCTGCGCTACACCCTGGGCGCCAAGGAAGCGGTCGAGCTGCTCGGCCTGCTGCGACCGCGGACCACGATCCCGATCCACTACGAGGGCTGGAAGCACTTCCACCAGGGCCGCGAGGCGCTGGAGGCGGAGCTGGCCGGGGCGCCGGCCGAGGTCCGCGACCGGGTCCGCTGGCTGCCGATCGGCGGCAGCGGCGAGATCGGGGTATAGAGCCCCGGGTATAGAGAGGCACCTCGTCTGGGTATAGGCGGGCGCGTGGAGGGCCTGATCGACGACCTGACCCGCGGCAACGTCACCGAGGTCAAGGTCGTGCTCGCGACCGTCGTCGCCGCCCTCGCCGTCTACCAACTGGTCCTCGCCGCGGTCTCCTACGGCACGGTGCGGCCGCGCTTCCTCGAATCCGGGCCGGCGACCTGGGCGCACCGGGCCCTCGGCGACATGCTGCTCGTCCTCGCCGTTCTCGTCGCGGTCGCCTGCGTCGCCTTCTACGGCTTCGAGGAGGGCGGCGCCCACGCCGTCTTCGGCTGCCTGGTGCTGGGCGCGCTGGCGGCGAAGGTGCTGGCGGTGCGGGTCGGCGGCTCCAGCTCGCCGCTGCTGCCCTGGATCGGGATCGCGCTCTTCGGCCTCCTCACCGCCACCTGGCTGACCTCGGCCGGCGACTTCCTCGGGGTGAGCTGATGCGCCCGCCCTCGCAAATGACCCAGATCGTCGGCTCGATCCTCGTCGCCCTGGCGATCGCCGCGGTCGCGGTCGCCGTCGTCACCGCCCACTTCGGCCCCACCTCGACCGCCAAGCTGGAGGCGCGCGAGGACGCCGTCGACGCCCGCGTTGACGCGCGCGAGGAGCGCCGTGAGGCGGCCGAAGACCGGCGCGAGGACGGCGACTAGGACAACGCGGCTCGGCTGGCCCTCCTCCAGCAGATATGTTGGAACAGAATTTTCTTTCCAACAGGAGGACGGCGATGAGCGAGATAGAGATGGGCCCGATCGATTACCTGCTGGTCGAGTGGCCCGGGCGGCAACCGAACGGCGAGGTTGCGCCGCACCTTGTCGACCTCGTTGACCGAGGGCTGATCCGCATCCTCGACCTCGCCTTCGTCGCCAAGGACGAGGACGGGACGGTCGCCGGCCTCGAGCTCTCCGACCTCGGCGACGGCGCCGCCGAGCTGGAGGTCTTCGCGGGTGCCTCCTCGGGCCTGCTCTCCGACGACGACCTGACCGAGGCCGCGGCGGCGCTGGAGCCCGGCACCTCGGCCGCGATCCTGGTCTTCGAGAACACCTGGGCGGCGCCCTTCGCCGCCGCGGTCCGGCGCTCGGGCGGCCAGCTGGTCGCCAGTGGCCGGATCCCCGTCGATGACGTCCTCGCCGCGCTCGACGCGGCCGAGGCCAACGCCTAGAGAGAGGAACGACCAATGCCAGGACTACTTCGAGGCGTCGCCCGCACCGCGGTCATCGCCGGCACCGCCACCTCCGTCAGCAATCGCGTCTCCAAACGCCAGGGCGAACGCTGGGCCGCCCAGGAACAGCAGCAGTACGAGCAGCAGCCGCCCCCGCCCCAGGCAGCTCCCGCCCCGGCAGCCGGCGAGGGCTCGACGATCGAGCAGCTGAAAGAACTCGGCGAGCTGAAAGCGCAGGGCATCCTCACCGAGGAGGAGTTCGCGGCGCAGAAGGCGAAGCTGCTCGGCTCCTAGCTACTCGTAGGAGAGCGAGTAGAAGAGGTGGGCGACGCCGGGAGCGTCGACCACCCGCGTCTGCTCCAGCTTGACGCTGGGCGGGATGCCGTCGAGCAGGCGGACGCCGCCGCCGAGGATCACCGGCACCTGGTTGACCAGCAGCTCGTCGAGGAGGCCGGCGCGGATCGTCTCCTGGATCGTCTCGCCGCCGCCGCCGACCGAGACGTGGCCGTTGCCGGCCGCCTCGCGGGCCTGGGCGACGGCGCTCTCGATCCCGTCGGTGACGAAGTGGAAGGTGGTCTTGCCGAGGGTCAGCGGCTCACGCTCGTGGTGGGTGAGGACAAAGACCGGGACCCCGAAGGGCGGCTCGTCCCCCCACCACCCGTCCCACAGCGGCTCGGTCCAGGGCCCCCGCACCGGGCCGAACATGTTGCGGCCCATGACGATCGCCTCGCTGTTGGCCGAGGCCTGGCGGACGACGTCGTCGCTGATCCCGCCCTCGCCGCCCTCGCGGCCGTGGATTTCCTGGAAGAAGCGGGTCTTGAAGGCCCACTCGTGCAGCGCCTCGCCGCCCTCGCCGAGCCCGTGCTCCTCACTCTGGTTGGGACCGGCGAGGAAGCCGTCGGCGGAGACGGCGATCTGACACTTGACCTTGCCCACACCGGCACCCTACCCGGGCGCCGTGACCGGAATCACTTGACGTGGAAACCATCAGCGCTATCCTGATGAAGGACTAACTACAGAAAGTGGACTTGGTTATGAATTATCGGCTGATAGCGCTCGACGACGCGATTGTCTTCCCCACCGTGACCGCGACCCTGCCGATCGACGTCGGCGAGGACGAGCGCGTCTTCCTGATCCCCCGCCGCGACGGCGAGTACGGCCGGGTCGGCGTCGTCGCCGAGGTGATCGAGACCGGGCTCGGCCGCCGCGGCCGCCCCGTCGCCACCGTCGTCGGCCTGCACCGCGGGCTGATCTCCGGCTCCGCCCAACCGGGCGAGGGCGACTCGCTGCGCGTCGACGTGCAGGAGATCCGCGACGGTCATCCAGACGACGAGCACACCCGCGAGCTGACGACCGAATACCGCGCCGTGGTCGAGGAGATCCTCGAGCACCGCGGCGACGACGGTCGCATCGCCGCCTTCCTGCGCTCGATCGACGAGCCGGGCGCGCTGGCCGACACCTCCGGCCTCTCCCCCGATATCCCCAACGAGGGAAAGCTGCGGCTGCTCGAGGCCGTCGACGTCACCGCCCGCCTGGAGCTGGCGGTCGAACTGCAGCGCGAGCGGCTGACCGAGCTGCAGGTGCGGAGCAGGATCCGTGACGACGTCGAGTCCGGGGCGCAGAAACAGCAGCGCGACTACTTCCTGCGCAAACAGATGGAGTCGATCCGTAAAGAGCTGGGCGAGGACGAGGCCGATCTGATCGCCGAGTACGAGCGCAAAATCGCCGAGGCGGAGATGCCCGAGGCGGTCGCCGAGCAGGCCGAGAAGGAGTTGCGGCGGCTGGAGCGCCAGGGCGAGCAGTCGCCGGAGAGCTCGATGATCCGCAGCTACCTCGACTGGCTGATCGCGGTGCCATGGGCGAAGCGCTCCGAGGAGCGGCTCGACCCGGCCCACACCCGCGAGGTGCTCGATGCCGACCACGCCGGCCTCGACGACGTGAAGAAGCGGATCACCGAGTTCATCGCCGTGCGCAAGCTGCGCGAGGAGCGCGGGATCGAGGAGGACGACCGGGCCAACGGCGCGATCCTCACCCTGGTCGGCCCTCCCGGCACCGGCAAGACCTCGATCGGCGAGTCGATCGCCCGCGCCCTGGGGCGCGAGTTCGTCCGCATCAGCCTCGGCGGCATCCGCGACGAGGCCGAGATCCGCGGCCACCGCCGCACCTACATCGGCGCCATGCCCGGGCGGATCATCCGCGCCCTGCGCGACGCCAAGACGATGAACCCGGTGATCCTCCTCGACGAGGTCGACAAGGTCGGCGCCGACTGGCGCGGCGACCCCTCCGCGGCCCTGCTCGAGGTGCTCGACCCGGCCCAGAACGACACCTTCCGCGACCACTACCTCGACGTCGAGGTCGACCTCTCCGAGGTGGTCTTCATCGCCACCGCGAACCTGGTCGACACGATCCCGGCGCCGCTGCTGGACCGGATGGAGACGATCGCCTTCGACGGCTACACGACCGAGGAGAAGCTGGCGATCGCCCGCGGCTACCTGCTGCCCCGGCAGCTGAAGCGCAACGGGCTGGTGCCCGAGGAGGTCGAGGTCTCCGACGCGGTGCTGCGCGCGGTGATCTCCGATTACACCCGCGAGGCGGGCGTGCGCCGGCTGGAGCGGGAGATCGGCAAGCTCGTCCGCGCCGCGGCGACGAAGATCGCCGCCGGCGAGGTCGAGGGCAAGATCGAGATCGACGCCGAGGCGCTGCGCGAGGCGCTCGGCCGCCAGAAGTTCTTCCAGGAGTCGGTCGAGCGCACGGCGATCCCGGGCGTCTCCACTGGCCTGGCGGTGACCGGGGCCGGCGGCGACATCCTCTTCATCGAGGCGACCGCGATGGACGGCGACAAGGGCCTGGTGCTGACCGGCCAGCTCGGCGACGTGATGAAGGAGTCGGCGCGGATCGCGCTCTCCTACGTGCGGGCGCACCGCGAGGAGCTCGGCATCGACGCCGACCGCTTCCAGCGGGAGTTCCACCTCCACGTCCCTGCCGGGGCGATCCCCAAGGACGGTCCCAGCGCCGGCACGGCGATGACCACCGCGCTTGTGTCTCTGCTGAGCGGCCGGCCGGTGAAGCACACGGTGGGGATGACCGGCGAGGTCACCCTGCAGGGCCGGGTGCTGCCGATCGGCGGGCTGAAGCAGAAGGTGCTGGCGGCGCACGCCGCCGGGCTGACCGAGGTGATCCTGCCCGAGCGCAACCGCGGCGACCTCGACGAGGTGCCGGAGGAGGTGCGCGAGCAGATGACCTTCCACCCGGTGATGAGCATCGACGAGGTGCTGGCGCTGGCCCTGGAGCCGGCCGAGAAGGGCCACGAGGCAGTGGCGGCGTAGGGAGCGGCATGGCCCCCCGCTGCCGCGACTGCTCCCCGGTGCCGCCCGAGATGCGGGCGGCCGCCGGGCTGCTCGAGCGCCGCTGGACGATGGCGACGATCTACGCCTGCTCCAGCGGCGCCGCCCGCTTCAACGAGTTCCGCCAGTCGCTCCCCGGCGTCTCTCCCACGACCCTGTCTGAGCGACTCGAACAGCTGGAGGAAGCCGGGATCGTCAAGCGCCACCTGGTGCCGGGCCGCCCGCCCCACACCGAGTACACGCTGACCGCGCGGGGCGAACGGCTAGCCCAGGCCGTCGCCGGGCTGCTCCGGAACTGAGGCGGGCTCGCTCTGTAGTTCCAGCAGACGGAAGTACAGAACTGAGGCGACGAGGCCCTCGATCGGGGCGGTGACGGTGGAGGAAAGGCGTAGAAGACGGCGTCCATGATCGTGGTGTCGCTGAGCGCGTTGCCAACCGCGGAGAGAGCGAACGAGGCGACGATGCTGATCAGAATCGCGAGGAGGAAGGCGCCCAGGACCGGCCATCCATGGCCGCGGACGAGCTGGCGCGAGCGCCCGAGCGAATCGAACACGCCCCGGCGCTCGACCACGATCACCGGCGCGGTGACAGCCCAGATCGTCAGCAGAAAGAGGCCGGGGACGACCAGGAGGATGAACCCGAAGAGGATGCCGATCGCGGTGAGGATGCCGGCGCCGATCAGTGGCATCAGCACCGGCAGCACCGAGAGCACCAGCTCTTTGATCGAGTTGTCGCGACGGCCGTCCTGGACGTCCCGCACTAGGCCGACCACCATCCCCTGGTAGAGAAAGGTGAGCACGAGGGTGAGCAGGGCAACCGCCAGGATGGCGAGGCTTTCTCCCAGCACCGCTTCGAGGACCGCGACCGCGAGGAACAACCAGAAGGCCACCGGGAGCAGCACGCCGGCCTGATCGCGGTAAATCGAGAAGGTGCGGCTGATGGTGTCGCCGACGCTGAGCTTGCGCTCCATGGCGTGGCATTCGCGCTTTGGCCTGCTGAACCTCCCAAATAGGCCGATTAGGTGGGAGTATTCGTCACATCATGGAGGGGTCCGGGCAATCAACCCACCTGGTCGACGAGGAGCGCTTTCGACGCCTGCTCGACGTCGGCAGTCACCTGCTCTCCGAGCTCGACCTCGAGGTGGTGCTGAAGTCCGTCGCCGAAGCCGCCCGCGAGCTGACCGGAGCGCGCTACGCCGCCCTCGGCGTCCTCGACCGCGAGCGGCGCGAGCTGGAACGCTTCATCAACGTCGGCATCGACGAGGAGGCCCAGCGCGAGATCGGCAACCTGCCCCGCGGCCGCGGCGTCCTCGGCGAGCTGATCCGCGAGCCGGCGCCGCTGCGGCTGCGCGACGTCAACACCCACCCGCACGCCTACGGCTTCCCCCCCGGGCACCCGCCGATGCACTCTTTCCTCGGGGTGCCGATCGCGGTCCGGGGAGAGATCTACGGCAACCTCTACATGACCGAGAAGCAGGGGGCGTCGGAATTCGACCAGAGCGACGAAGAGGCGGCCGTCACCCTCGCCGGCTGGGCCGGGATCGCGATCGAGAACGCCCGCCTCTACACCAGCCTCAGCGAGCGCGAGGCGGAGACCGAGCAGGCGTTGCGGCGGGCCGAGACCTCGGTCGACATCGCCCGCACGGTCGGCGGCGAGACCGACGTCGGCCGGGTTCTCGACCTGATCGTCAAGCGGGCGCGGGCGCTGGTTGACGCGCGGGCGCTGCTGGTGCTGCTGCGCGACGGGGACCACCTCTACGTCGCCGCCCGCGCCGGCGAGATCGGTGAGGACGTGGCCGACCTCGAGGTGCCACTCGACGACGCGGTGTTCGGGGCGGCAATGGAGGAACGGGTCTCGCAGCGGCTGAACCGAGCCTCCCCCCCGTCGAAGGCGCGACTGCGCGAGCGCCTCGGCGCCGAGACGGCGCTGGTCGTGCCGCTGCTCTTCCGCGGCCGCGCGGTCGGCACCCTGGTCGCCCTCGACCACGAAGCCGGCGGCGGGATCGAGTTCGACCAGGAGGACCTGCGGCTGCTGCAGTCCTTCGCCACCAGCGCCGCGACGGCGGTGGCGACGGCGCAGACGGTCGAGTCCGAGCGCCTGCGCCAGCAGGTCGAAGCGGCCGACAAGGAGCGCGAGCGCTGGGCGCGAGAGCTGCACGACGACGCCCTGCAGGGGCTGGCGGCGATCCGGATAACCCTGGCGACGGCACTGCAGAGCCGGGGGGAGCGCCGGGCGGCGCGGATCGAGAGCGCCGCCGAGGAGGCGATGTCGCAACTCGAGGGCCAGATCAACGAGCTGAACCGGCTGATCAACGACCTGCGGCCGGCGGCGCTGGAGCGGCTCGGGCTGGCGGGCGCGCTGGAGGCGCTGGCGGAAGAAGGCGCGGCCCGCGGCGGGATCGACGTCGAGGCGATGGTCGAGATCGCCGACACACCGGGGGGAGACGAGGAGCGACTGGTCTACCGGCTGGTTCAGGAGGCACTGAACAACGCCATCAGGCACGCGGAGGCGACGCGGGTGGAGGTGGCGGTCAAAGGCGGCGACGACGAGATCCGGATCGCCATCCGCGACGACGGCCACGGCTTCGACCTCGCCCTGGTGAGCGGCGGCCGCGGCCTGATCGGGATGCGCGAGCGGATCGAGCTGTTCGGCGGCAGCATCGAGGTCGCCTCAGCGCCCGGCAAGGGCACCGAGATCACCGCCGCCGTGCCGCTCGGCCAGCAGTAGCGGTCAGGTGTCGGAGGCGGTGTCGACGAGGCCGTTGGCGATCGCGAAACGGACCAGCTCGGGGCGGGTCTCGAGGTCCAGCTTCTCGAGCAGCTTGGCCCGGTTGACCTCTACCGCGCGGACGCTGAGGTACAGCTGCTCGCCGATCTCGCGGTTGGTGTGGCCGAGGGCGAGCAGGCGCAGCAACTCGCGGTCGCGGTCGCCGAGGGCGTCCAGCGGGTCGGCGCCGAGCCGAGCCACCAGGCCGCCGAGCTCGGGGTCGATGTAGGAGCCCCCCTCGGCGGCGGCCCTGATCGCCGCCGTCAGCTGGCGCTCGGCCGCCTGCTTCAGCACGTAGCCCGAGGCGCCGGCTTGGAGCAACTCGCGCGCCCGCCGCGGGTCGGCCTGCATCGTCAGCACGACGATTCGCGTCGCCGGCACCTCCTCGCGCAGGGCGGAGACGTCGCTGGCCGGCTCGGCTCCCGGCATCTGCAGGTCGAGGACGAGGACGTCGGGACGGCGGTCGCGGACCAGCTTCCGCGCCCCCGCCGCGTCCGCGCCCTCACCGATCACCCGCAGATCGTCCTCGGCTTCCAGCAGCGCCCGCAGGCCGCTGCGAATCACGTTGTGGTCGTCGGCGAGGACGACCGTTATCTGCTTCTCGCCGCTCCCCATGACACCTCTGAGAGGCAGTCTGCCAGGGCTCGGCCAGGTTGCAATCCCGCAGCGGGGAATGTGGAAGTGGCCGGATGGAGGCAGAGGAGGCTCGGCTACGCTCGCTGCATGGAGGCCCGCCCCGCAGCGACGGACAAGATCGCCGTCGTCCTCGTCGACGACCACGCGGTCGTCCGGGGCGCGCTGAAGGCGCTGCTCGACGGGCAGGACGACCTCGAAGTGGTCGGCGAAGCCGGCGACCTCGCCTCGCTGCGAGAAGCGATCGCCGCCCACCGGCCGCAAGTGCTGGTGCTCGACGTCAACCTGCCGGACGGGCTGGCCGTCGACGTCGTGCCCGAGCTGCGCGCGGCCGCGCCCGAGACGGAGATCGTGCTGCTGACGATGGAGCGCGACCTGACCCTGGCCCGGCGGGCGCTCGACGGCGGCGCGAAGGGCTACCTGTTCAAGGACGCGGCGCACCTGGAGCTGATCGAGGCGGTCCGCGCCGCGGCGGCCGGCGAGCGGCACCTGGCGCCCGCGGTGGCGGCCGGACTGAAGGACGGGAAGGATGAGGACCGACATGCCCTCTCGCCCCGCGAGACCGACGTGCTGAAGCTGATGGCCCTCGGCCACACCAACCGCGAAGTCGGCGAGCGGCTGTCGCTCAGCGTCCGCACGGTCGAGACCCACCGGGCTCACATCCAGCAGAAGCTGGGGCTGTCCAGCCGCCCGGAGCTGACCCGGTACGCGCTGGCGCAGGGGCTGATCGAGGCCTGATCGCGGTGGTTGGGAGGGACGGGTGCCCCTCCCCCAGAGACCGTCGCGCAGCTGGGGCGTACTGCTGGGCGCCAATGTGATCTCAGGAGCCTCTGTGAGAGGGGCACCCGTCCCTCCTCTCGACAGCATTCGAGGTACCAGCTCACCGAGTCCGCGTCAGTGTCCGCATATCGGACTCTCTCGCGGACTCGTGTAGCCGCGTGTCGCGCAATGACGGAGAGGGATACCGGCACCCTCCCCGCCGGGTAGGTTGGCTCCGATGCTCTACTTCAGCCATCCGTCCTGCCTGGAACACGATCCTGGGGTCGGGTTGCCGGGGCATCCTGAGAGGCCTGAGAGGTTGGTGGCTATTGAGGCTGCCTTGGAGGCGGTTGATTGGCTTGGTTGGGAGCGGCGGGAGGCTCCGGTGGCTTCTGAGGCGGAGTTGAAGTTGGTTCATCCGCAGGAGCACGTGGAGGGGATTCGGCGGCTTTGCGAGGGCGGCGGTGGGGCGATCGACGTCGACACCTATGCCGGGCCGGCTTCCTGGGAGGCGGCGCTGCGCTCGGCCGGCGCCGCTTGCGCGATGACCCGGGCGCTGGTCGCGGGCGAGGCGCGCGTCGGCTTCAGCGCCGGCCGGCCGCCCGGCCACCACGCCGAACCGAACCGGGCGATGGGGTTCTGCCTGTTCGACAACGTCGCCGTCGCCGCGGCGCTGGCGATCGCCGAGCTCGGCCTCGAGCGGGTCTTCATCCTCGATTGGGACGTCCACCACGGCAACGGCACCGCTGAGATCTTCCGCGGCCGCGCCGACGTCCTCTTCGCCAGCATCCACCAGGGCGGGATCTTCCCCGGCACCGGCCACCGCGACGACACCGGCTCCGGCCCGGGCGAGGGCTTGACGATCAACCTGCCCGTCCCCGGCGGCAGCGAAGAGGGCGAATGGATGGCGCTGCTGGAGAACGAGGTGCTGCCGGCCGCCGATCGCTTCGGGCCGCAGCTGGTGCTGATCTCGGCCGGCTTCGACGCCCACCGCGAAGACCCGCTCGCCGAGTGCCGGCTCGAGACCGCCTCCTTCGGCCGCATGGCCGCCACGGTCCGCGCCGCGGCCGAGGAGTGGGGAGCCCCGGTCGGCGCCGTGCTCGAGGGCGGCTACGCCCTGCCGGCGCTGGCCGAGTCGGTGGTCGCGACGATGTCCGCCCTCGCCACCGAGGACGCCCGTGCCTGAGCTGAAGCAGGTCGAGGTCAGGTCCGCGCCGCTGGATCGCTTCCGGCCGCTGCTCGGCGGGCGCTACGCCGAGATCGAGCGCGCCGCGGCAACCGCCCGCGAGACCTTCGCCGGGCGGCGGATCTGGCACGTCAACTCGACCGCCCAGGGCGGCGGCGTCGCCGAGATGCTGCGCGCCCTCCTCCCCTACGCCCGCGACGCCGGCGTCGACACCCGCTGGCTGGTGCTGCCCGAGACCGACGGCTTCTTCGCCGTCACCAAGCGGATCCACAACCGCCTGCACGGCGCCGAGGGCGACGGCGGACCGCTCGGCGAGGAGGCCCGCGCGGCCTACGAGCGGGCGCTCGCCTGGTGCGCGGAGCGGCTGCGCGAAACGGTCGACCCGAAGGACGTCATCTACCTCCACGACCCCCAAACCGCGGGCCTGGTGCCGGCGCTGAGGGAGGCGGGAGCGGCGGTGATCTGGCGCTGCCACATCGGCGTCGACCGCCCCAACGACCTCGCCCGCGAGGCCTGGGACTTCCTCCGCCCCTACGTCGCCGAGGCCGACGCCTACGTCTTCTCCCGCCGCGAGTACCTCTGGGAGGGCCTGGACGAGGAGCGCGCCTGGTTCATGCCGCCGGTGATCGACCCCTTCTCGCCGAAGAACGAAGAGCTGGACACCGAGCAGGTCGCCGCCGTCCTCACCACGGTCGGGAAGAAGGCGACGATCGTCGAGGAAGCGCCGGTGCCCGACGAGGCCCCCGTCGTCACCCAGGTCTCCCGCTGGGACCGGCTCAAGGACCCGCGCGGCCTGCTGGAAGTCTTCGAGCATCACCTGCGGCACCCCGGCGCCCACCTCGTCCTCGTCGGCCCGGACAGCGAGGGGGTCAGCGACGACCCGGAGGGCGCCGCCGTCTACCAGGAGGTCGCCGAGCACTGGCGCGGGATGAGCGAGGCCTGCCGCGCCCGCTCGCACCTGGTCAGCCTGCCGATGGCCGACCTGGAGGAGAACGCGCGGATGGTCAACGCGCTGCAGCGCCGGGCTGAGGTGATCGTGCAGAAGAGCCTCGCCGAGGGGTTCGGACTGACCGTCGCCGAGGCGATGTGGAAGGCGCGGCCGGTGGTCGCCAGCCGGGTCGGCGGCATCCAGGACCAGGTCGAGGACGGGCGCACCGGGGCTCTCGTCGACGACCCGCGCGACCTGCCGGCGTTCGCGCGGGCGATCGAGGCGATCCTCGGCGACCGCGAGCGCCGCGAGACGATGGGCAGGGCGGGACAGGAGCGCGTCCGCGACAACTACCTCGCGGTCGACCGCCTGCGCGAATACGTCGGCCTGGTCGAATCCCTGATCCGCTGACCAGCCCTACGCGGGCTCCGGCCGCGGTACGACGAGCACCGGGCAGGGCGCCCGGTGGACCAGCTGGGTGGAGACCGAGCCGAGCAGGACCCTCAGCACCGGCCCGTAACCGCGCGAGCCGGCGACCAGCAGGTCGGCGCCTGCCTCCTCGCAGGCTTCGGCGATAACCGCCGCGGGGACACCGGCGAGGGCACGGCCGGTGGCGGCCAGCCGCTCGTCCACCGACTTCACCGTCCTGGTCACGATTGCCCCGGCTTGCGGCGCCACCGTCGGCACGTAACCGCTGGCGCCGGGGACGATGGCGGCCGGAGCGGAGACGGTGAAGACGACGATCGTGGCGCGACAGGCGAGCGCGATCTCTTCCGCCCGCCGCAGCGCCGCCTTCGCTTCCGGCGTGTCGTCGTAGGCGACGGCGATCGTGCGGAAGGGGCCGGGCACCTCACCGGCGTAGCCGCGCGGGGCGACGGTCACCTCACACGGCGCGCCATGCAGAAGCCCGTCGGCGACGCTGCCGATCAGCGCCCGTCCGATCGGTCCCCGGTGGGGTGAGCCGACGACGATCGTCTCCACCTCGTCGTGCTCGGCGAGGTCGTTGATCACCCCGGCCGGGGTGCCGCCGCCGAAGGCGCGGGTCTCGATCTCGAGGTCGCCGAGCAGCCCTCGCGCCTCCTCGAACAACGGCCGCGCCCGTTCGTTTTCCTCTTCCTCAAGGAGCTCGTAGGGAATCGGCAGCGGCCCGTAGGGCAGCACGGTCACGACCAGCACGCTCGCCTCCATCGCCGCGGCCATGACCCGGGCCAGCGCCAGCGCGTCCTTACCGCCGTCGCTGCCGTCGTATCCGACCAGAAATCTCATCGGCTCAAGCTACGAATCAGAGTGGGCGCCCTCATCCGGAGAATCCCACACCCTTCGCCGTGGCTCCCCTCCCGGGCTGAGACCGCCGAGCAGGAAACCGAGGGCGACCAGCATCGCCAGCTGCAGCCCCATTCCCAGCGGCGAAGTAAGCGCGTCGAGGACGACGTCACCGAGGTTGGCGGCGGCGAGGTTGGCGGCGCTCACATATATGGAGTAGGAGACGAGGCGGCCGGCGAAGAAGGCGGCCGTCAGCGGCAGCAGCGGCACCGTCATCAGCCCCGCCGCGACGAACAGCTGCCCCGACGGCACCGGCGAGAGCGCGAACAGGCCCAGCCCGGCGGCGGTCCGGCGGCGCTCGGCGCCGAACGCCGCCTGCGCCCGGTCTAGACGCCGAAGGCGCGCCGCCGAGAGGCGAGGCCGCAGGCGGCGCGAAACCGATGCCAGGAGGTAGCGCCCGCTGGCGGCGGCAAGGGCACCGCCGAGTACCAGCGGCACCGCCGGCAGGTCGAACTGGAGGCTGAAGAAGACGAGGACCGCCCAGGTCGGCGGCCCGAACGCGGGCAGCAGGTTGACCGCGAAGACCACCCCAAGCGCGATCAGCAGCTCGCCCGCCATCGCCACACCCTAGGACCCCCCTCACCCCGGGACCGCGGGAAACCCGCACGCGATCGGGTGGTTCTCCACGGATGGGCAAAGCAGGCGCCGACTCCACAATTTCGATGATGCAAAGGGGCGCGGACTCAAGGGCGGACGCAAAGGTTCTGATCGTCGGCGGTGGTGTCGGCGCGATCGAGGCCGCGCTCGCCCTCCACGACCTCGCCGGCGACAAGGCGCGGATCGAGATCTGCACCGGACGCGGCGACTTCGTCTACCGGCCCTTCGCGGTCGGCGAGCCCTACGGCGCTTCCCGCGTCATCCGCTACGGGCTCGCGGGGCTGGCCGAGAGGTGCGGCGCCAGCTTCCGCCAGGAGAACGTCGCCGCGATCGACCCGGTCGCGCGCCTCGCGACCAGCCACGACGGCGCCGAGATCCCCTACGACCACCTGATCGTCGCCTGCGGCGCCCGGCTGCTCTGGTCGGTCCCCGGCGCGGTCACCTTCTGGGGCGTCGCCGACGAGGGCGAGATGCGGGAGGTCGTCTCCCGCCTGCGCCAGGGACAGCTGCGGCGGCTGATCTTCACCATGCCCGGCGGCCACGGCTGGGCGCTGCCGGCCTACGAGCTGGCCCTGCTGGCGGCGACGGAACTGCGGCAGGCCGGCATCGCCGACACCCGCCTGACCGTCGTCACCCCCGAAGACGGGCCGCTGCAGATCTTCGGCCGCCGCGCCTCCGAGCAGGTCGCCGAGGTGCTCGCCGACCACGGCATCGAGGTGATCACCGGCACCCACCCGGTCAAGTACGAGCACGGGGCGTTGGCGATCGTCCCCGGCGAGGAGCTCGAGGCCGACGCCGTGATCAGCCTGCCCCGCCTCGAGGGCCGCCGGATCGCCGGCCTGCCCTACGACGCGAGCGGCTTCATCCCCGTCGACGACCACTCGCGCATCCCCGGCCTCCCCCACGCCTTCGCGGTCGGCGACGTCACCACCTTCCCGGTCAAGCAGGGCGGCATCGCCACCCAGCAGGCCGACGTCGCCGCCGAGACGATCGCCGCCGAGCTCGGCTGCGAGGCCGAGGCCAACCCGCTGGACCCGGTGCTGCGCGGAATCCTCTGGACCGGCGCCAAACCGCGCTACCTGTTCGGCTGGCTCGGCGGCGGCCACGGCGAAACCTCGGTCGCCAGCGAACGGCCGCCGTGGCCGATCGACAACCCGAGCAAGCTGATCGGCCGCTACCTGACCCCGTTCCTCGCCGAGTTCAACGGCAACGGCAATGGCAATGGACACCGCAACCCGAGCCCCCACTCGCAGGTGCGATGACCGACCCCCTGGAATGCCCCCGCTGCCACCGTCGCGCCGAGCAGCGCGGCGGTGGCTGGCCGGCCCGCTCCTGCCCCGAGTGCGGGGCGCCGATGATCCTCGCCCCGGCCCCCGCGCAGGCCCTCGTCCGCCGCTATCTGCACGGCGACCGCCTGGCGCCGCCGCGGCGACCGGGACACCGCGCCCCGGGCTGAGCTCAGGGTTTGGCTTCGGGCCCTATGCCTTTGGCTTGGGTGGGAAGCGACGGGGCCTGGCCGGGTGATTCAGGCGCCGCCGCCGGCGGAGGGTTTGGCGGCGGTTCCTTCGCTTGAACCGGTGGAGAGTTCGAGGGCGCCGCCCCTTCGGGCTTCGGCTGCTTTTCGGGCTTCGCCTGTTCCGGCTTGCCGCCTCCGGTTTCGCGTTCGGGCGCCTTCTGTCCCGCCGCTTTTTCCTGCCCGCCCGCGGCAGCGCTCGGTTGCTGCTTTTCGTGGCCGTGCCCGACCGGGTGTTCGGTTGCCGGGACCGGCGCCTTGGTCGCGGCCTTTTCCTTGCCGTAGGCGTGGCCCTGGCCGCGTTCGTGCGGCGCCGGCTTGCCCGGTCCGGTTCCCTCGCCAGCCCCCTTCCCGTGAGACCCGCCGGACTCGCTGGGATGGCGATCGGCGCCCGCGCCCTGCCCCGGAACGACGGCCGGCACCCTGTTCCCCACCGAGCCCTGGCCATCGCCGCCCGGCGTCGCCGGCGTCGACTTGGCCGGTCGCGAGTTGCCCTCGCCCGGCAGGCCGAGGTGGATGACGCCGGTGCGATCGGCGGCGCCGACGCCGACCGCCGCCACGGCGGCAACCGTGGCGACGCCTTTGGCCGCCGCCGAGGCGCTGATCGTTTTCGCCGCGCCGCCGCCGAGGGCCGCCGCCAGGCCGCCGCCGCTCGCCGCCCCCGAGCCGCCGAGCAGGCCCTGCAGCATTCCGGCGACGGCAGCGGCGGGCAGCGGCGAGATCGCCGCCAGGTCGTGCTGGCGGCCCTTGATTTCGTCGCGGAAGGCGCGGCAGCCGGCGCAGGAGCGCAGGTGGGCGCGCACGTCGCGGCGGCGGGTCACGCGACCGTCGCCGTCGGAGAGCGCCCTGGTCACCTCGTCGCAGCCCATCTCACGCCCCTCGTCCATCTGGCGCAGGCTCTGCCGCGCCTCGTAGAGGGTCTGCCGGGCGACCGCGTCGGAGGTGCCGAGCGCGGCGCCGATCTCCTCGAACTCGAGGCCGGCCAGCTCGCGCATCACCAGCGTCTCGCGCTGGCGCTCCGGCAGCTCGCGCAGGTCGGCGAGCAGCCGCCGCAGCCGTTCCCGCGTCGCCACGTCCTCCGCCAGTCCGTAGCCCGGCGCCGCCAGCTCGGCATCCAGCTGCCGCGTCTCCCGTCGCCGCCGCAGCAGGTCGATCGCCTCGTTGTGGGCGATCCGGTAGAGCCACGGCTTCAGCTCGATCTTGCGCTCCTCGCCGGGCAGCGCCCGCATCACCTTGACCATCGTGTTCTGCAGCGCGTCCTGGGCGTCCTCGGGATTGCCGACGATCGCCAGGCAGAAGCGGTACAGCGGCTGGTGGTAGCGACGGAAGATCGCCGCGAAGGCGCGCTCGTCCCCACCGCAGGCGCGGCGCGTCAGGCGCTCGTCCGAGAGCCAACGGTTGAAACCCGCCGCGGCCGCAGCTTCGCTCATGGGGAAATCTTCGCATCGCCGGCCATCCGTTCAAAGGTAGGTGGAATCCCGACTTCCCCTAAACGAACCGGCCGCGCGCCTGTCAGCGCCTTTCCAGAAAACATCTGACGATTTGGTTTCCCGAACGTTCCAAAGGGAAACCGATCCAAATGCCAAACCTGCTCCTGGGACCCATACTCCGCTACGTCTCCGAGACCGAGGCCAACGTCTGGGTCGAGACCGACGGCGCCTGCGAGGTCGAGGTTCTCGGCCACCGCGAGCCCACCTTCCGCGTCGACGGCCACCACTACGCGCTGGTCTGCGTCGAGGGCCTGGAGCCGGCCTCGCGCTACGAGTACGAGGTGCGGCTGGACGGCGAGACGCGCTGGCCCGAGCCCGACTCCGAGTTGCCGCCGAGCGCGATCCGCACGCTCGACGCCGACAAGTCACTGGACATCTGCTTCGGCTCCTGCCGGGTCGCGGTCCCGCACGAGGCGCCCTTCACCGAGCCCAAAGACGTGACCGAAGTCGGCCACGAGGTCGACGCCCTCTGGACGCTGGCCAAACAGATGGCCGCCGGCGACCGCGACGAGTGGCCCGACCAGCTGTTCCTGCTCGGCGACCAGGTCTACGTCGACGAGGGCTCGCCGAAGACGCGCAAGCGGATCCGCGAACGGCGCGGGACCAAAACCGCGCCGGGCGACGAGGTGACCGACTTCGAGGAGTACACCTGGCTCTACCAGGAGAGCTGGGAAGAGCCGATGATCCGCTGGCTCTTCTCCACCGTCTCGGTCTCGATGCTCTGGGACGACCACGACATGAGCGACGACTGGAACATCTCCCACGGCTGGCTGACAGAGATGCGGCAGCGGTCGTGGTGGAGCCGGCGGGTGATCGGCTGCTTCGCCAGCTACTGGATCTACCAGCACATCGGCAACCTCTCCCCGCGCGAGCTGGCCGACAACGAGATCTACCAGCGGGTGCGGGGGCACCAGGCCGCCGAGGAGGTGATCTACCCCTGGGCGCACCGGATCGACTCCAGCGGCGACGGGACGCGCTGGAGCTTCTGCCGGAACTTCGGCCGCACCCGGGCGATCTTCATCGACGCCCGCGCCGCGCGGATGCTGGAGGAGGACCGGCGGGCGATCGTCGACGACGACGAGTGGGAGTGGATCGTCGAACACGCCGAGGGCGACTTCGACCACCTGATCGTCTGCACCACGATCCCCTGGCTCCTCTCCCCCGCCTTCGACCGGCTCGAGGCCTGGAACGAGCGCCTCGTCGAGGGGAACGCCTGGGGCAAACCGGCGGCCTGGGTCAGCGAGAAGATCCGCCGCGAAGTCGACTTCGACCACTGGGCCGCCTTCGGCGAGTCCTTCGCGAAGCTGCGCGACCTCCTGCACGAGGTCTCCAGCGGCCGCCGCGGCAAGGCGCCGGCCTCGGTCGTCGTCCTCTCCGGCGACGTCCACCACGCCTACCTCGCCGAGGTCGCCTACCCGGGCCCGGCGGCCGACCGCGCCCCGGTCTACCAGGCGGTCTGCTCGCCCTACCGCAACCCGCTTGACGAAAAAGAGCGGAAGGTGGTGCGGCGGGGCTTCAGCCGGCCGCTGACCATCTTCGCCCGCCTGCTGGCCAAAGCCGCCGGCACCCCGGACCCGGGGATCCGCTGGCGCACCCTCGAGGGCCCCCACTTCGACAACCAGGTCGCGACCCTGCAGATCAACCGCCGCGAAGCGACGATGCGCCTCGACAAGACCGTCCCCGGCGAAGACGGCAAGGAGGCCCTCGAAGAAAGCTTCTCCCGCCGCCTGGCCTGAAGCAGCTCGTGAATCGCCGCCAGGTGCTTTAGGCGCGCGCATCGCGGGTAGGAGTTTTCGCGTCGTGAGGATCGAGAAATTGCGGTGGGTGCTGGGAGCGGCTGCGGCGACGCTGCTGACGCTGCTTGCGCTCGTCCCCTCGGCCCACGCCGCCTTTCCCTCCCTCTACGGCGGCGACCTTGCCTGCGCCGCCCAGCCGGGCGACGGGAACGTCCGCCTCTGCGGCGGCGAGACCACCACCTGGGACGGCAAAACCCAGATCGACGTCAACGTCGTCCTGCCGCCGGAGCCGGGATCGGGTGACGACGGCCCCTACCCACTGATCGGCGTCTTCCACGGCTGGGGCGGGAGCAAAATCGGCCTCGAGGACGCCCGGGTTCGCGACTGGGCCGAACGCGGCTACGCCGTCTTCAGCATCAGCGACCGCGGCTGGGGAGATTCCTGCGGCGGCTCGGACCCCGACCGCCTGCTCGAACCCGAAGCCTGCGCCGCCGGCTACAACCACCTGCTCGACACTCGCTACGAGGTCCGCGACGCCCAGTATCTGATCTCGGTCCTGGCAGATGAAGGCGTCGCCGAGCCGGACAAGATCGGCGCCACCGGCGTCTCCTACGGCGGCGGGATGTCGATGGCGCTGGCCGCGCTGCGCGACCGCACGATGCTGCCCGACGGCTCCCTGGTTCCCTGGAAAAGCCCCGGCGGCCTGGCGATGGAACTGGCGGCGGCGGTGCCGCAGTGGCCCTGGACCGACCTCGCCTACGCGCTGATGCCGAACGGCAGCACCCTCGACTACCTCGACGACGCCCCTTACCGCGGCCCCGACGGCAGCGCCCCGATCGGGGTCGAGAAGGCGTCCTACGTGACCGGCCTCTACGGCCTCGGCCTGGCCAGCAGCAACTACGCCCCGCTCGGCACCGACCCCGGCGCCGACCTCACCGGCTGGTACACGCTGATCAACGCCGGCGAGCCCTACGACTCGAACCCGCTGGCGAACTCGATCGTCGCCGAGATCCAGACCCACCACTCCTCTTACTACATCGACCACTCGCAACCGCCAGCCCCGCTGCTGATCCAGAGCGGATGGAACGACGACCTCTTCCCGGTCGACGAGGGGGTCCGCTTCTACAACCGCACCCGGGCCCAGTACCCCGGCGACCCGATCTCCCTCTTCCTGATGGACGACGGCCACGCCCGTAGCCAGAACAAGGCCGCCGACGAGGAACTGTTCCTGCAGCGGGAGAACGCCTGGTTCGACCACTACCTGAAGGGAAGCGGAGCGGCGCCGAGCTCGCACGCGGAGGCGCTGACCACGGCCTGCGGCGGACCCTCGGAAGGGCCGTTCGGCGCCGACTCGTGGCAGAACCTCTCGCCGGGAGAGATCCGCCTCGGCTCCGCCGCGGCGCAGACCGTGTCCTCGGCGGGCGATCCGACCATCGGCGCGGCCTTCGACCCGATCGGCGGCAGCGGCGCCTGCGCCACCGCCTCCGGCGCCGACCAGGCTGGGACCGCCAACTACCGCCTGACCGTGCCGGCGCCAGGCTTCACCCTCCTCGGCTCACCCACCGTGCTCGCCGACCTCGGCACCTCGAACACCGATTCGGCGCTCGCCGCGCGCCTGCTCGACGTCATGCCCGACGGCAAAGAGCGGCTCGTCGCCCGGGCCCTGCTGCGACCCGGCGACGGTGGCGAGACGATCTTCCAGCTCCACCCCCAGGGCTACCGCTTCGGCGCCGGCCACAGCGTCAAGCTGGAGCTCCTCACCGCCGACTCGCCCTACTCCCGTCCCTCCAACCTGCAGCTGCCGATCACGGTCTCGGACCTGGAGCTGCGGCTGCCGGTACGCGAGCAGCCGGGGGACCTCGGCGGCCTCGTCCAGACCCCGGCGGCACCGGGGCGGGCGCCGGCGGGCGAGGACAAGGGGCCTGCGGTCAAGCCGCTCGGGATGGCCGGCCTGGCGGGCAAGCTCCTCGCCGGGGGGCGGGCGATCCGGGTACCGCTGCGCTGCGGCGGCGGCCCGTGCGAAGGGCAACTGGTGCTGCGGCTCGGGCGGCGAACCGTGGCCTCCGATTCCTACTCGCTGCGCGACGGTGCCAAGGAAGGAACCCCGGTGTCCCTGACTAAAGCCGGCAAGCGGATCGTCTCCTCAAGCCGCCGCGCCCACAAGCGCTCGCTTCGAGTTCGCCTCCGCATCGCCGACCGGGGCCGCCCCGTCCCTGTCGAGCTGAAGCGGCCCCTCCGCCTGCGCTAAGCGCGTTCCAGCGTCTCGGGGGACGGCGCCTCCGCCGGCAGCCGCGCTTCGCGGCGGCGTTCCCAGAGGGACCAGGCGGCCATCACCACGCCGGCGTAGATCCAGCCGAGGACGACGTCGAAGAAGTAGTGCTCACCGGTCGCCATCAGGGTCAGGCCCATCAGCAGCGGATAGAGGAGGAGCAGGGGGCGCAGCCAGCGGCGGCGCACGCGGCTCCAGAGGAAGAGCGCGACCAGGGTGACGAAGGCGGTGTGGAGGCTGGGCACGGCGGCGACCAGGTTGCTCGACGCCTGCCCCTTGGAGAAGAGCGAGGCGGTGCCGACGCTGATCACCTCCCAGCCCTTGCCGGTTGAACGGTGGACTTCGTCGATCAGGCCCATTTCCCCGGCCATCCATGGGGGCGCCGCCGGGAAGGCGATGTAGGTGGCGAGGCCGGCCAGCGCCAGGGTCACCAGCCGCTTGGTGAAGCGCTTGAAGGCGAGACGGTCCCGCGCCCAGTAGTAGCCAGCCAGGGCGAAGGGGACGATGAAGTAGGAGGTGTAGGTGAAGGTGAAGAGGACGTCCCACCACATCACCGCGCCCGGCTCGTAGAGATGGTCCTGCAGCCACACGGTCGGCACCTCGCCGCCGAAGACGAACTCGTCGAAGTCGATCATCGCGTGGTAGTGGACGCCGATCCCGGTCGAGTCCGCCGCGCCGCGGGTGAGGTCGTAGATCCAGAGCACGGCGACGATCGGCAGCCAGTCGATCACCAGCTGGACGATTTCGCGCGGCGGGCGCCCGATCGAGGCACAGGCGAGGGCGCCGCAGGTCCAGAGGATCACCAGCTCGCGCTGGACCGGAATGCCGTAGTTCGCCGTCCAGAGGATCAGGCCGAGGAAGTAGAGGCCGAAGGCATACGGCCGCAGCACCGCCCAGGAGGCGAAGCGAAATGCGGGCGCCTGCTCAGCCCTGGTCTCCGAAAATTCACCCGTCGGCATGGCCGTACATGGTATGGGCCGCGCCTGGACTCGCCGCGCCTGGACTCCACCCGCCTCAGCAGGTAGCGTCGCGCCATGCAGACCGTCAGTCACCTTCGGCGTGCCGCCGTTCTCGCCACCACCGCCGTATTGCTGGCATTGGCACTGCCCGCGAGCGCCTTCGCGACCACGGCCGGCAGCAACGGCCGGATCTTCTACCAGGGGCCGCAGAGCGGCACCGGCGGCCCCGCCGACGTCTTCAGCATCGACCCGCTCGGCGGCGAACCGCTCGACCTGACCAAAGACAACGGCTTCTCCGAGGAGCGCCCAAGCGTCTCGGGCAACGGCCGCGTCGTCTTCATGAGCTTCCGCGACAAAGGCTGGAACGTCTTCCTGATGAACGCCGACGGCACCGGCATCGTCAACCTGACGAAAACCGAAAACCCGATCGTCAACTTCGAGCCGGCGATCTCGCCCGACGGCAGCGAAGTCGTCTACATGCGGCAGGACAGCGGTGGGCAGGAGCTTTGGCGGGTCGGCGCCGACGGCAGCAACCCGGAAAACCTGACCGAAGCCGTCGGCGAGGAGGCCCAGCCCGAGTTCTCCGCCGACGGGACCAGGATCGCCTACATCAGCACCGGCCCCAAACCCTGCTGCGACCCCGAATACAACAACGACATCTGGGTCATGGACGCCGACGGCACGAGCCAGGAACAGCTGACGAAAACCGACTTCCCGCGCCAGAACCTGAGCCCGACCTGGTCGCCGGACGGAACGAAGATCGCCTACTCGACGACCGAAGCCGGGGGCGAAAACGGCTTCCACGTGATGGACTCCGACGGCAGCGACGACAGCGGGCCGCTGCCGAGCGGCACGCCGATCTCGAGCCTCAACCTCTCCTGGTCCCCCGACGGGACCAAGATCGCCTACCAGCCGATGGCCGGCGGCCTCTGGACGATGAACCCCGATGGCACCGGCGCCGCGCCGCTGGCCGGTAACACCGGCAACGCCTATCCGAGCTGGGCGCCGAAAGGCTCGGAAGAAGGTGGGGATGGCAGCGGAGGCGGTGGAGGGACCTCCGGCCCGGGGACGACGCCTCCTCCCCCTCCCGTCCCGAGCAACAAGATCGCCTTCGGCAAAGTCAAACTGAACAAGGCGAAGGGGACCGCGGCGCTGACGATGACCGTTCCCAGCCCGGGCAAGCTCGCCCTCGGCGGCAAAGGCGTGAAGACGGCGAGTAAGTCGGTCGCGGCAAGGGGCAAAGCGACGCTGACCGTCAAGGCAAGCGGCAAAGCGCTGGCGAAGCTGAACGAAAAGGGCGCCGTCAGCCTCAAAGCCAAGGTCACCTTCACCCCGACGGGCGGCACCGCGGGCGTCGCGACCAAATCGCTGACCCTGAAAAAGCAGCTCTAGCGTGGCGGCCGAGCTGCTGATCGGCGGCGAGCTCGTCGCCGGTGCCGGCCCCACCCTCGCGGTCGAGAACCCGTTCACGACCGAGACGATCGTCGAGGTCGGCGCCGCCTCGGCCGAGCAGGTCGACGCCGCCGTCGCCGCCGCTCGCCGCGCCTGGCCCGGCTGGGCGCGAATGCCCGCTGGCGAGCGCTGCGAGCTGCTGCACGAGGTCGCCAGCCGGCTGCGTCGCGACGCCGAGGAGCTGGCCCAGACGATGACCGCCGAGGGCGGCAAGCCGCTGATCGAGAACCGCGACGAGCTGGAGTGGACCGCCGCCGCCTTCGACTACTACGCGGAGATCGGCCGCGACCACGCCGGCCGGGTGATCCCGCCAATCGAGAACACCCAGCTGGCGATGGTGGTCAAGGACCCGCTCGGCGTGGTCGGCTGCATCGTCCCCTGGAACTACCCCCTGCTACTCCTTGCCTGGAAGGTGGCGCCGGCGCTCGCCGCCGGCAACTGCGTCGTCGCCAAGCCCTCGGAGCTGACCCCGCTCTCGACCCTGGCGCTGGCGCCGGTCTTCGAGCACCTGCCGGCCGGCGTCGTCAGCATCCTCGCCGGCGCCGGCGAGGTCGGCGCCCAGCTCGCCTCCCACCCCGAGGTCGACTGCGTCGCCTTCACCGGCTCGGTCGCGACCGGCAAGAAGGTGGCCGAAGCCTGCGTCCCGCGGATGGCGCGGATGAACCTGGAGATGGGCGGCAAGGACGCCTTCATCGTCTGCGCCGACGTCGCCCCGCGGCTGGAGGTCGCCGCCCGCGGCGGCGCCTGGGCGGCCTTCCTCAACGCCGGCCAGGTCTGCACTTCGGCAGAGCGCTTCTACGTCGCCGAGGAGGTCTACGACGACTACGTCGCCGCCTTCGTCGACCACACCCGCTCGCTGGTCCTCGGCGACCCCTTCGAGGTCCTCACCGACGTCGGGCCGATGGTCTCCGACCCGCAGCGGGCCAAGGTCATCGCCCAGCTCGAAGCCGCCGCCAGCGCCGGCGCCGAGGTCCTCATCGGCGGCGACAACGGCGGTCAGGAGCGCGGCCACTTCCTCTCCCCCGCCGTGGTCGTCGGCGCCGCCCCCGACAGCGCCCTGCTGACCGAGGAGACCTTCGGCCCGGTCGCCCCGATCGTCCCTGTCTCCTCGCTGGACGAGGCGATCGAGCTGGCCAACGGCACCGAGTTCGGCCTCGGCGCCAACGTCTACACCGCCGACCTCGAGAACGCGGTCCGCTGCATGCGCGAGCTGCGCGCCGGCACGGTCTGGATCAACGACCCGCTGACCGACAACGACGCTGGCCCCTTTGGCGGCTTTAAGCAATCGGGCCTCGGCCGCGAGCTCGGCCGCGAGGGCCTCGAGGCCTTCCAGGAGACCAAGCACGTCCACATGGAGTCCCGGATCGAGCGCAAGGAATGGTGGTACCCCTACCGTGAGTACGGGGCCGAGTGAGCGCCGGGGCGCTCGCCGCTACTTGAACTGAAAGCTGGTCAGGTCCTGGCCGAAGATCGGGCTGACGATCAGCTCGTCGAGGTCGATGTCCTCGGCGACGAAGGTGCCAAGCGTGAGGCTGCCGAACGGCGCCCACGGCGCCTGTTTCATCACCGCTTCGTCGAGGTCGCCGTATTCGCGTTCCACCTTCGGGCTGAGCTGCTGGCGGCCCAGCTCCTTGATCTTGGCGTCGATCGCCGGGTCGCTGAAGTTGGCCCAGTTGGTGTTGCCGTTGGGCAGGATGCTTTCGCTCGACAGCTGCGGCCCGAAGTAGTCGTCGGGGTGGGGATAGTCGAGGAACCAGTTGGACCAGCCGGTGTCGAGGTCCGGCGTCGCGGCGTTGCCGATCAGGGTGAAGTAGGTCGCCGCGTTGACCGCCTTCAGCTTCGCGTTGAAACCGAGGTCCTCGAGCACCTGCTCGTAGTACTCGCCGGCTTCGTCGTTGGGCGGCAGGTTGTTGGTCCAGACGGTCACGTCGCGATCGCTCGGGTCGGCTTCGGCGATCAGCTCTTCGGCCTTCTTCAGGTTGTGCGGGTAGAGCTCGATCTCGCGGTAGCCGGGCATCTGCGCCGGCAGCACCTGCTGGGTGCGGTCGATCGTGCCGGCGTAGATCCGTTCCAGCGCCTCCGGATCGAGCGCGTAGTTGACCGCCTGCCGCACCCGCACGTCGTCGAAGGGCGGCTCCCGCGTGTTCATCCAGAAGTAGTAGACGCTGACCGTCGGTTCCTCGCGGAACTGGGTTCCCTCGTAGCGCCGTTTGATCTCCTGGTAGCGGTCCGGCGCGGGCGGGTTCTTCATCCAGTCGACCTGCCCACGCTCGACCTCGTCGACCTGGGTGGTCGGGTTGGAGCGCAGTTCGAACTCGATCCGGTCGACGTGCCCGCCCGGCAGTTGCGGCAGCGCCTCGCCGTTCGCCTTCTCCCAGGCCGGGTTGCGTTCGTATTCCCAGCCGCGCCCCGGCTTCACCTTGGTGATCACGTAGGGACCGGTCGCCGGCGGCGGGTCGGCGGTCTGGTCCTCGGCCGGCGTGTCCGGCGGCAGCAGCGCCGCGTACATCAGCGCCAGCACGTAGCTGAAGCTGCCATCCGCTTCGCGCAGGTGGATGACGATCCGGCCGCTCTCGTCGTCGGTCTCGATCCCGGCGATGCCGCCCTTCTTCGTTTCCGCGAACCGTTCCGCCCCGTCGATGTTCATGTAGAACGAAGTGCCCGCGGAATTGAGCCGGATCAGCCTTTCGACCGCGAAGCGGAAGTCGGAGGCGCGCACCGGGGTCCCGTCCGAGTACTCCAGCCCGGGCCGCAGCCGCAACGTGTAGCGGCGTCCGCCCTGGTCTACCTCCGGCAGCGACTCGGCCAGACCGGGAATCAGCTCCGTCCCGGCTTTGCCGTTCGCGTGC
This sequence comes from Solirubrobacterales bacterium, assembly GCA_044865945.1. Lineage (GTDB taxonomy): Bacteria > Actinomycetota > Thermoleophilia > Solirubrobacterales > 70-9 > VAYN01. The sequence continues at coordinate 28,276 of JBIOTO010000132.1, forward strand.
CTGTAGGTGAGCAGCGGCAGGTAGGTGTTGGCCAGCGCCGTCGCCCCTTCGAGGCTGAAGTTGAGCGCCGGATCCAGGTATTCCGGGAAGGAGGAGTAGGTGCCGCGCAGGGTTCCGTCGTCCTGTGATCCACCCGACCCACAACCCGCCAGGGCAGCACACATCAAAACAACGACTCCGATGCGGCCGACCGATCGCCGCTTGCGCCCCAAGGTACTCATCCCCTTTCCCGAGGTGGGCGCGAACACAATAAACGGTTAGGGGGATTTGCGTGGATGTGCGTTATAAATTGAATAATGAAGCGTTTCTGGCTGCTTTTGGTGGGGGTAGCGGCCGCGATCCTGCTCGCGGGATGCGGGGGAGACGAGGGCGAGACCGCCCAGGGCGAACCACCTCCGACCAGCGAGCGGCGGGGGGATCTGAGGGAGATGCAGATGTCGATGGAGGGATATCCGAGCCCTCCGGATTCCGGCATCCTCCTCGCCGACCGGCTCGGGTACTTCGCCGACGCCAGCGTCAACTTCAACATCATCGGGGCGATTCGCCCCGAGTACTCGATCCAGTACGCGGCGGACGGCTCCAGCGACGTCGTCGTCACCCAGCTGCCGGAAGTGGTGCGGGCGGACGCGGAGGGAGAGCCGGTGGTCGCCATCGGCAGCGTCCTCACCGAACCGGGCATGGCGATGATCTGGCTGCCCGGGTCCGGGATCGACGGCATCGCCGACCTGAAGGGAAAGACGATCGCGATCCCGGGCGCGCCCTACCAGGAAGCCTTCCTGGCGCGGGTGCTCGCGGGTGCCGGCCTGACGCTCGCCGACGTGAAGCTGAAGGTCGTCCCCAGGAACTCGACCCACGCGCTCACCAGCGAGAAGGCCGACGCCACCTTCGGGGCGTCCTGGAACGCCGACGGGGCGGAACTCGAATCGCGCGGACTGGATCCGGTGGTGACCAAGGTGACGGACCTCGGGATCCCCCCCTATGAAGAACTCGTCCTGACGACGCGTCGGGACAGCTTCGCAAAGGACCCGGAGCTCTATCGCCGCATCCTCAAGGCAGTCGCCCGGGGATCGGTCGCGGTGGAAGAAGACCCCGAGGCCGGCAGCGAAGCGGTCGTTGACAGGTCGCTCGAATACGCCTCGCCGAAGCCGACCCTGGCCGGGGTCGAAGCGACCGCGCCGCTGCTCTCCAAGACCGGCGAGATCGACCGGGCGAAGCTGAAGGGCCTGGTCGAGTGGATGTACGACGAAGGGATGATCGAGCGCAGGGTCCCGGTCTCGCGACTGGTGGCCACCCCCGCGGGCCAGGGCGACGAAACGGGCAAGCCGTGACCTCGGCTCGCTCCCTCCTGCTGCTGGGAGCGCTGATCGCCGTCCTGCTCAGCGGCTGTGGCGGGAGCGACGGCGAAACCGCCACGCGGGAGAAGCCGCGGCATCCGCCCCACACCTTCCTGCAGGTCAACCTGCCGGGCAAAGCCGGGCCCGAAGAGGCGGGGTTTCTGCTCGCCCACCGGCTCGGCTACTTCGGCAAGGCGAAGCTCAACGTCTCGTTCGTCACCCCCTCCCACCCCGCCCGCCCGCCGATGTACGTCGAACAGGAACTGGTCAACGCGGCGCTGGCCCACGAGCCACAGCTGATCCTGGCCCGGGAAGAGGGGAAGCCGCTGGTCGCCGTCGGCGGCGTCGTCCCCCACCCGACCATGGCGATGATCTGGCTCAAGGGGTCGGGAATCGACAGCGTCGCCGACCTGAAGGGGAAGACGATCGCGATCCCGGGCATTCGCTTCCAGAAGTTCTTCCTCGAAGCCGTCCTCAAGCGCGCCGGGCTGACGCTCGCCGACGTGACGCTGAGGAGCGTCAGCTACTACCTGGAATCCGAGCTGGTCCACGGGCGGGCCGACGCCATCTTCGGCGGCTCGATGAACACCGAGGGGAGGCTGCTGGAAGCGCAGGGACTGGAGCCGGTGGTCACGCCGGTGCGGAAGCTCGGGATCCCCGACTACGAAGAACTGGTGCTAATCGCGCGGCGCGATCGCCAGGGCGAGGACCCGGAGGCGTTCCAGCGGCTGGCGGAGGAAACGGCCCGGGGCGGCGCGACGGTGGCCAAACGGCCTGGTCTCGCCACGAGGGCGGTCATCCACCACAGGGAATACGAGAACTCCTCGAATCCGAAGGCTCCCCTGCACCGACAGGCCACTCGGGCCGGGGTCGAGGAAATGGCCCCGCGGTTCTCCCGCGGCGGCGAAATCGACCGCGCCAAGCTGAAGCGCCTGGTCGACTGGATGTACGAGGAAGGGATGATCAAACGCAGGTGGACGGTCTCGGAGCTGCTCGGGAGCCCCTAGCGATCCGCCGCTGAGGCCAGGCGGGCCACCTCACCCTGGGCGTCGGGCAGGGTCCGCGCCGCGGCTGGCCCGAGGATCCGCCGCCAGAGGCCGGCGAGAGGGCCCTCGATGTAGATCGTGTTGGTGAGGCGACTGCCCTCCCCCACCGACTCGACCAGGTGGCGGTGACCCATGCGAGCCCCGGGCAGCCGCGCCTCGTCGGTGAACAGGCGGCCGTCCTCGAACTCGACGACCCGGAAGCGCAGCCGCAGGCCGGTGCGGAAGACGATCCGCGCCTCGGCCCCTTCGCGCAGCGGCCCGTCGAGGGTCGCCCGCTTCAGCTCGGCGTTCCAGCGCGGCCAGGCGTCCGCGTCGGCGTAGGCGTGGGTCCAGACCGCCGCCGGCGATACCGGCGCCTCCCGCACGCAGGTCGTCTCCCAGCGGCTCACGCCGGCACCCCGTTGCGCTTGCTCATCGTCCAGGCGAAGGCGCCGCCGGTGAAGAGCATGAAGGAGCTGTAGACGGCGGCCGGGATCGCCAGGTCGTCGGCGAGCGAGGCGCCGACCGCGATCGCCAGGGCCGAGTTGTGGATGCCGAGCTCCAGCGCGATCGCGGTCGCCTGGCGGTCGCCGAGCCGGGCCAGCTTCGAGATCGTGAAGCTGAGCGCCATCGCCGCCAGGTTGAGCGCGAGGGCGGCGCCGGCGACGTCGGCGAGGTTGGCCCGGACGGTGTCGTTCTCCGAGGCGATCGCGCCGAGCACGACCAGCGCGAAGAGCGCCAGCGAGACCCGCCGCACCCGCGAGTGGACCCTGCCGACCCACTCGGGCCGGCGCCGGCGCAGCTCCATCCCGATCGCCACCGGAACGATCGTGATCGCGAAGACGCGGAGGACGATCCCGAGCATGCCGACGTCGCCGACCTCGGTGGCGCCGAAGTGCTCGCCGGCGAGGCCGAGGAAGAGCGGCACCGTGACCATCGCGCCGACGCTGCTGATCGCCGTCATCGTCACCGAAAGCGCCGTGTCGCCGCGCGATAGGTGGGTCAGCATGTTGGCCATCATCCCGCCGGGGGACGCGCCCAGCAGGACCAGCCCGACCGCCAGCTCGGGCGGTAGCTTGAACAGCTCCGCCATCGTCAGCGCCAAGAGCGGCGAGATCAGCGCCAGGTTGAGCATCCCGATCGCGACCCCGCGCGGCGCGGTCAGGACGCGGCGGAAGTCGTCCCGGGTCAGCTCCATCCCGAGGCTGCACATGATCACCGCGATCGCGCCGGGCAGGAGGACGGAGACGAGGATCGGGCTGTCCATGCAGGCGCGAGGCTAACGCCGCGGGTCGATCCCGGGTAAAACCGTCTTTGACATGAGCCTGCCGATCCCCCTCTCGATCCTCGACCTCGCCGCCGTCGGCCGCGAGGAGACCGTGGCCGAAAGCTTCGCCGGCAGCGTCGCCCTGGCCCAGGCGGCCGAGCGCGGCGGCTACAAACGCGTCTGGTACGCCGAGCACCACAACATCACCTCGATCGCCTCCTCGGCCACCGCGGTCCTGATTGCCCATGTCGCGGCGCGGACCGAGACGATCCGGCTCGGCGCCGGCGGCGTGATGCTGCCCAACCACTCGCCGCTGGTGATCGCCGAGCAGTTCGGAACGCTGGAGACGCTGCACCCAGGCCGGATCGACCTCGGCCTCGGGCGGGCGCCGGGCACCGACCAGCGGACCTGGATGGCGCTGCGCCGCGACCCCGCCGCCAGCAATCGCTTCCCCGAGGACGTGCTCGAGCTGCAGCGGTTCCTCAGCGACGAGGAGCCGCTGCCGGGCCTGCGGGCGATCCCCGGCCGCGGCACCCACGTGCCGCTCTACATCCTCGGCTCCTCCCTCTTCGGCGCCGAACTGGCGGCCCAGCTGGGGCTGCCCTACGCCTTCGCCTCCCACTTCGCGCCGCGCTACCTGCACGAGGCGCTTAAGGTCTACCGCGAGGGGTTCAAGCCCTCGGCGCAACTGAGCGAGCCCTACGCGATCGCCGGCGTCGGCGTGATCGCCGCCGACAGCGCCGAGAGCGCCGCCGCCCAGCTGGAGGCCGCCCGCCGGGTCCGCGCCCGCGCCCTCTTCGGCCGCGGCCGCAAGCTGAGCGAGGACGACGTCACCGACCTCCTCGCCTCCCCCGAAGCCGCCGTGGTCGACGAAATGCTCGCCTACACCGCCGTCGGCACCGATGAGGAGGTCGCCGCCTACCTGCGGAACTTCGCCGCCGACACCGAGGCCGACGAGCTGATCGCCGCCCACTACTCCGATTCGGTCCCCAACCGCCTGCGTTCGGTGGAGCTGACTGCATAATGGGACCGATGCGCCGTCTCCTCGTCCCGCTCGCCGTCCTCGCCGCCCTGCTGGCGCCGACCGCCGCCACGGCCGCGGAACGCACCGTGAGCGTCCAGGCGACGGTCGAACGAGCGGTGCCCAACGACGCCGCCAGGGTCCACTTCACGGTCAGCAAGGAACGCCAGGGCCGCGCCGCCGCGCTGCGCGTGGTCGCGAAGCGGCTGCGGGCGGTGATCGCCGCCGCGCAATCGACTCCGGGTGTCGGCCCGGGAGACGTCACCACCGGGTCGATCTCGGTGCGGCGGGTGGAGCGCGGCAAGCGCCCCGTCTACCGGGCGAGCGAGGGCGTCACCGTCGTCACCCACGACCCGAACGCCGCCGGCGACCTCGTCGCGGCCGGAGTCGCCGCCGGGGCGACGAGCACGCGGGGACCGAACTTCTTCGTCGGCGACAGCGCCGCCGCCTACAACGCCGCCCTGGTCGAAGCGTTCACGCAGGCCAAGACGAAGGCGGAACTGCTGGCTTCGGCGGCGGGCGCCACGCTGGGACCGGCGATCGCGATCGCCGAGAGCGGCAACGTGGTCTCCGTCCCAGCGCCCCAGACCAAGGACGTGGCCGCGGGCATCGAAACGTCGGCCTCGCCACCGACCAAGCCGGGCCGCTCGACCGTCACCGCAACGGTCGCCGCGACTTTCGCGCTTCAGTAGCCCGGCGTTCGACCCGGTTTTCCCGATCGGGAAAATCAGTCTCGGTACACAGCCTTATCTGACGCATTTATCCCGAACGGGAAAAATGCCACCGGTTACGCCGAAGATCGGGTTATGTTTTCCCGAACGGGAAAATGGACCCTCTGATCATCGACACCTCTCAAGCCCTCGGCATAGCGATTCGCCGCCGCCGGGTCGAGCTCGGCCTCTCCCAGGGCGCCCTCGCCGACGTCGCTCGCACCACCCTGCGGTTCATCAGCGAACTGGAGAACGGCAAGTCCAGCGCCCAGCTCGCCGGCGTGCTGAGGGTGCTGGCCGCGCTCGGGATCGAGCTGGTCGCGAGGCCGCGTTGAACTCTCTCGCCGTATATCTCCATGGCAGGCGGGCGGGCACCCTCGAGCGGCTGCCCCAGGCGAGGCTCCGGTTCACCTACTCGCCCTCCTACCTGAGCCAGCGAGGAGCTCCGATTTCCCTCGGCCTGCCGCCGCGGGAGGAGGCGTTCGAGGACGCCGAATGCGCGCCCTTCTTCCAGGGCCTGCTGCCCGAGGGGGACTTCCTGCGGGCGATCGCCCACACCTTCCACATCTCCGCCGAGAACTCGTTCGCCGTGCTGGCGGCGATCGGCGGCGAGTGCGCCGGGGCGATCGCGCTCGGCTCGACCGAGGGCCCGGTCCCCGGCTCGGGCGCGCCGCCGCCCCGATGGCTCGACGACGAAGACCTGCGGGAGCTCCTGGGGGAGCTGCCCGAGCGCCCGCTGGCGCTGCTCGACGAAGTCGAAGGCGAGGACGGGATCCGGATCTCGCTGGCGGGCGCCCACGACAAGATCGGCGTCCTCCGCGAGGAGGAGAAGATCGGGCTGACCCGCGGCGCCCCACCGAGCACCCACATCCTCAAGCTGCCGATCGCCAGGGTCGCCGAACCGATCGTCGACGAGGCCTACTGCATGTCCCTGGCCGCCGCCGTCGACCTCGACGTCGCCGCGGCGGAGCCGCGAGAGGCGGGAGGCCACGAGTTCCTGCTCGTCCGTCGCTACGACCGTGCGCCCGACGCGCCGGCGGACGGCCGCGTCCACCAGGAGGACTTCTGCCAGGCCCTCGGTGTGGCCCCGGCGGAGAAGTACGAAGGCGACGGGGGACCCGGGGTGGGCCAGTGCGCCTCCCTGCTCTGGCGGGCCTCCAGCGCCCCCGCCCGCGACGTCGTCGCCTTCGCCGACGCCCTCCTCTTCACCTTCCTGATCGGCAACCACGACGCCCACGCGAAGAACTACTCGCTGCTGCTCGACGGGCCGGAAGCGATCCGCCTCGCCCCCCTCTACGACCTCCTCTGCACCGCCGTCTTCGCCAGGACGCGGAGGAAGCTGGCGATGAAGTACGGCGGTGAGAACCGGCCTGGCTACCTCCGCCGCCGCCACCTCGACCGGCTCGCCGAGGACCTCGAAGTCAAACCGAGCCTGGTGCGGCGGCGGGCGGAGCGGCTGATCGAGCTGGTCGGGGACAACGCCGGCGCCGCCCGCGGAGCCCTGCCGGCGGCCTTTCAGGACCGGCCCCTCCTCGACGAGATCGCGGCCCTTGTCGACGAGCGCCGCGAGCGGCTGGCGAAAGCCCTCTCCGAAGAGCCCTAGCGCGGCCCGTCGGTGTGGACGAAGAGCACCGACTCGCCGAGGCGCCCTTCGGCGCGCAGCGCCAGCAGGCCGGCCATCGCCTTGGCGGTGTAGACGGGGTCCAGCGCCAGTCCCTCGTCAGCCGCGAGCGCCGCGGCGCGCGTCGCGGCCTCGGTCCGGTGGCCGTAGCCGGCGCCGATCTGGTCGCGGGTAAGGCCGAGCGTCTCGGGTCCGATCTGAAGCTGACCGAAGCGCGCTCCGCGGCGCTCCAGCAACCTGGCGGCGCGCCGGGCGAGACGGACGATCACCGGCGGGTCGAGCCGCAGCTGGTCGTTGACCACGACGCCGACGACGCGAGTCCGCATCCCGGCGAGCTGGAAGCCCAGCGCCAGGCCGGCGGCGGTGCCGCCGGTGCCGACCGGGACGACTACCTGCGCCGGCTCGGGCAGCAATCCGGCCTCGACCTGGGCCGCGATCTCCAGCGCCGCCTCGACGTAACCGAGCGCGCCGACCGAGGAAGACCCTCCAGCCGGCAGCAGGTAGGGCGGTCGGCCGCCGCGCGAGTTGCGGGCGAGCAGCCAGGGCAGCATCGCCACGGTGCGGGCCTTGGTGTGGGTGCGGTGGATGCGGGCGCCCGAGGCTTCGAGCCGGGCGAGCTGGGCCTCGACGTGCTCGTCGATCGGCTGGTCGACGAGCGCCAGCCCGGTCTCCAGCCCGTGCTCGCGCGCGTAGAGCGCGGTCGCCAGCCCCCAATTGGTTCCGAGCCCACCGAAGGTGAGGATCGACCGCCGGCCGCGCCGCCGCGCGTCAGGAATCAGCCACTCCAGCTTCCGCACCTTGTTGCCGCCCCAGCCGCCCGAGCCGAAGGCGCCGTCTTCCTTCACCCAGATCCCGAGCCCGCCCAGCTCGCGGATCGGCGTCGGCCGCTCGGAAAGGTCAAGGTGAGGCAGGTTCTCGGCCAGCGCTGGGAAGCGCTGATGCAGCTGAGGGGTCAAACGGTGTCAGCAGCCACCGCCGCCCCCTCCGTCGCCTCCACCGCCACCTTCGAAGCCTCCACCGCCCATGCCCATGCGGAAATCGTAGGGGCTATTACCCTTTTCAGCTCGGAATCTCAACCGAAGAAAGCGACGGCAACGTGCGGAAAACGAACGACGGAGGCGGGTCTCCCTCTCAGCTGATCGACGCGAGGATCGCGGAACTGGGCGACTGGCGGGGCGAGACCCTGGCCCGCGTCCGCGAGCTGATCAAGGAGGCCGACCCCGAGGTGGTCGAGGAGTGGAAATGGCGCAACCCGGTCTGGTCGCACGACGGGATCATCTGCACCGGCGAGAGCTACAAGAAAGCCGTGAAGATGACCTTCCCCAAGGGAGCCTCCCTGGGCGACCCCGCCGGCCTTTTCAACTCCAGCCTGGAGGGCAACACCAGGCGCGCGATCGACATCGGCGAGGGCGAGGAGATCGACGCGGAGGCGCTGAAGGCGCTGATCCGCGAAGCCGTCGACCTCAACGCCTCGGGCGGCTAGTCGAGCTCACCTGAGGTCGAGACTCCGGGCAGGTCGGCGAAGCCGGCCCGGTCGGAGCTCACGACCTCGCGGCCCCGGGCTCGCGCCGTCGCGGCGATGATCAGGTCATGGGCTCCCCGCGGCGCGCCCGAACGACGGACGTGCGCCAACAGGTCGCCGTGCGCCTTTGCCACCTCAAGGTCGTAGGGCTCCACCGAGACGGCGTCGAGGACGGCGTCGACGAAACGCTCGCGCTTCTCTCCCCGGCGACCCTTCGCCATCTGGACGCCAACCCTCAGCTCCGCAACGGTGATCGCCGCGATCGCGACGTCATCGGCGTCCGCGATCTCTTCGGCGAGCGATTGCCCGCCGCGCTCGGCGTCGACCAGGACGGTGGTATCGAGGATCAGTCGTGCCAGGGATCCGTCACCGGTCCCATTTCCTCGCGAAGCTGCCGCACCTCATCCGCCCAGCCGGGGTCGGGTGAGCTATCGCGCAGCACTTCCTTGAGCGCCTTTCCGGTGCCACCGCTGGCCGGCCCAATGGTCGCCACAGCCCGGCCATGGCGGACCACGACATAGGACTCGCCGCTGCTCTCCACGTCGTCCAACACCTCCGAAAACCGGCGGGACGCGTCGGTGGCACTGAGCTGCTTCACAAAATCAGATTATCAGATTTGTATCCTGAACCAATGAGCGAAGGGATCGAGACACCGATCCGGCGCCGGGAGATGATGGCGCTCTCGGCGGGGGCGCTGGCGAGCGTCGCCCTTTACGCCTGCGGTGCCGATGGAGATCAGACGACCGGGACCTCGGCCGGCGCGGGCAAGGCCATCCCCGACTGCGTCCTCACCGCCGAGCAGGACGAAGGTCCCTTCTACATCGACCTGGCACGGGTCCGGCGCGACATCGTCGAGGACCGCCCCGGCGTGCCGCTGGCGCTGGCGCTGACCGTCGTCGACGCGAACACCTGCGAGCCGCTCCGCGACGCCGCCGTCGACGTCTGGCACTGCGACGCGCTCGGCGTCTATTCCGGCGAGCCCTCGGAGGGCAGCGCCGGAACGACCTTCCTGCGCGGAATCCAGCTGACCGACGCGAACGGGCGAGCGGAGTTCGCGACCGTCTACCCCGGCCAGTACCCGGGGCGGACGACCCACATCCACCTCAAGGTCCACCTCGGCGGCCAGCGGCGCGGCGGCGCCTACTCCGGCGGCCACGTCTCCCACACCGGCCAGCTGTTCACCGCCGATCGCGACGACGCCGAGGTCTTCGCCCTCGCCCCCTACGACCGCAACCCGGCCGAAATCACCCCGCGCGACGCCGACTTAATCTTCCGCGACCAGGGTGGATCCAGCTCGGAGCTGACCCTCGAACGCGTCGGCACCAACCTCGCCCGGGACGGCTTCACCGCAAGGGCGACCCTGGGCGTCGACCCCAGCGCGAGCTTCTAGCCGGCGATGACCCCGGCCTCGGCGGCCGGCGCGGCATAGGCGGCGGCGAGCGTCGCGACCGTCTCGTGGGCGTTGAGCCCGCTCGGATTGGGGACCACCCAGAGCGCCGCGCCGGACCAGTGGCCGGCGCTTTCGAGCGTCTCCGGCTGGCGCCCGAGCGCCGCGCCGCGCTCGCCGAACGCGTCGCGATAGGCGGAGATTCCGGCGATCGCGACGACCTTGGGGTGGTGCTCGGCGACGAACCGCCGCAGCCGCTCGCCACCCTCGCGCAGCTCCTCGCGGGAGAGCTCCGAGGCGCGAGCGGAGGCCCGTTTGACGAGATTGGTGATCCCTATCCCCCGCTCCACCAGGTGCACGCGGTCGGCATCGCTCATCCCGGCGACCCGGTCGACCTCGTAGCCGGTGATCCCAGCCGCGGCAAGGGCCGGGTAGAAGCGGTTGGTCGGGTGGGCGAAGTGGGTTTGGACCGCGGCCGTCCACAGGCCCGGGTTGATGCCGACGAAGAGCAGCTGCAGTCCCGGCCCAACGAGATCGGGAACCTCCTCGCCGCGGAACGCCTCCAACTCTTCGCGCGTGAACCGCATCGTCAGACCCAGAGCGCCTAGGAGAGCTGGAAGCCGGCGTAGGTGAGAAACAGACCGGCGAGGCTGAAGAAGCCAAACAGCATGTTCCTCTGCATCGCCCGGATATCGGCGTGAAGCTCCCGATGGGAATTTTGGAAGTCATCACGGAGCTGCTTCATGTCAGCTTGGAACTCCGTTCGGAGCTCTTGCACACCAGCCTGAAACTCGCTGCGCAGTCCCTTCACGCTGGCCTGAAGCTCGCTACGAAGTTCCTGAAGGCCAGCCTGAAACTCTCCGCGCAGTTCCTGAATGCCGGCCTGAAACTCACTACGGAGTTCCTGCACGCTGGTCTTGAGCTCGCTGCGAAGTTCGTTTACCCCGCCTTTTTGCTCAGCGCGCAGTTCGCGAATGTCTTCTTCCAGCCGCTGAAAGCGGGCGTCGCTTTTCACATTTGCTGGCCGCTCTTCCATCGTCCGCATGAGCATACCGAAACCTATCGTCTGCAGTGGACGGCTCTTGGCGGACAGCGTTTGTCGATTTCGCGCGTCGCCGTTCGTTGTCTGGGTAAATGGGGCACAGATCGAGCCCCCCCGAGCGAAGGAGAATCGAGATGGGAAAGCTGATCGCCACCACCCAGGCCACCCTCGACGGCGTCATCGACCCGGTCGGCGAGTGGGTGCAGGCCGACGGGGACCACGGCGAGTACTCGTTCGAGCGCCAGGCGAGGTCCAGCGGGCTGGTCCTCGGCCGCAAGACCTATGAGGGGCTGGCGGGCTACTGGCCGGACCAGACCGGCAGGTGGGCGGAGATGGTCAACGCGATGCCGAAGTACGTCGGGTCGACCACCCTCTCCGGCGAGCTGGAGTGGAACGCGACCCTGCTTGAGGGCGACCTCAGCGACTCGGTCCCGAACCTGAAGGAGGAAGTCGACGGCGACCTCTTCATGCACGGCAGCGGCGAGTTCGCCTACGCCCTCGCCGAGAAGGGCCTGATCGACGAGTTCGAGGTCTACCTCAACCCGATCGTCTGGGGCAAGGGCAACCTCCACGTGCTCGGCGACCGGGGAACGATCCGGATGCGGCTCGAGGACGTCAAGCGCTTCGACTCCGGCGTGGTGCTGCTCACCTACCTGCCGGAGAGCTAGCCCCGCGGGAGGTTCCGTCGCTCAGGCGGGCGCCCAGCTTCACCGCCCGCACCGCGCTGGTCGCGCCCGCCTGCAGGGTCGCCGCGACGAGGAAGACGACGAAGCCGGGGACGCGGAGGATCGGCGAGCCGATCATCAGCAGGCCGATGCGACCGAGGACGTAAGGAGGCGTGGCGAGCGCGACGCCGAGCAGGCCGCCGACGGCGCTGGCGGAGAGGCGGTCGCGGCGCGAGGCCGTCGATTCGACCCCGACCAGGCGGGAGGGGACCGCCACGTAGGCGGCCATCATCAGGCCGATGACGATCCCGAGGGAGACCGCGAACCAGGGCTCCCCGGCACGGGGCGCGAGCAGGACGGCCACTCCCAGGGCGAGCCCCAGCGCGCCGCCGGTGGTGACGATCGGCGCCAGCCGCTGCCGCGCTTCGGCGATCGCGAGGCGGACGCGGGGCGTTCCCCCCTGGGCGATGGCGAAGCCGAAGACGGCGTTGAAGAAGAAGACGCCGATCGTGACTGCCGCGATCGCCGCGATCGAGAGGACCACGAACGGCCCTTCCAGGTCGCGGAACTCGCGGCCGTGGAGGAGATGGGCGCGCAGGTTGTACATCGCCAGCCAGATCCAGATCGCCGGCAGGACCTGGATCAGGGTCAGCCGCCAGTTCGAGAACAGCACCCGCACCCCGCCGAGCAGCATCGCGACGCCGCCGACCGCGTAGGCGAGCGGCGCCAGGTAGCGCCGCGACCGGCTCAAGTCCTCGATCGCCCGGGCGATGTCGGCCTCGTCGCCCCTCCTGATCCCCTCGAGGAGCCGGCCCCCCCACATACGCAGGGCTCGCGGGGCGCCAGAGCGAAGCGGAGCGGGCATCGCGGAATTCTCTCGCGTGACCGCGCGGGTCGCGACCTGGACGATCACCCACCTACTTGCAGAGACCCTGACGAAGTGAGGGCCTGACCCGCTGCTGCTACGGTGAACGAGTCGGGTTTGGCCGATTCGCCACCCGAGAGGTTCCGTTTCCTCCCTGTGCTCAGTTGGCGCTTTGGGGTCGCAGGATCTCCCAGAGTTAGTCAACTAGGAGTTCAAAAACATCATTTCCTTTGCCGATCTCGGCACTTCCAAGCCAGTGGTCGACGCCCTCAGGGCACGTTCGATCACCCAGCCGTTCCCAGTTCAAGAGATGGTCGTCCGCGACGCGCTCGCCGGCCGCGACCTTCTCGTCCAATCGCCGACCGGGTCGGGCAAGACGCTCGCCTTCGGCGTCCCGCTCGTCGACCTGATCCAGCCCGGCGGCAAGGGCCCCGGCGCCCTCGTCCTCGCCCCCACCCGGGAGCTGGCGAGCCAGATCGTCACCGAGCTGACCGCGCTCGCCAGGGCCCGCAACCTGAAGATCGTCGCCGTCTACGGCGGCGTCGGCATCGGGCCGCAGATCAAGGCCGCGCGGCACGCCGACATCCTCGTCGCCACCCCCGGCCGACTTGAGGACCTGATCGGTCGCGGCGCCGTTTCGCTGCGGCGGGTCCGCGTCCTCGTCCTCGACGAGGCCGACCGCATGCTCGACATGGGCTTCCGCCCGGCGGTCGACCGGATCGTCGACGAGACCCCGGCCGATCGCCAAACGCTGTTCTTCTCGGCGACCCTGGAGGGAGCCACCGGCAAGGTCGCGGCCGCCTACACCCGCGACGCCCGCTCCCACACCCACGCCGCGTCCGAGCGCCAGGAGGCCAACGTAGAGCACCACTTCCTGCCGGTCTCCTCGCAGGGCGCCAAGCTCGACCACCTCGTCTCCCACCTCGCCGAGGAGAGCGCCGGCCGCGCCCTCGTCTTCGTCCGCACCAAGCGCGGCGCCGACCGGCTGGTCAAGCGACTGCGCGGCCGCCAGGTCAACGCCGTCGCCATGCACGGCGACAAGAGCCAGCGGCAGCGCGAGCGGGCGCTGGCCCGCTTCGAGCGCGGCGAGGTGATGACCCTGGTCGCGACCGACGTCGCCGCCCGCGGGATCGACATCCCCGACGTCTCCCACGTGATCAACTACGACGCTCCCGAGGACCGCGAGGCCTACGTGCACCGGGTCGGGCGCACCGGCCGCGCCGGGCGCACCGGCACCGGCATCAGCTTCGTCCTCGCCGACCAGGCCAAGGAGATGCGCCGCATCTCCACGAGCCTCGGGCTGGACGCCTGAGGCGATGGCCGCCGACGCCTGCAGATGGAGCTGTGCCCGCTGCGCGGTCTCGGTCGGGCGGATGGACGGCGAGCCGTCGATGCTGCCGCCGAGCTGGTCCCAGCTTGACGACGAGACCTTCTGCCTCACCTGCAGCCGGGCACGGGCCGGAGAGGTGGCGATGGAGTCGGCTCCCGACGCGAGCTCGCGCGAGGAACGGGTCCGGCTGCGGCGCACCGCTCTGATCGAATTCGAGATCGACCGGGCGCCGGAGGCGTCGAACCGCGTCGTCGCGCTCGCCTGCCGCACCTCGGGAGCCGCCGTCGCCGCCGTGCGCGACCAGATGGAGCAATCCACCGCCATCGCCGCCCCGGACCTCGACTCCCGCAGCGTCGCCTAGGCGGACGGTCGCCGTGGAGATCGGAATCGGCCTCGCCGCCGCCGTCGCGCTGTTGACGAACCTCGCCTCGCTGCTCAAGCACCGCGGTTGCCAGCACACGCAGCCGGTCTCGATCGGCCGGCCGCTCGCGACCCTGCGCAGCCTCGCCACCTCACCCTGGTTCGCTGCCGGCTGGGGCCTCGCCGGCCTCGCCTGGCTGGCCCACGTCGCCGCCCTCTCCATGGCCCCGATCTCCCTCGTGCAGGCCGTGTTGGCCGGCGGCGCGGTCACCCTCGCGGTGCTCTCGCAGCGCCTCTTCGGCGACCGCGTCGAGCGGCGCCAGTGGCTGGCGCTGATCCTCGGCGGCTCGGGCTTGGCCCTCCTCGCGGCGACCCTTCCCAACTTCGACAGCGCCCACTCGGACTTCTCGATGGCGGCGATCGCCAGCTTCGAGGGCGGCCTCGTCCTGCTCGCCGCCGGGGTCGCGCTGAGCCACCGCGCCGAGCGCCTGGCCGCCCGGCGCGGGGTCCTGCTCGCGGTCCTCGCCGGCATCCTCTTCGCCCTGGCCGGGATCGCGACCAAGGCCCTCACCGGCGGCGCCGGCGACTGGCCGCTGATCGCCTCGCTGCTGGCGCTGGTGATCGCCTGCGGCGCCCTGGCCCAGTACACGACTGTTGCCGCCCTGCAGAGCGGCGGCGCGATTGAGACGATCGGCCTGATGGGCATCGTCGCCAACGCGACCCAGATCCTCGGCGGCATCCTCGTCTTCGGCGACCCCCTCTCCCCCAGCCCCCTCGGCATCGCCCTGCAGATCAGCGCCCTGGCGATGGTCTGCCTGTCCGCCCTTCTGCTTCCCTCCTCGACCGGCGCCCGGCCCCTGGCGCGAGCATGAGGGAGCTGGCTGGAGGAAGGTGAGTCGCGCCCCGGCATTGCTCACGGCCCTCGCCGTGATCCTGCTCTCCGCCGGCTGCGGAGGTGGCGACGATGCTGGGCGGTCGGGTGCCCAGCCCACCCCGGAGGCCCACCCCCTGCCGCCCGACTTCCCGGGCTGGCGGTACGAAGCCCTGCGGCCGGTCCCGCCCGGCCTCTTCGTCATCACCTACGTCGACCCGAGGGACAAGCGCCCGTGGGTGATCGTCTCCGACACCGAGGGGGTGCCGCGCTGGTGGTACAACCCCGACACGCCGGCGCTGTGGGGACAGGTGCTGCGCGACGGCAGCCTCGCCTGGGCGCGCTCGTTCGGCGACGGCTACGGGCTCGACCCGCGGATGGCCTACGAGATCCGCTCAGAGGATGGAGATCTGCTGCGTCTGGTCCGGACCAGGAACACGATCATCGACGGCCACGAGTACCGCGAACTCGCCAACGGCAACGTCCTGCTCGACACCTACGTGCCCGAAACCGCCGACCTCCGCCGCTTCGGTGGGCCGAAGCGGGCGGCGATCGTCTCGGCTGAAGTCCAGGAACTCGATCCCGCCGGGAAGGTCGTGTGGCGCTGGAACTCGCGCGGCCACATCGCCCTGGCGGAGACCGGCCGCTGGTGGAAGAGCGTGCTCAGCAACCCGCGGCGCCGGCTCCAGCGGGAGGCCTTCGACCCGGTCCACATCAACTCGATCGAGCCCGGCGACGACGGCGAAGTGATCATCTCCACGCGCCACACCGACGCCGTCTACGGGATCGACCGGGCCACGGGTGCGATCCGCTGGAAGCTCGGCGGCCTCCCGACCGGGCAGTCGCTGCGGGTCGTCGGCGATCCCGCCACCCGCCCGCTGGGCGGCCAGCACGACGCCCGCCTCGACCGCTTCGGCCGCCTGACCGTCTTCGACAACGGCAAGGATCGGCCCCGCCGGCCGCGGGTGGTCTTCTACCGGCTCGACCTCGACGCCGGCAAGGCCGCCTACAAGGGCCAGCTCAACGACCCGGAGGTGAAGCGGAGCCACTGCTGCGGCTCCGCTCGCGAACTGCCGGGAGGGGGCTGGCTGGTCAGCTGGGGCGACAACCCCCTGGTCACCGGCTTCGACTCGCGGGGAAGGATCGCCTTCCGCCTGCACCTGCCGGCCTCGACCTTCCGCGCCGTCCCAACCCCGCCCGGCGCGACCAGCATCCGCCGCCTCGACCGCGGCCTCAGCGCGATGGAATCACGGCACCTCCACGTAACGAACCGGGATCGCCTCCGTGCGCGAGGCGACGAACTCCGGCAGCAGCGCTAGCGCGTCGGCCTCGGCGGGCGCCTCGACGCACCACCAGATGCGGTGACCGCCGGCGAGGCAGGTCGAGGGAGCCGTGGAGCCCCGGAGGGGGCTGTCGAACGAGCGCCAGGCGGCAAAAACCGTCTCGCACTCGTCGGGATCGTGTCGGTGTTGCAGCATGAAGTTGGACATCTCAAGCTCCAATCCCGCCGCCGGCGCCCCCAAGGGAGCGCCGGCGGCGGATAGTCGATGGCCGGACTCAGGTCCGGACCGGCTCGGGCTCGACGCCGACCTCGACCGGGCGCCGCTCGCGCAACCGCGGCATCCGCTCGAGGAAGCCCGGCAGGTACCAGTTGCGCTCGCCGAGCAGCTTCATCGTCGCCGGCAGCAGGACGCCGCGGATGATCGTCGCGTCGATCAGGACCGCGACCGCCAGGCCCACTCCCATCTCCTTGAAGTCGAGGAAGGAGAGGGTCGCGAACACCGAGAACACGGCGATCATCACGGCGGCCGCGCTGGTCACCGTGCCCGCCGTCTGCGAGATGCCCTCGCGAACCGCGTCGTCGGTGCTCATGCCCCGGTCGTAGAGCTCACGGACCCGGCTGAGGATGAACACGTGGTAGTCCATCGAGAGCCCGAAGAGGATCACGAAGAGGAAGACGGGCAACCAGTTCGTGACCCCGCCGTTCGACTCGAAGCCGAGCAGCGACTCCGCCCAGCCCCACTGGAACGCCGCGACCAGCACTCCGTAGGCAGCGCCCACCGAGTGCAGGTTGAGGACGATCGCCTTAATTGGGACGACGATCGAGCGGAAGGTGAACAGCATCAACAGGAACGCCAGCCCGAGGACGAAGGCGATCACCAGCGGCAGCCGCTCGGAGATCACCTGCGCGAAGTCCTCGGTCGAGGCGGCACCGCCGGTCACGTTTGCCTCGACTTCGGTGGTTCCAGCCAGGGCGGCGGGGACGACCTCGTCACGGAGCTCGTCGAGCGCCGCGATCGAGGCGTCGTCGGTCCCGTTGCCCTCGCTGGGCACGGCGACGTTCGCCACGGTGCCGTCGTCGCTGTAGGTGACGTCGGGGGTCCCGATGAACGTCTCGGAGCCCTCGGCGCCGGTCACGACCCGCTCGACCACGGCGGCACCATCGCCGCTGCGGACGTCGCCGGCCTCGACCACCACTTCGTTGACGTTCGCCTTGTCGGGGAACGCCTCCGTGTAGCGGTCATAGGTCTGCATCACCGCCAGGTCCTTGGGCAGGTCGTCGCTGCTCGTCTGGGTCGTCTCCATGCTCAGGGCCGGAATCGCCATCGCGATCAGGACGCCCGCCGAGGCAACCGCTGAGACCAGCGGCCGGCGGGTGACCGCGGTGACGACACGGCGCCATACGCCGGCGCCTCCACCCCGCTCACGCCGCTTGCCGAGGAACGGCATGCGGCCCTTTTCCACCCGGTCGCCGAGCCAGGCGAGAACCGCCGGCAGGACGAGGAGGGAGACGAACATCTCGACCGCGACCACGACCACCGTGGCGACCGCGAACGACTCGAAGGTCGCCTCGCCGGTGAGGAACATCCCGGACATCGCGATCATCACCGTGATCCCGGAGATCATCACCGCTCGTCCCGAGGTCGCCGCCGCTGCCATCAGCGAGTCGTGCGGGCTCTTGCCCGAGGCGCGCTCCTCGCGCTCGCGGCGCATGTAGAACAGCGAGTAGTCGACCCCGACGGCGAGGCCGATCAGCAGGATCAGCGCGTCGATGTTGCCGTCGAGCGGGAACAGCAGACTGGGGACGACGACCATCGCCATCGTCGCCAGCACGCCGGTCAGGGCGAGGATCAGCGGCACACCCGCGGCGACCAGCGCCCCGAGCGCGATGACCAGAAGCAACAGGGTCAGCGGCAGCGAGATCATGCCCGCCTTGCCGAGGTCCGAGGAAAAGGCTTCTTCGAGTGCTCCCTCGGACGAACCCGCGCCGAACTGCTCGACGGTGAAGCCAGGGCCCCCTCTGTTCAGGGCCGCGACCGTCGCTTCGCTGGCTTCGACGTTTTCCGCCACGTCTTTTTCAGGCCCGGCGATCTCGAAGTCGATCAGCACCGAGTGCTTGTCGTCGGAGATCGCGCCGCCCCCCTCGGACGGAGTTGCAACGTTCTCGACGTGGGCGGTCTGCCTTAACTCGTCGGCGGACCGTTCGACGATCGCTTGGAACTCAGGGTCCCCGGCGGTCGAGGACTTGCTCTGGATCAAGAGGACCTCCTCGGTCGGGCGGAGCCCGGCGTCGGTAAGTGCTCGCTCGGCCTGCTGGGACTGGCCGGAGAAGGTGTCGACGGTCGAGATGTCCTTGCGTTCGACCAGTTCGCCGCCCAGGAAGACACCGACCAGGACGACGACGGTCGCCAGCCATCCCCAGATGGCCAGCTTGCGATGGGTTGAGCTCCATTGGGCGGCACGGGCCGCGATGTTCTTTTTGGCTTGCATGGTTTCCGCTCCTCCGCGGTTGGTTGATTGCATAGCCGCAGACTCGCCTCGCGCCGCCTCCCGGACATCAGGGAGAAACCCTGATTCGCCCCTTAGACTCACCCTGAGAAGGGGAGAGCGATGACTGCGGCACTCGTCGGCAGGGACAGCGAACTGGAGTTCCTCATCGACCGTCTCGAGGCGGCCGAAGACGGCACCGCGCAGTTCGCCGCGGTCGAAGGCGACCCCGGGATGGGAAAGACCCGCCTCCTGCGGGAGCTGGCCGAGCGGGCTTCAGGCCGGGGCTGCGTCGTCCTCCACGGCCGCGCCGCCGAGTTCGAGCGCGAGCTGCCCTTCGGCCTCTTCGTCGACGCCCTCGACAGCTTCCTCGAGGCGGCGCCGGGATCGGCCTACGGCGCGCTGGACCAGGAGCAGGTCGACGAGCTCGCCTCCGCCTTCCCGGCGATGCGACCGCTCGCCACCGGAGCCTCCGCCGCCCCCGCCCCCGAAGACCGGGTCCGCGTCTACGGCGCCGCCCGCGAGCTGCTCGGCCTGCTGGCGCCGGGCAAGACCGTCCTCATCACCCTCGACGACCTGCATTGGAGCGACCGCTCCTCGCTGGAGCTGATCGGCCACCTGTTGCGCCGCCCGCCACGGGCGAAGGTGATGATCGCCTTCGGCTACCGGACGCGGCGCCTCGACTCCTCGGTGATGACCGAGTTCAGGGCCGCGGCCGACGCCGGCACCCTCGGCCTGCGGCGCCTCGGGCCGCTGCGTCCGGAAGACGCCGGCGCGCTCCTGGACGGCAATCCCCGCAAGGAGGAGATCCTCGAGCAGGGCGGCGGCAACCCCTTCTACATCCTCGAGCTCTCGCGGGCCGAGCCGATCGCCGCCGCGCCGGCCGGCAACCCGGCCGAAGGGGTCCCGGAGGCGATCGGCCTCGCCATCGACCGCGAGCTCGGCGCCCTATCCCCCGACGGCCGCGCCCTCGCCAACGCCTCGGCGGTGATCGGCGACCCCTTCAGCCTCGACCTCTCGATCGGCGCCGCCGAGCTCGAGCCCGCCGCCGGGCTGACCGCCCTCGACGAGCTCGCCGGCTCGGACCTGGTCAGGACCACCGATATCCCCCGCCGCTTCCAGTTCCGCCACCCGCTGGTCCGCTCGGCCGTCTACGAGGCGGTGCCCGAGGGAACCCGGCTGGCGATCCACTCGCTGTGCGCCGAACTGCTCCGCGACGGGCGCGAGGGGCTGTCGGTGCGCGCCCACCACGTCGAGCAGTCGGCGCGGTTCGGCGACCTGGAAGCGGTCGAGCTGCTCCGCGACGCGGCGCTCACCTCGGCCGCGCGGGCCCCGGCCAGCGCGGTGCGCTGGCTGCGGGCGGCGCTGCGCCTGCTGCCCGAGGACGCGCCGACGGAGCTGCGACAGGAACTGCTCCTGCCCCTGCCGGGCCTGCTCACCTCGCTGAGCGACTTCGTCGGCGCCTACGAGGCTTCGCTGGCGGCGCTCGACAGCGTCACCCCCGAGCAGCGCGACCTCGAGGTCGCGATGACGATCGCCTGCGCCACCTTCGAGCACGCCCTCGGGGACCGGGACCGGGCCGGTGCCCGGCTCGACGGCGCGATCGAAGAGGCGGTCGTGGGTGGCGGGCCCGACGCGGTGGCCCTGCTGATCGCGAAGCTGATGGGCCGCTTCTACGACCGCCGTTTCGAGGAGATGCCCGAGTGGGGCGAGCGGGCGGTCGCCGCGGCGGAGGCGATCGACAACCGGCCGCTGCGCGCGGCGGCAGCCGGGGCGCACCTGATGGCCTGCGCCCTCGGCGGCCGGATCGAGGAGGCGCAGCGCAACCGCCCCGGCGTGATCGAGCTGATCGACGACCTCTCCGACGAGGAGCTGGCCGAGCGCCTCGACGCGATCGGCTGCCTCGCCGCGGCGGAGATGTACCTCGACCATTTCGAGGACGTGGTTCTCCACGGCGAACGGGGGCTCAAGGTCGGCAGGGCCAGCGGTCGCGCCGCCTTCGCCCCCACCCTCGTCCCCTGCGTCGGAACCTGCGGCTGGATGCTCGGCGACATCGAGTTCTCGGTTGAGATCCTCTCGACCGCGGCCGAGTCCGCGCGGGTCAGCCGCAACCAGCTGCAGCTGGCCTGGAGCCTGCTCAACCTCGCCTTTGCGCAAGCGGTGCAGGGGGATGTAGTGAGCGCAAAGGCAAGCGGCGAAGAGGCGACCGCGATCGCGGCCGAGCTGGGGGACAGCGCGATCAGCAGCTGGGCCGGCCTCTGCCTCGGCATCGCCCTGCGGGAGGACGGTCAGCACCAGCGGGCGGCCGAGACCTTCACCTCGATGATGGGGGGAAGCGGGGCCCGCCAGATGCCCGGCGGCTGGCGGGCCCATGCGGCATTGGAACTGACCCGGGCGGCCGTCGGCGCCGATCAGCTCGAGCTCGCCGAGGAAAGCCGCTGGCACGCGAACGAGGCGGCCGAGGAAACGGGCCTGCCGATGGCTCGGGCCTGGGCCGACCGGGCGGAGGCGGAGGTGCTGCTCGCCCGCGACGAGCCGGCGAGGGCGGCAGAGCTGGCTATCGCCGCGGCCGAGGCCGCCGGCGAGCTCAAGGCCCGGATCGACCGGGCAGCGGCGCACGAGCTGGCCGGCCGCGCCCTCCTCGCCGCCGGCGAACAGGACCGCGCCGTCGAACAGCTATCGCTGGCGGCCGAGGAGTTCGACGGGTGCAAGGCGTTCCGCCACCGCGACCGGGTCGAGCGCGAGCTCGGCCAGCTCGGCCACCGCACCCACCGCCGCAGCCGGGCCGGCGCCGACGACAGCGGCCTGGAGTCCCTCACCGGCCGCGAGCGGGAAGTCGCCCAACTCCTGGTCGACCGCCTGACCAACGCCGAGATCGCCAAGGAGCTCTTCCTCAGCGAAAAGACCGTCGAGAGCCACCTCCGCAACATCTTCCGCAAGCTCGACGTCAGCTCGCGCGGGGAAGCCGCGAAGCTGGTCGAGGGCTCCGGGTAGCGCTCGGCTACGACCGCTCGCGGAGGCGCGCCGTCCACTCCGCATGGCCTCGCCGTAGCTCGCCTTCGTCGAGGTCGGCGCGGCCAAACGGCAGGTAGTTCGGCCCCCACGACCCGACGATGTCCTCGGACCGGGCGGCGGCCCAGATGTCCCAGAGGCGCGCGTCGGCGACCGGCTCTCCGGCCTCCGCCTCGTAAGCGACGAGGAAGTGGTCGGCGATCTCCTCCTCGAAGAGGAGGACCAGATCGAGCCGGCACCAGCCGAGGTCAAAGCCGCGCGAGCCGCGTGCCCCGCTCGGCCAGTCGACGATCCCGGTCAGCCTTCCGTCCCGCCAGACGACGTTGCCCGACCAGTAGTCGCCGTGGGTCAGCACCTCCGGGGAGCCGGCGATCTCCGACCAGCGAGACCGGACCTCCGCCTCCAACGGGCCACCCAGTAGCTCCTGGGAGCCTCCCCTGTTCTCGAACACGCTCGGCAGCCCGGTCAGTCGCTCGGCCGGGGTCGCGTGCACCGCGGCGAGGCCCCGGCCCAGCTCGCGCGCCCAGCGCTCCGGATTGGCAGGGGTGATGTCGGGGTCGCCGTCAAGCCAGCCGATGAGAGAGACCGGCTGCCCCAACCGCCGGCCGTCCGGGTCGCCGCCGAGCGGCGCCGGCGCCAAGCCTCCCAGACCATCAAGAGCCCGCAGCACGCGCTCCTCGCCCAGCGCCGCCGAGTCGCCCGGGGGAAACTGGCGGACGACAACGCTGCTCGTGGGATCGGCGGTATCTATCCGCCAGGTCTCCGCGTGCTGCCCGCCTTCCAGCCGCGAGACACCCACGACCGTCGCCGATGGACCCCCCAGGCGCCGGACCTCCTCCAGCACCGCGGCCGAAGGACTAGCTGCCGGTGCGCTCGCGATGCTTGCACCCCGGCCAGCAGCAGGGACGGCGCATGCCTTCCTCCAGCTCTTCCCGGGTGCGCCGGATGCGGCGCTCGCGCGTGGCCGGTTTCTTGGCGTCCTCGACCCAGCAGATGAACTCGTTGCGGGCCAGCGGCGTGATGTCCTCCCAGGCGTCCAGCACCGTGGCGTCAGCGACCAGCGCCTCGCGCAGATCGCCGGGCAGCTCGTGCACCACGCCGCCGGAGACCGTCTGAGCTTTCGTCGATCCGCTCACGCGACGAGGGTACCTCCTGGGTCCCGTAGGATCGCGCCGTGCCGTTCACGCGCAAGAACCTCAAGGAGGACCTGGAGGACGTCGGGTCCAACTTCGACGGCGCCCCGGACCTGGAGTTCCGCCTGGCAACCAAGGCGCTCGAACTGGAGAATTCCGGCCTCGGCTACCAGCGCGTCCCGCCCAACTACCGCTTCCCCTACGGCCACACGCACAAGACGCAGGAGGAGCTCTACGTGGTCCTGCGCGGCAGCGGCCGGATGAAACTCGACGACGAGATCATCGACGTCAAAGAATGGGACGCCGTCCGCGTCCCACCCGGCACCTGGCGAGGCTACGAGGCAGGCCCCGACGGCCTGGAGATCTTCGTCATCGGCGCCCCCAACCTCGGCGAGGATCCGCGCGGAGACGTCGAGGGCCAGCGCGACTGGTGGGCTGACTAGACGCTCGATCGCTTCGTAACGCTTTTCGGCCCCGCGACCAATAAGGGGTATGGAGACTGAATTGGCGCTGTCCAGCCCACCCAGCTCGCTCGGTCGTCGCCTCGCCCTCGTGAAGGTGCGTGAGCGCGGAGTCGGCTCCGACCAGCTGCGCTGGATCGCCACCGATCCCGAGATATTCGAGGCTTTCTATCGGGAGCACGTGGAGGCGATCCAGGGATTCGTCGCCCGCCGCGTCGGCGATCGCGAGCGCGCCGCCGACCTCACCGCCGAGATCTTCCTCGCGGCGATCGGCGCGGCGCACAGATACCGCCCCAAGCGCGGGACCCCGAAAGCATGGCTCTACGGGATCGCCCGCACGGTCGTCGCCATCGACCGGCGGCGAGCGGGCCGCGAGCGGGCCCAGGAGGAACGCCTTCGTGCCAGCGCCCTGCTCGACGAAGACGACGCGGCGCAGATCGACGCTCGGATCGACGCCGCCGCGAGGCTGCGTCATCTCTATCGGGCGATGGACCGCCTCTCCGAGTCGGAGCGGGCGATTCTCGAACTCGTCGCCCTCGACGAACTGAACCTCACCGAGGCGGCCGCCGCCGCGGGGGTGCGACCCGTGACCGCTCGGGTACGCCTGCACCGAGCCCGGCGCAAGCTGCGGGACGAGCTCGAGGCCGCCGCGAACGAACCAACCAACCACAACAAGGGGGAATCATGAAAGAGGACCGAAACCGGGACAACTTCGAGGAGAAGCTGCTCGAGGACCTGAAGACCGTCGTCGCCCAGCGAGCCGCCGAGCAGGAGCTCTCAACCGAGACCGCGCCGCGCTCGACCAGCCGGCGGCGCGCTCCGCGCCTGGCCCTCGGCACCGCTGCCGTGCTCGCCGCCGCCGCGGGAGTGCTCGTCTTCAATTCCGGCAGCGACAACGCGTCAAAGGCCTTCGCCGTCGAACCGCAGGACGGCGGTGGGGTGACGATCAACGTCTACAGCCCCGAAGACGCGGCGGGCCTCGAAGGGGCACTGGGGGAAGCCGGGATCCGCTCTCAGGTGAACTGGCTGCCGGCCGGGATGACCTGTCGCGAACCGCGCTTCACGTCATCGACCGCGAAGACTTCCATGGGCGGGACGATCGGCGGAATAACCGTGGGCGGCCCCGCTCCGGCGATGACGATCGGAGTGATGAGCGCCGAGCAGTACAGCGAGCGCTGGCGGGAATTCCAGAGCGGCGAAATCTCCGAAGACGAGTTTCACGGCTCGACCGCGAACCTCAGCCTCGACCCCGCGGGATTCCGTCCCGACCAGACCGTCGTCATCTCCGGCTCGCGTGGCCCCTACGACGGAGACCCGGAAGGGGGCTTCGAAGCCCAGTTCGCGATCGCCGAAGGGCCGGTCGAACCGTGCGACCCGATCAAGATCCCCGACGGCCGCACCCTCAGCGCCATGAACGCCGTGATCGAATCCGAAGCGAAAACGTCTCCCTAGCTCGGGGCCGCGTAACGGTGATGGATGGCCAGCGCGTTGCCGTCCGGGTCGGCGAAGAAGGCCTGGAAGCAGACGCCCGAGTCGAGGGTGTCGCCTTTGAACTCGACCCCGCGCGATTCCAGCTCCGCCTTCGCCGCCTCGAAGTCGTCGACGTGGAACTCGATCGGGTGGTTGTTGGCGCGGAACTCGATCCCGAAGGCGTCCGACTGCATCACCGCGATCGTCAGGTTCCCCGTCTCGAACTCACCCGCCGGCATCTCCCCCCACCGCTTCGAGAACTCGAGCCCCAGCGTCTCGCCATAGAAGCTGGCCGCGCGCTCGTAGTCCTGGGTCGACACGGTGATGAAGTCGGTGCCGCTGATGACCTGGTTCTGGGCCGACATCTCGCTCCCCTCATTTGGTTTACGGGTTCCCCCGCCGGTCGTTCGCAAAGCATGGAACAGCGCCGCGCCACCGGCCAGTAGAGCGAGGATGGCGACGACCAGAGCCGCGATGGCGAGACCATCGCGGTCACCGCCTGAGTCTCCCTCCCTGGACTGGCCTCCCGCGGCAGACTGCCCCTCGCCTCCTTCGGTGACGACGATCCGCGGCGCCGGCGACCCAGAAGTTGGGGCACCGGTCCAGCGCACCACCTGCCCGCCCTCGTAGGTCTGAAGCGCTCTGAAGGTCAGCGTGTCCCCCGGCTGGCCGGGAACCTGCAGCCCGATCGGGAAGGCTTGGAGCTGGTCCGGCTTGATCGCCGCCCTATCGCTCTGGGCGGTCCAGGTCACCCCGCTGACCCGTTCGGCAATCGTCTGACCGTCGACGGTGATCGGCTTGATGAGTTTCGCCATCTTCACGTCCACCGACCAACCCGCGATCGGCTGGTAGAGGACATAGGTGAAGCCGGGCGGAAACCGCACCTCCACCTTCGTAGTCGCCCGGTCACGGCTCTCGTTGGGGACGTTCACCTCAAGCTCGGTGAAGGCACCGGCCGGCGCCTCCGCGGGCAGCAACCTCACATGGGCGCCAGCCGGAACCGCGAAAGCGAGAACCCCGATCAGCAAGACCAGCGCGCAACCAAGGCCTCCAAAACCCCTCTTCATGCTCAAGAAGGCTATAGCGGTGCTACGGCGCGCCGACCGCCAACCTCTTCAGCTCGCGCTGTGCCGTGCCGTTGTTGCCGAGCTGGAAGATCGCGAAGCCGGCTGGATGGAAGGCGAAGGTGTCGAACGGCTGGCTCTCCAGCTCGGTGAGGAAGTCGAGTTTCGCCAGGCCGACCGTGACGTGGGCGAGGTAGTTCTCGCCGCTGTGGTCGGGCACGTAGCGCTCGACGTAGGCGATCGTGTCGCCGTTGATCTCCGGCTCCTCGGCCGTGGTCACGTAGGCATCGGCGGTTCCGCCGGACTCCACATAGGGCTCGACCGCCGCGATCAGCGACGCCTGCAGGTCGAGCACGCCCTGGCTGGGCTGGACGACGAGGCCGGCGAGACCCAGCCCGGGCTCGGCGGCCACTTCCATGTGGGCGACTTTGACCCCCCGCAGCTCCAGCGCGCTGGGATCGGCCGCTCCGACGACCGCCGCGACCGCGTCGAAGGCGCGGTCGAGATCGGCGCCGCGGACGTAGCGCTGCAGCAGGGTGATGTGAGGCGTGTGGTTGGCGTCGAGGGCAAAGCCCTCGGGAACGCTCCCTCGCATCTCCTCGTTCAGCGCCCCGGCCCGCTCCAGCATCGTCTCGTCGGGGAGGATGAGGATGTCGATCGCCGTCAGGTCGCTCATCAGAACACCACCTTCCAGTCGTTCTTGACGCTGACCAGAGTCCAGCCTTGTTGTTCGGCCGCCGCGACCGACTTCTCGGCGCCGGCGGTGTAGGCGAACTCGCGCTCATCGTCGTCGTGGACGACGAGGATCGAGAACTTCGCCGATTCGAGCATCTCGATGTCGACGTCGGCGTTGCCGCCGGCGAAGGCCGGCAGGCGCCCGGCGGTGGCGAAGATGTGCTCGGGCTTGCCCGGTCCCAGAGCGATCCCGCCGAGGACGTCGTCGCCGCGGTACAGCTCGCCGTCTTTGTACTCGTACTGGGGAGCGGTGCCGATCACGTCCTCCTTGTTGATCCCCCAGGCGCTCTCGGCGATCACCCGCATGAAGTCGCGCCCGCCGCCGGAGCAGACGAAGACCCGGAACTCGTTCGAGCGGAGCAGGTCGAACAGCTCCAGCATCGGCTTGTAGACCAGCTCGGTGTAGGGCTTGTCGAACTTCTCCGATTTCGTCCCCTCCAGGTAGCGCAGCACCTCGGCGTCGAACTCGCTTGGCTTTGAGCCGTGCCAGTTTCGGGCCAGCGCTTTCTCCAGGGCCATGATCGCTTCGGGCTGCTGCTGGCTGACCGCGGCGAAGAACTCCTTGTCCTGTTCGAGGATCGCCTTGTAGGGCTGCTGCTCGGCCAGCGAGGAATCGCTCTGGGCCGCCGCCGCGAGGGCGCGGAAGATGAAGTCGAGCTGCACCGGCAGCGGTTTCTCGATCCACATCGTGCCGTCGTTGTCGAACGTCGCGACCCGCTCGGCCGGCTCCAGGTAGTCGGGGCCGGGAGTCGTGGTGCGATCGATGAAGGCTGTGATGGCTTCCCTCGCGGGGCCATCGTTCCAGCTCGCTAGCGTCGGGTCCAAGGAGAGGCCTTTCGGTTTCGGCGTCGGAGTCAGCCCGACCCTACAACTCACCGGCCCCCCGGTTGAAACACCCGCAACCGCTTCACTCGGTGGCGACACCTCACTGAAGTGGAGCGGACCGTCCGCTCTTACATGGCTTCGCCTACCGCTTAGCCGTGCGCGCGAGAGCCGCAGATCGCCGCGATGTGGCGGCTGTCGGTCCCGCAGCAGCCGCCGAGCACCCGCAGGTCCGGCAGCCGCGGCTCCAGCGCCCGGTATTCGGTCGCCAGCTCCTCCGGGTCGCCGTCGTCGAGATCCTCGGCTTCGTCGAGTTCGGCGTGGCTGAGGCGCGAGGCGTTGGCGCGGATGCCACCGAGGCGGTCCAACCAAGAGCCACCGCGCTCGATCACCGGGCCGAAGTGAGTCGGGTGGGCGCAGTTGACCATGAAGAAAGTGGCCGCACCCGCGGTCTCGGCGTCGACCAGTTCGATCGCCTCGCCCAGGGGTTCGCCGTTGGGGAGACGACCGTCGGTCTCGACCGTGAAGGCGATCGAAACCGGCAGCCCCGCGGCGCCGGCGGCGCGGACCATCCCGGTCGCCTCCTCCGCATAGCTGAGGGTGTAGCCGGCGACCATCTCGGCTCCGGCGGCGGCGAGGACCTCGACCTGCGAGGAGTGGTAGGCCTCGGCTTCGGCCGCCGTGAGGAAATTCGCGGGCTGATAGGCGTCACCCTCCGGACCGATCGCGCCGCAGAGCGCGACAGGGATCTCCGCCGCCTGCTCGGCGCGGATCGCGGCAACGAAATCGACCGCCTCGCGGTTGACGTCGGCGATCCGTGCCTCCGAGCAGCCGAGCTTCTCCCCCCACCCGCGACTGGCTCGCCAGGTCGGCGTGTCGAGGATGAAGCCAAGCTCATGCTCCGCCGCGATCGCGAGGAACGATCGGTAATAACGCCCAAGCGCATCCCTCCCGGAAGGCTCCTCCAGCAGGGTGAACGAGGCGAACTCCGGCAGCTCCAAGCCCTCGCGGAAGATCATCGTCGTCTCCAGGCCGCCGTCGCCGATGAAGACCCGCTCGCCATTCGGAATGGGCATCGCGCCCATCGTAGACCGAAGCGACCAGGAGACAGCGGCGCACCAATTGGAGCGAGGACCACTTCTGCCCCAGCCGAGCACCATGCCGAAGCGACGTTCAGGGCGGCTGACAAGGCCCTGGATCGACCTCTCCCGAAGCTCACGTTGCCCCAGGGCGTTTTCGGCGTCCCCAGAAACGACGAAACTCGCTTGATAAGCGGGTTTCAGTCCTAATAGCGGGGGCGGGATTCGACCCGCAACCTTCGGGTTATGAGATTGAGGCGGTGGATCGGCTGGACTACGTGGAGCTAGGTTTCAAGCCGATTGTGGGAGATCGAACTACGTGGAGATCGGCTGGAATCTGTGGGGCATGTTGCCCCATGTGTTGCCCCACGAGGCCTATACCGACGAAGCCGCCACGACGGAGACATCGTCGTGGGCAATTGCCCCGCCCTTCTGAGCTCGCGCCGTCACCAGTGCCGGCTTGCGGCCCGCGGGTGCCACGTCCAGCACGAACTCGATCCCCAGGCGCCGCACCGCGTTGATGATCGTGTCGATCTCCGGGTTGTGCTCCCCGGACTCGAGCTTAACGACGCGGGGCTGCGAGACGCCCAGCTTCGTCGCCAGGGCCCTCTGGCTCAGTTTGTGCTCGGCGCGATAACGCAGCAGCGTGGCAGCAAACTCCCGCGCCGGAGCGAGCCTCTGCCACTCCGCCCGAAAGCTCGGATCGGCGAGCTGCTCCTCTGCCACAAGGGCATCGAAGGTCTTATCTGGGTCCGTCATCGCCGTCTCATGATAATAAATTTATTATCGGATTCAACCGCGGTGCTTCAGCCGCTCACCCGCTGCCACGACCGCTCGATCGAAGTCTTTCTTCTTCGCAGCTACCGCCAGGACGACGAACCGATCGCCGAACCGCGCATAGATCGGCCGAGCCTCACAAGCCCCCTGCTTCGGCCGCAGCTCAAAGAGATTCGCCTCGCCCTTCAACGACTTCATATGAGGCGACGGCAAATCCGGCCCGAGATCCTTCAGCTTTTGCACGACGTTGAAGACCGCCTTGCGGTCTCCGCGCGACTTCACGTCCTCGAAGTCAATGACCGCATCGCTGTCGAAGTCCACGATCGAATTTTTCGGCTGCTTGGCCATTCCGGCGACAATAACCTTGGCCACGGACTAAATGTTTTGTCGGCAAAGATGCTGAGTTGTGCGAGGAACTTACGACGGTCGAGGGGCCCCGTGAGGCTTGAGTCCGAGAGTCGTGACGGTCCAATGTTGCTTGGTCCTCGTTACCGGCACCCCGACGGTTCTGCAACTTCGCCTAGGGCAGCAACGCGGACCTGCCCCACCCGTCGAACCGCTACGGTCGGAGCATGGAACCTGTCGGCGTCGGAATTGCCTTTGCACGCAAGCGAGCGGCGGGCGGCTGACGAGGACGTCGACTGGTACGAGCGGCTGGAAGGCGTGAGTCTCAAGAAGACGCGGCATTCCCCCGTCTGCCTGGTGGCGGGACTGGCGGCTGCACCGCAGGATCTTGCGGAGCAATCGAGAGAGCGACGCGCGGATGCGCGAGGAGCGGACCCGGACCCGGTAAATGAATGACCAACAAGTCGAGACCTGGGCTACCTGGTTGGACAAGAGCGTCGCCAACGACGTCTACCTGATGCACAAGGCCATAGCGGGGGCGGGACTTCTACAAATGTCCGCGACCACGTATCGCCTCTCTGCAAGCCAAATTCTAGGAAACTGAGGATGGCACCTATCGACGATCTGCGGAGCCCAGCAGACCCTGAAGCGTGCCGACTTGGAGTCAGAGGTCACATGTAGCATGGTCCTATGGCTCGGTGTACGGCACCTGTCTACGGCCACCGCACGGCGAGCGGTGCCGCGAACTGCCCGGTGTGCGGCCACCGGTCGTCGTACCGTTCTTCCTACTCCTACTCCCCCCCGGTCACCTCGTACCGGAGTGGCGGGGGTGAATCGTCGGCGAGGGGCGGCCCTCGCAGAGCCGCGACGTCCGGCGGTGGTGGGTCGCGTCGTACCCGGGGCGGGCGCTCAGTGTCGTACACGTCAGCCGAGTGGCGCTCGATCGAACCCCTGGTTCGTAAGGCCGAGGAGCAGGCGCGCCAACACCCGGAGCGTCGCGACCTTTTCCTCTGCCGCGCCTGGGAAGATCGGAACGGCTGCGCGACCGAGCTATTCGACCTCCTGAAGTCCAACGACGCGACGGTCTGGTTCAGCGAGAGGGACGTCGGCCTCGGCAAGTCGCTTCTTCGCGAGATCGACAAGGGGTTAGCGACTTCCCGGATCGGCGTCGTGCTGGTGACGCCAGCATTGCTGACGAGCCTGGCAGCCGAAGGAATCGCCGATAAGGAGCTCTCCGCGCTGCTTGCGACCGACCGAGTGATCCCGATCGCTCATGGCACGACCTTTGATGCCCTCCGGGACGTCAGCCCCCTGCTCGCCTCGCGGTCCGGATTGGACACCGCGGAGTCGTCGTTGGAGGAGGTCGCCGCCAAAATCGCGGCGGCGGCGGCGGCGCACTCCGAGGACGATGCCTGACGATACGGAGTAGCCACGGTCTCCGCTCGCCTGGCTACTCCTCCCGCGTGAACGCGAAGGCAGCCCTGGGTGCGGAAATCACTTCGTCCCTCCGGCAATGTTGGCTCGATCCCGATCAGCGACACAGAGTCCATAGGCCGCTATAGGCAGATCCCCCGAATCTGCCTACACCCTTCTTTTACTCAGCTATCAAGCAAAACGAGGCTCCTCCGGTGGGGGGGAAGTTCTCCTTCTCCCCCCGGCCCTATCCCGCGCAAGAAGAGAAGAAAGACATGTGGCCCCACCACAGACCGGAGCCGCCTCGCTTCCCTGGGCCCCCGCGCTCCTTGCATCTGACCCCGGTCGATCACATCG
>JBIOTO010000133.1:0-2528 GCA_044865945.1 Solirubrobacterales bacterium
GCGCGAGTTGATCTCGCTGTCCAACATGCACGTGCCGGGGCGCCAGCTCGTCCCCGGCCAGGTGGGGCGCGATCTGAGCCGGTTGCGCGAGTGGCGGGCGCGGCGCGTTGACGCCGCCGCATGACGCTCCCGCGCCCACACTCGAGCGCCGTCTTCGACGGTCCAGACCGGGCGGCCGCCCGGGCATACATGAAGGGGATCGGCTTCGACGACGAGGCGCTGCGCCGGCCCACCGTCGGGATCGCCAACACCTGGATCGAGGCGATGCCCTGCAACTTCCACCTGCGCGAGCTGGCGGAGGCGGTCAAGGAGGGCGTGCGCGAGGCGGGGGGGACGCCGATGGAGTTCAACTCGATCGCGATCTCGGACGGGATCACGATGGGGACCGAGGGGATGAAGACCTCGCTGGTCTCCCGCGAGGTGATCGCCGACTCGATCGAGCTCACCGTGCGCGGCTACCAGTTCGACGCCGTCGTCGCCCTCTCCGGATGCGACAAGACGATCCCCGGCTCGGTGATGGCGCTCACCCGGCTCGACGTCCCCGCGGTGATGCTCTATGGCGGCTCGATCGCTCCCGGCCGGTGGCGCGGCGGCGACGTCACGATCCAGGACGTGTTCGAGGCGATCGGCGCCCACGCGGCCGGCGACCTCTCCGACGCCGAGCTGGCGGAGCTCGAGGGGTGCGCGAGCCCCGGCGCCGGCGCATGCGGGGGCCAGTTCACCGCCAACACGATGGCCTGCGCGTTCGAGGCGATGGGCATCTCTCCGATGGGCTCGGCGATGGTGCCGGCGATGGACGGCCAAAAACGAGATACGGCCCGTGAGGCCGGGCGACTCGCGCTCCGGGCGCTGGCGGACGACCTTCGCCCGAGCAAGGTGATCAGCCGGGAGTCGCTTGAGAACGCGATCGCCTGCGTCTGCGCCTCCGGCGGCTCCACGAACGGCGTCCTGCACCTGCTGGCCGTCGCTCGCGAGGCCGGGATCGAGCTCGAGATCGACGACTTCGAGCACATCTCCCGCCGCACCCCGCTGCTCGCCGACCTGAAGCCCGGCGGGAGATTTGTCGCCACCGACCTCTACAAGGCGGGCGGGGTGGGAGTGATCGTCAAGCGGCTGGCCGAGGCCGGCGTCCTCCATCAGGGGGCGCTGACGGTCACCGGGCGAACCGTGGGCGAGGAGGCGAATGCGAGCGAGGAGACCCCGGGACAGGTAGTCGTCCGGCCCCTTTCCGAGCCGCTAAAGCCGGAGGGCGGCTTCGCGGTCTTGCGGGGGAACCTCGCTCCCGAGGGTTGCGTGGTCAAGCTCGCCGGCACCGAGCGCCTCAGCCAGAGCGGCCCGGCGCGCGTGTTCGAGTCCGAGGAGGATGCCTTCGCGGCGGTCTCCGACCAGGCGATCAAGGCGGGCGACGTGGTAGTGATCCGCAACGAGGGCCCTGCCGGCGGCCCGGGCATGCGCGAGATGCTCCACGTCACCGCGGCGATCGTCGGCGAGGGGCTGGGGGACCAGGTGGCGCTGCTCACCGACGGCCGCTTCTCGGGCGCCACCCACGGGCTGATGGCCGGGCACGTCGCCCCCGAGGCGGTCCGCGGCGGCCCGATCTCGGCGATCCGCGACGGCGACGAGATCAGCTTCGACGTCGAGGGCCGCCGGCTCGATGTCGCTCTCCCGGACGACGAGATCGCCAAGCGGATCGCCGACTACCGGCCGCCGGCGCCCCACTACACAAACGGCGTGATGGCCAAGTACGCGCGCAGCGTCTCGTCGGCATCCGAGGGCGCAGTGACGAGTTAGCCGGGCACCGGTTAGCTGGCCAGAAACGTCTCCAGCACGCGATTGAAGCGCGTCGGCCGCTCGAGCTGGGGCAGGTGGCCGGTGTCGTCGAAGATCACGGTCCGCGAGTTGCGCAGGCGTTGGGCGAAGCCGACCGCATCCTGCGGAGGCACCACGCGATCGTTTCGGCCCCACATGATCAGCGTCGGCACGTCGACCTCGGTCAGCTGGTCGAGGATGTCGTAGCCGACCAGTCCCTGAACGGCGGGCAGGAAGCCTGGCCTGCCGGCGCCGTTTTGGAACGTCTCCAGCAGCAGCTCGCGGCGCAGCGCTTCGGGGTGTTGGAACAACCCCTTGAAGGTGGCCCAGCGGACGCGCGGTCTCCGCAGACCGCGCTCCTGGAGCTTGAGCAGCAGCGGCGCTGCGGCCGTCGCCATCCGCGCCACCGTCTCGGCGGGCTGACGTCGCAGCCGCGCGGAGGAGACCCCGGCGGCGGATACCAGGACTAGCTTCTCGAACCGGTCGGGCTGAGCGGACGCGGCCTCGGCTGAGATGAAGCCGCCCATCGAGTTTCCGACCACTGCGCAGTCGCCGACCGCCAGCGCGTCGCAGAAGCGGTGGAGCAGGCGCCCGTAGCTCTCGATCGAGATCTCCCATTCCGGCATCGGCGAGTGGCCGAACCCGGGGAGGTCCAGCGCCAGCACCCGACGCTCGCGGGCGAAGTGGGGGATGTTCTCGAGCCAGTTCTGCCAGCTGCC
>JBIOTO010000134.1:0-13482 GCA_044865945.1 Solirubrobacterales bacterium
CCCCCCCCCCCGACTCCCCCTCAGCCAAGCCAGTCGGCGATGGTCCGTCCGATCTCCGCCCCCGCGTCCTCCTGGAGGAAGTGGGAGGCGTTCTCGACCGGCCGCGGCGCCGGGAAGTTGAGCTCACTGGAGACCCGCTCGCCCACCGAGAAGGGCAGGATCGGGTCGGAGTCCGCCCACAGCACCAGCGCCGGCCGCTCGTCCACCCGCAGCGCGTCGGCGACCGCTTTGCCCTCGGCGGCGCCGACCGCGTCGGGCTCGGTCGGCAGGATCAGCGGGAAGGCGCGGACGCCGGCCTTCGAGGGCCCGTCTATATAAGGAGCGTCGTAGGCGGCGACCACCTCGTCCCCCGGGTCGTGCTTGCAACCGCCTTTGACCAGAAACCCGACCGGCACGTCCTCGTTTGCGCGGACGAAGTCGCGGAAGGCGAACCAGGCGTCGCTCATCTTCTGGCGACCGGTGAAGGGGCCGGTCTCCATGATCACGATGCGGCTGAAGCGGTCCGGGTGCTCGACCGCGAGCCGCAGCCCGATCGGCCCGCCCCAGTCGTGGACGACGGCGGTCGCGTTGCGCACGTCCAGTTCCTCGAGCAGCGCCGCCATCAGCTCGACGTGGCGGTCGTAGGTGTACCAGCCGAGGTCGGTGGGCTTGTCGGAGCGGCCGAAGCCGGCGTAGTCGGGGGCGATGCAGCGGTAACCGGCGTCGCGCACCGGCGGGATCACCTTGCGCCAGAGGAACGACCAGGTCGGCTCGCCGTGGAAGAAGACGACCGGATCCCCCTCCCCCTCGTCGAGATGCGCGAGCCGCAGCCCGTCGACCTCCCGGTAGTTGGACTCAAACGGATAGTCGGGCAGCCCCTCGAGCAGCTCGTCGGGGGTGCGAATGGCGTCGATGCTCATCGGCGCATCCTATGCCGGAAAGGGATTGTTGACCTGAATCCCCGGAATTCGGATCAGCATTCCCTACTTTTCTGATCGACTTTGTGCTACGGTGCCCGCCCCATTGAGCACTAACCTGCTCAACAAAGTAAGTCAGTCGACATAGGAAGGAAACTTTTAGATGCGGAACGCTCGCACTACCCGGCGGCGCAGCGTGAAGATCGGCCTCCCGGCCGCGCTTCTCGTACTGCTCCTCGCGGTCTTTGCCGCTGGTTGCGGCGGTGGTGACGACACCACCAGCTCGGACTCCGGCTCCTCTGGAGGCGGCGAGTTGGCTGTGGTCGGCTACTCCACCCCAGAAGCCGTCTACACCGAAAACCTCGAGCCCGCCTTCGAGGAAAGCTCGAAAGGCAGCGGTGTCAGCTTCAGCAACTCGTTCGGCGCGTCCGGCGATCAGAGCCGCGCGGTAGTGGCGGGTCAGCCCGCATCGGTGGTCCACTTCGCCCAGGCCGGCGACATGGAAAGGCTCGTCGAAGAAGGCGGCCTCGTCGCCAAAGACTGGACGAACAACAAATACAAGGGCATCGCCCAGAACTCGGTGGTCGTGATCACCGTCCGCTCGGGCAACCCGGAGGGGATCAAATCCATCGACGACGTCCTCACCAAGGACGTCGACGTGATTACCCCGAACCCGTTCAGCTCCGGCGCGGCGCGCTGGAACATCATGGCCGTCTACGGCTCGCAGATCAACGCCGGCAAATCGCCCGATGAGGCGCTGGCCGCGGTCAAGACCCTGCTCGAAAAGGCAGTCGCTCAGCCGGGCAGCGCCCGCGACGCGCTCTCGGCCTTCACCCAGGGCCAGGGTGACGTGCTCCTCGGTTACGAGAACGAGGCGATCAAAGCCGAAGAGGAGGGCGAAGACGTCGAATACGTGATCCCGCCCTCGACGATCCAGATCGAAACCCCGATCGCGGTGACCAAATCCGCGCCGGAGCCGGCCGCCCAGGACTTCCTGGACTTCATCTGGTCGGACGAGGGGCAGGAAATTTGGGCCGAAAACGGTTACCGCCCGGTCAACCCGAGCCTCGTCGACCCGAAGCAGTTCCCGACCCCCGACGATCTCTTCACGATCGACCAGTTCGGCGGCTGGGGCAAAGTCAACGATGAGTTCTTCGATGACGAAACCGGCTCCGTGGCCGAGATCGAGAAGGAACTCGGAGTCTCGACGAGCGGCTGATGGAGGCTCACCCGGCAAACCTCCCCGCACCTACCGAGCACCGGGCAGGCCTCCGCCTGCCCGGTCTCGGCACCGGCATCGGCGGTGGCATGGTGATGCTCTACCTGAGCATCATCGTGCTGCTGCCGCTGGCGGCTGTCTTCAGCGAAGCTTTCACCGGCGGCATCGGTCACTTCTGGGAGCAGGTCACCTCGCCGCTGGCGAAGAAGTCACTTGAGCTGACCGTGGTCTGCTCGCTGATCGTCGTCGTCATCAACGGCGTCTTCGGCACGATCCTCGCCTGGCTCCTGGTCCGCGACCGGTTCCCTGGCAAGAGCATCGTCAACGCTGTAATCGACCTGCCCTTCGCGCTGCCGACGATCGTCGCCAGCCTCACCCTGCTGACGCTCTACGGAGCCGACAGCCCGCTCGGGATCGATCTGGCTTTCACCCGTGCCGCGATCGTCGTCGCCCTCTGCTTCGTCACCCTGCCCTTCGTCGTCCGTGCCGTGCAGCCCTTGCTGCTGGAGATGGACCGGGAGATGGAGGCCGCGGCGGCCTCGCTGGGGGCTGGCAACTTCACGATCTTCCGTCGCATCATCTTCCCCAACCTCCTGCCCGGCCTCGCCGCCGGGATCGCGCTGGCCTTCGCCCGCGCCCTCGGCGAGTTTGGCTCCGTCCTCCTCTTCGCGGGCGGCAATCCGGATACGACCGTCTCCTCGGTCTTCATCCGCAACCAGGTCGAGTCGGACAACGTAATCGGGGCATCGGCAGTCTCGGTGGTCCTGCTCGTCGCCTCGCTGTTGCTGCTCGCCTCCGTCTCGCTGATCCAGCGCTGGGCGATCCGCCACGACCGCGGTTCGACCGACTTCATCGTCGCCGTCGAGAACAAGGACGTCTCGGGGGGCGGTATCGGATGAGCGCCAACGCCTCCAGCCGCTGGGGCCTGCGCGTCCTCGGCCTCGGCTATCTGACGATGCTGCTGCTGATCCCGCTGGTGATGATCTTCTACAAGACCTTCGAAGAAGGGATCGGCCCGCCGCTTGACGCGATCACCTCGCCCGACGGGTTGCACGCGCTGAAACTGAGCGTGCTGATGGTCGTGATCTCGGTGCCGCTGAACACCATCTTCGGCATCGGCTGCGCGCTGCTGCTGGTCCGCCACCGGTCGAAGCTGAACCCGGTGATCGACGCGATCATCAACCTGCCGTTCGCGGTCTCCCCGGTCGTCATCGGCCTCTCGCTCTACATCCTCTACGGGACCAACGGCTGGTTCGCCTTCCTCGGCGAAGAAGGGATCAAGATCCTCTTCTCGGTACCGGGGATGGTGCTCGCCAGCATCTTCGTCTCGCTGCCCTTCGTGGTCCGGGAGACGGTGCCGGTGCTGCAGGAGATCGGCACCGACCAGGAGCAGGCCGCCTCGACCCTAGGGGCCAACGGCTGGCAGACGTTCTGGAAGATCACCCTGCCGTCGATCCGCTGGGGAGTCGCCTACGGCGTCGTCCTGACCACGGCCCGGGTGCTGGGCGAGTTCGGCGCGGTGACGATCGTCTCCGGCTCGATCAGCGGTCAGACCCAGACCCTGCCGCTGTTCGTCGAGAAGCAGTACCAGAACTTCAACCAAACCGGCGCCTACGGCGCCTCCCTGGTGTTGGCGCTTTTGGCGCTGATCACCCTCTTCGCAATGAGCCTACTCAAACGAAAGGAGGACGCCTGATGGGAATCTCAGTCGAGGGAGCAAACAAGCGCTTCGGTGACTTTCAGGCGCTTCGAGACGTGTCAATCGATGTCCCCGACGGTTCGCTGACCGCCCTGCTGGGGCCCAGCGGCTCCGGCAAGTCGACCCTGCTGCGGGCGATCGCCGGCCTCGAGGACCTGGACTCGGGCGAGGTGACGATCAACGGTGAGGACGCGACCCGCAAACCGGCCCAGAAGCGCGGGGTCGGGTTCGTCTTCCAGCACTACGCCGCCTTCAAGCACATGACGGTGTACGACAACGTCGCCTTCGGGCTGAAGATCCGCAAGTGGAAGAAGCCCGAGACCTCCAAACGGGTCCACGAGCTGCTGCAGCTGGTCCAGCTCGACGGACTTGCCGGCCGCTTCCCCTCCCAGCTCTCAGGCGGGCAGCGGCAGCGGATGGCGCTGGCCCGGGCGCTGGCGGTGGAGCCGCAGGTGCTGCTGCTCGACGAGCCGTTCGGCGCCCTCGACGCCAAGGTGCGCAAGGACCTGCGGACCTGGCTGCGGCGCCTCCACGAGGAGATGCACGTGACGACGATCTTCGTCACCCACGACCAGGAGGAGGCGATGGACGTCGCTGGCCAGCTGGTGGTGATGAACGAAGGGCGGGTCGAGCAGTCCGGCACCGCCGACGAGCTCTACGAGCACCCGGCCAACGAGTTCGTGATGAGCTTCGTCGGCGAGGTCAACCGGCTCGGCGACGACTTCGTCCGGCCGCACGACATGGAAGTCGTGCTCGACGCCGACGAGCGCACCCAGGAGGGCATGGTGCAGCGGATCGTCACCCTCGGTTTCGAGGTGCGGGTCGAGCTCGTGCTCTCCGACGGGACCGAGGTCTGGGCGCAGCTGACCCGGGCCGAACTGCAGCGACTGGAGCTGCGGGAGGGGCAGATCGCCTACCTGCGCCCGGTCCAAGCCAAGAGCTTCAACGGTACGTCACCGTCAGATTCCCAAGGGGCCTCGACTCCCCTCGGGTCCGACGACGGCGGCGACGCGGAGAAATCTGCAGCCGTTTGAAGGGGCGACGGGGTGGGGCGTCTTCTTGCCGGGTGACGCCCCACCCCATCTCGCCACCCATTGTGACGTAGCGCTCGGCCCTTAAGAGGGGCGATCGCGTTGCATAAGGCGCTTCACCCAGCGAGGCGTGATGAGCGCGATCTGCTCCTTGAGAGATAAGGCCCGCTCCGATTCCATCATGAGGTTTGGCCGATCAGGCTTAGGCGGAGGAACGGGTTTACCGGCCTGGGTCATAGCGGACTCCTAAGTAACGATTGCGATTGCGGCGATCCAGAGCACCAACTCGACAGCGAAAAGCACATTAGCAATCTGAAAGAAGACAAAAAGCCTCTCCTGGGCTTCCCGGTTCTCCAGATAGCTGCTGTTCATATGAAGTGAGAGTTTGCGGTGCAGATCCTCATGCGAATCTGAATCCGCGGACTCGATGCAGGCCACGATCACTCGGTGAGGATTGGCCGTGAACTCCCACCGTCGGGGCCAGAGAATGGCCAAGAGGGCCGTGGCGACACCAGTGAAAGCGGCCAGCGCCAGCCAAGAGAAGAGGCTGCCGTCGCCACCGTAGAGCGCTTGCGGCCCCAGGAATGAGGTCGTTACCGCAGCGGCCGAGAACAAGACACCGGTACGGGATCGAAGGCTGTCGACGACGGCTTGCTGCTCAGATAAGGCTCTCACCGCCTCGTCGTAGGCGACTTTGTAGAGCGCGTCCTCGGCCATTACCGGCTCAAGGTTTTGGCGCTTTGGTTTCTCCCCCTCCCCCACCTCCTCCATCTCGCTATTTCCGAATTCGAAACCAAAGGAGTTTCAATCGGCCGCTTTGCGATAGAAGACCGCAGTAATCATGGGGATTGCGCGAGAGGGTGGCCTTGATCCGAGTGCGTTCGCGGTGGTCGATTGCGAGACGACCGGCCTCCACCCCGGCCGCCACCACCGGATCGTCGAGCTTGCGATCGTCGGCTTGGGCGCCGACTGGGAACCGGCAGACGTCTGGTGCACCTTGATCAGTCCCGAGCGCGACCTGGGGCCTACGGGCATCCACGGGATTCGGGGACGCGATGTGCGCGACGCCCCCACCTTCGACGCGGTCCTCGGCGATGTGCTCGATCGGCTGAGCGGCCGGGTGGTGGTCGCCCACAACGCCCGCTTCGACGGTGGGTTTCTCGAGCATGAACTTTCGCGGCTGGGGATTGACGTGTCGCCACTGCCGACGCTTTGCACCATGGGACTCGCCGGGAAGCTGCGGCTCGGCGGCGGCCAGAGCCGCCTGGGCGATTGCTGCGCCGCCGTAGGTGTCACTGCCTCCGGTGGTCACACCGCCGAAGGCGACGCCCTGGCCTGTGCCGGCCTCTTGGCCGAATGCATCCGGGCGAGCGATCCGAGGTCGGTGGAAGAGGCGATCAGCGGCCGGCCGCTTCCCCAGGGGAGCTGGCCCAAAAGCGATAGCCGTGCCCCGTGCCGGCTCCGGGGCGAGGTCGAAGAAGGAGGGGCGCAGGAGCCGAGCTTTCTCGCGGGGCTCGTCCAGGGGATCGAGGTTCACCCCGGCGCAGATGCCCTGCAGGTCGCCCCCTACCTCGACGTTCTGGATAGAGCGATCGAGGATCGCCTGCTCAGCCCGGAGGAGCAAGAGGAACTGGCTGCCACCGCAACCGTGCTGGGGCTCAGCGCCGATCGGGTGCGCAAGCTCCACGGCGACTACGTCGCGACGCTCGTCGCCCTCGCACGGCGGGACGGAGTGGTGACCGACCGGGAGCGAGCCGATCTCATCCTGGTCTCCGAGGCACTTGGGATCGCCGGCGTCGACGGGCTTCTGGATCGACCCATCGACGCGGGCGGCAATTCGCCGGCGAATACGGCCGGACTCGCGGGGAAATCGGTCTGTTTCACGGGCGCGCTCACCTGTCACCACGAAGGAGAGCTCGTCACCAGGGAGCTCGCCGAGGAGCTCGCAGACGCCGCCGGCATGGTCGTGGCGCCGAGGGTGACTAAGAAGCTCGACATGCTCGTCGTCGCCGACCCCGATTCCCTCTCGGGCAAGGCGAAGAAAGCCAGGGAGTACGGCATCCGCATCGTCGCTGAGAGCGCTTTCTGGTCGATGATCGGCATCGAGGTCAGCTGATCGCCTCCCCTTTCGTCGGTCCTTCTCTTCGGCCTTGCTATTCTTGACTTAGTCGGTCTACAAATATAGAAAGGAGACGAGATGTCCAAACGCGTTCCTACCACCACGTTCCGCTCACGCGGCCGGTTGACCGGTCTGGTGCGGGATGAGCACCCGGCCGGGACCGGGCAGAACCGAACCACGCAGACGGACAATCGCGAGTCGGCGCTGAACGGTGCCGACGAGGCGCTCTTCTACCGAGCTCGCCTGATCCTCGGGGACTCCCTCCCCCGCCCCCAGCGCTGAGCATGGACGGCGAATGCGCTGAATGCGCCGACTGTCCCAGCGACGAAAACTGAGCCCGGACCGCTCTCTCGAGGGTCCGGGCTCTTTCGCGTCAGCTGCCCTTCTTCGCGCCGCCTTTGGAGCCGCTGCCCGAGGTGGCGTCCTCGGTGGTCAGCGGTTCATCCGGCTGCGGATACGCCTGAATCGCCAGGTTCCAGCCTTTGAGCGTGAAGTTGACGTCTTTCGCGCCCGCGTACTGAACCGCGATCGTGTGGCCGCCTTTGGTCAGGACGGCGTTCTGCGTGATCGTGTTGTTGATCGGAACCGGGGTCGGCGTCGCCGCCGTCGACGGCAGGAAGTTGACTTTCCCCGTCGCCTGGCCATCGACCAGGATCTGCAGCGGGCAAGCCTTGTCGGGGCCCGGTTTCGCCGCGGTGCAGGTCCCCTGCCCCGTGAACGTGATCACCGCCGAGCTGATGTCGGCCTTGGTCGCGATCGAGGTGAACGCGGTCGGGATGTAGCCGGCGGTCGTCGCCGAGGCGTTGAACACCGCGCTGCCGGCGGCAAGGCCGACAACCGGAGCCTTCGGCGCCGTCGCCTTCGCCACGAACAGGTTCGTGGCGGCTTTCTTCTTCAGGTAGAGCTTCGACGCCTTCTGGTTGCTCACGTAGACCTTCGCCGCCTTCTGGGGCGTCAGGAACGACTGAGCGACCGAGGGCACCACCGTGACCGAGACGGCGACCACGGCGGAAAGCACGACCGCGGTCGCGGCTCGGGGGGTGGACAGTCTTCTCTTCAGCAATTGATCCTCCATGTCTGCGGCCAACCTGCGGCTGTTCTTGTGCCCTCGGACGGCCTTTCTTTACTAAGTAACTCAGAAAGGTACAGAAGCTGCTACGGTTTCGCGACTAAGTTGGTAAACAAAGTCTGATACCCGGCAGGAAAGGACTCAACCCCGCATGAGAATCAAGAGCCTCGCCATCGCGGCTATCGCCCTCGTGGCACTGGTTGCGCCGGCGTCGGCGAACGCCATAACCCTGATCGGGTCGGGCTCGGTGGCTGCCCAGCCGGTGCTCCAGGCACTGTTCGCCACCTACACCAAGCAGGTCAACCCGAAGGTCAAGTTCGTCTACACCGCCAACGGCGGCAACGCAGGCGTCAAAGACGTCCAGAACGGGACCAGCATGTTCGCTGGCAACGCCCGTACCCCCCTCCCCTCGGACGCCGGGACGACCTACATCAAGATGTTCATGGACGGCCTCTGCCTCGACGTCAACAAAAAGAACGCCGCCAGCAACATCTCGATCCAGCAGGCCCACGACATCTACCGCGGGCTGCTGACCAACTGGAGCCAGATCCCCGGTTCCAACCTGACCACGACGATCGACCCGGTCGGCCGCGACACCAACGGAGGGACCTACAACTTCTTCCTCCAGGCCGTCCTCAACAACGAACCGCCGGCGTCCAACGTCAACGCGCTGACCGCCGACGGCCTCGTCCAGAACGCGGTCAAACAGGACCCCAACGCGATCGGCTACGTCGGTCTCGCCTGGCAGAAGGGGGTCAAGCCGCTGAAGGTCAACGGCATCCCCTGCACGCCGAGCAAGATCAGCGTCGAGCCGCTCAAGTACCCGCTCTCGCGCTACCTGTTCATCGTCCTCCCGGGCGACGGCAGCCAGAGCCCCCCGGCCCTGCTCAAGTTCATCGACTGGATGCGGCGCAGCCCGCTGGCCGGTGAAGTGATCAGCAAAGCCGGCGGCGTCCCCGCGTTCAACAAGAAGCCGAAAAAGCGGTAGGCAAGTTGAACGAGGAGTACCAGCCGGAGTACGGCCCGAAATGGTCGGACCAGCGCGTCGAGCGGATGCTCGGCGCGCTGGTCTGCGGCGTCGTCGGCCTGCTCCTGGCGATGATCGTCACCGTCCTCGTCCGCGCCTGGCCCTCCTTCTCGCACAACGGCCTCGCCTGGTTCGGCCCCGGCGGCAACGTCGACGACCAGCTCAACGCGATCTTTCTCTCCGGCCAAGCCGGAACCGAATACATCTACACCTTCCACGCCTGGCCGCTGATCTGGAGCACGATCCTGATCACCGGCGGCGCCGTCCTCATCGCCCTCTTCTCGGCCCTCTTCGTCGCCGTCTTCATCGTCGAGTTCGCGCCGGACTGGATGAGCAACATCCTCCAGCCGGTGGTCCGCTTCCTGGCCAGCGTCCCCTCGGTCATCTACGGCCTGCTTGGAGTCCTGGTGCTGGTGCCGTTCATCGGCAACCACCTGGTCACCGAGGGTCAGAAGGCCTCGGTGGCCGGCGTCATCTCCCTTTCCGGCTACAGCCTGCTGGCGGCGGTCGTCGT
Source organism: Solirubrobacterales bacterium (assembly GCA_044865945.1). Classification (GTDB taxonomy): domain Bacteria; phylum Actinomycetota; class Thermoleophilia; order Solirubrobacterales; family 70-9; genus VAYN01. The sequence goes on from JBIOTO010000134.1 coordinate 9,575, forward strand.
CCTGACGACGATGATCGCGCCACTGATGGTCTCGATCTTCAGCGACGGCCTGCGCTCGGTCAAACCGGGCTGGCTGGAGGGCTCGCTGGCGCTCGGCGTCAACCGCTGGCGCACGACCTGGAAGATCGGCGTCCGCAGCGCCCGACCGGCGATCGTCGCCGGCACCGTGCTGGCCACCGCGCGGGCGATCGGCGAGGCGGTGATGCTGGCGATGATCTCCGGCTCGGTCGGCTTCGCCCCCAACCCGGCTGACGGCTTGATCTTCATCTACGAGCCCTCGCGGCCGCTGGCTCCGACGATCGTCAAGAACATCGACCAGCTGAGCTCGCCGCCGGCCAACGCGACCCTCTTCGCGATCGCCGCGGTGCTGCTCTTCTCGGCCACGCTCTTCTCCCTCACCGGCTACATCGCCCGCCGCTCGATGCGCAAATACGGGACCGCCTGATGCTGCTGCAGGGGCGACAAAAGGAGCCGAAGGGCGCCGCGGAGGGCTCCGCCACCTGGGCGCTGAGCGACCGCATCGGTTTGGCGATCTGCTGGGCGCTGGGACTGCTCTTCTGCGCGATCGCGGTGGCGATCGTCGTCTACCTCTTCGTCAAGGGGATCTCCTACCTCGAACTCTCGATGCTGACCGAGCCGGCCTCGGCCGGCTTCACCCAGGCCGAAAGCGGTGGCTTCGCCGACGCCCTGATCGGCACCCTGATCGTCGCCGTGATGGGGATCTCGATCGCCCTGCCAACCGGCGTCGCGATCGCGATCTGGCTGGTCGAGTACGGCCGGCCGGCGGCGCTCGCCCGGATCACCGAGTCGACGATCGAGGCGATCGCCGGCATCCCCTCGATCGTCCTCGCCCTGTTCGGCACGGTGATCTTCTCCAGCACCGCGCTCGGCTTCCTCAGCCGCACCTCCGAAGGCGTCGTCTTCGGCCGCTCCTTCTTCGCCGCCTCGGCGATGCTCTCGCTGGTCGCGCTGCCGCTGATCGTCGCCAGCACCCGCGAGGGGCTGAACGCGATCCCGCGCCACGTGCGCGAGGCCTCCTACGCGGTCGGCAAGACCAAGGCGGCGACGGTGCGCCGCATCCTCCTGCCGACCAGCCGGCCGCAGGTCGCCACCGGGGCGATGCTCGGCCTCGGCCGGATCATCGGCGACACGGCGATCATCATCGTCCTCCTCGGCGCCACCCAGAACTTCGCTCCGGTCGAAGAAGCCCCCTTCCCGCTCGATTACCTGCGCGGGGCGGGCACGACCCTGACCAACTTCGTCTACGAGGCCTCCCCCACCGGGAACCTCAACCAGCCGGAGAAAGCCTACGCGGCGGCTTTCGTCCTGCTGCTGATGGTGCTGGTGCTGAACGGCGCCGTCGACGTCGTCCACCGCCGCGCCCGAAAGGTAGGAACGTGGAGCCACTGACCTCTCCCCCGCCGATCCGACGCCTGCGGCTGGACGATCCGGCACCGGCAACCGAGGCCGCGCCCCCCGCCCAGACTTCGAGCAACGGCGACGCGCCGCGGCAGAGCGGCTTCATCGCCGCCAAACGCTCGGTCGGCGCCCCGCAGTTCTCGATCCGCCGCATGGAGATCGACCAGGTCTCGGTCTTCTACGGCGAGAAAGAGGCGGTCAAAGGCGTCTCGCTGCCGGTCCGCCAGGGTGAGGTGCTGTCCCTGATCGGCCCCTCCGGCTGCGGCAAGACGACGCTCTTGAGATCGCTGAACCGGCTCACCGAGCTGACCAGCACCGCGACCCTCAAAGGCCGCATCCTGCTCGACGACGTCGACATCAAGCTGATCGAGCCGACCCTGCTGCGGCGGCGGGTGACGATGGTCTTCCAGCAGCCGAACCCGTTCCCGATGAGCGTCTTCGACAACATCGCCTACGTGCTGCGCGAGCAGGGTTCGCGGCGCCAGCGCAGGAAGGTGCTGGAACCGGCGGTGCTCAGCGCCCTCGACCGCGCCGGCCTGCTCGAGGAGGTCAAAGACAACCTCGACCACCCGGCGCTGAAGCTCTCCGGCGGCCAGCAGCAGCGGCTCTGCATCGCCCGCGCGCTGGCGGCCGAGCCCGAGGTGCTGCTGCTCGACGAGCCCTGCTCGGCGCTCGACCCGAAATCGACCCAGGTGATCGAGGACCTGATCGTCAAGCTGCGCGACGACGTCGCCGTCGTGATCGTCACCCACAACCTGCAGCAGGCCTACCGGATCGCCGACCACGTCGCCTTCATGTACCTGGGCGACCTGGTCGAGTACAACAGCGCCACGGCGCTGTTCGGTTCGCCCCGCGAGAAGCGCACCCAGGAGTACGTGAGCGGTGCCTTCGGTTAAGCGCGACCGGCACCTGGCCCTTTTGGTGCTGGCCGGCGTCTTCGCCGCCGGCAGCCTCAGCGGCTGCTCGACGACCCAGGACAAGGCCGCTGCCCACCAGGCCGAATCCGAACGGATCCTCGAAGCGCGCGAGAAGCGCCAGCAGAAGAAGCAGCACGAACGTAAGCACGACAAGGAGAAGGGATGAGCGAGTTGGAGACGGTTCGCCGGCCGCGGGCCTTCGAGCCCTGCGAGGAGTGCGGGGCGCCGATGGACCCCCAGCAGCGCTACTGCGTCAACTGCGCGGCGCGGCGCGGCAACGGGAGCAACCCGGCCTCGCGCTACTTCGCGACGATGAGCAAACGGGCGCGACGACCGCTCTCGCGCCCGGCGCCGAAGCAGGGCGTCAGCAGCCGCGCCGCGGCGGTCGGCTTCTTCTCGCTGCTGCCGCTGGCGGTCGCGCTCGGCGTGATGGTCGGCCGCGGCGGCTCCGGCGAGGACAACAGCGACGCGCTGCTGCAGGCGCTGAAAGAACGTCAGGCGACGGCGGCCACCACCGCGGCTGCCCCGGCCGCGGGCGCGAACAGCACCGCCAAAAACAAAGCGAAAGCCAAAGCCGGCAAAGCCGCGAAGAAAGGCGAAGGCAAAGTCGTCGCCACCGCCAACGGCGACGTCCACGAAGTCACCAACTTCAAGGCCTCCAAGGAGAAGGAAGAAGAAGACACCCGGATCGTCGAAGAAAACCCGGAACAGGTCGGCGAGGACTACATCACCGCCCAGCAGAACCTGCCCGACGTGATCGTCGTCGGCGGCGACGGCGGCAGCGCCCCGGCGCCCTCGGGGGTGGAACCGTGATCGGGGCGAAGCTACTCGAACGGGCGACGGAGTGGCGGCGCAAGCCGTCCGCCGCGACTTCCCCGGCAAAACAATCATCGGCAACGGCGGAGGCGGCGCGGAAACAGGCGGCGCTGGCGGCTGAGAACAAAGAGTTGCTGGCCCAGCGCGACCGGCTGCTGGAGAAGTTCACGGTGATGCAGGCCGACCTCGGCGGCGCCTTCTACGAGATGGCGATCCGCGACCACGTCCGCCTCGACGTCCTCACCCGCAAGGCAGCCGAGCTGCAGCGGGTCGACGCCGATCTGCTCGCGGTCGAGCGCCTGCTGGAGCTGGAGCGCTCCGACGCCGCCGGCCTCTGCCCCAGTTGCAGCTCGCCCTACGGGCCGGCCGACCGCTTCTGCCCCCAGTGCGGCCACTCGCTGACCCCGGTCGAGGTTCCGGCCGAGACGGAGCTGAAACACGGCCGGGAGGCGACGACGGCATGAGCTTCCTCTCCGCTGCCGTTGTCAAGGCCGCCGCCGCGGCCGAGACCCTGACCGGGAAGAAATTCGCCGTGCTGGTCGCTTCCTCGCTGGTCGCCACCTCGGGGATCGTCGCCGTCGGCGCCAACAGCGCGGGCGGGATGAGCCCGATGGAGGCCGCGGCCCTGCAGGCTTTGGCGGAGCAGGAAAGCACCCTTGCCGCCGCCCCGGCCGAACCGGCGGAATCGTTCACCCCTGCTCCGGCGTCGGGGGCGGCGGGGCCCGTCGCCGGTGGTGGAGACACCTGCGCTGGATG